>JAAYXE010000096.1 GCA_012516075.1 Chloroflexota bacterium | reverse complement strand
TGGGGGGCGGGTTGGGAGCGGTGAGCGTGTCTGCCAGGGCGTGCGGGGGGGCGTCTGTGTGGGCGGCGGTGGAACGGTGGGCGTATCCAGCGCCTGGCGCGGGTAGATCTCGAGCATGGCCTGGAACCAGCCCATCCCATCGGTGTAGACCAGTTCATTGAAGCGGCTGGCTGTGTAAGAAGCGCGCCAGGTGCTGAGGGCTGGCAGGCGCTCCCAGCCGTAAGCCGCGGCCATCTCGGTCAGGTCGAACCAGTAGCCCTGCGGCAGGCTCGCCGCCAGGGCGCCGCCCTGTTCGTAATAGCGCGGTTCACCGCTGTAGCGGGCGTTGAAATCCCAGGGCAGATCGTGCAGGGGCAGGCCCTGCGAGCCGTCCTGGAAACGAGTGCGCAGGTAGATGCGCCAGTACGTCTGAGCGCCGAAATCCTCGCGCACCACCAGCATCCAGCCTGCGTTGACCGGCAGGCTGTTGAAGGCGATGGCGCGGCCGGTGTACAGCCAGTCCTGGCTCATGCCCGGTTCGAGCGGCGAGGTCAGGGGCACAAAGGCGTCCTCGAGAGTGGCGAAGAAATCCCAGCCGGTCTCGGCGGCCACGCGTCTGCGCAGGGCAGTGAAGGATTCGTCCACCAGATCGTGCAGGTAGGGGTTGGGCGCTTCAATATCCTCGATCTCTACCACACGCTGGCGCCCCTCGGGCAGGTCTTCCGCCGGCTCCAGGGCGGGCACAAAGAGGGGCGTGGGGGTCACCCGTGCCGCGGTGAGCAGAGGCTCCGGGAGGGTCTCCAGCTCCGCCGGCCGGGGGCCCCAGGTCAGGCCGGTCAGGCTGCCGCGGGTCTCCACAGGCGGCAGCAGCAGCGCGCCCGTGCCGGCGTCGTAAGCGGTCAGATAGGAGCGGTTGGGGGTGATCAGGGCGGTCAGAATGGCGCTCCCATCGGGGCTCCAGACCGGCCAGCTCCCCGTGCCGGCCTGGTAGCGGCTGGCGCCGTCCCAGACGGTTATTGTGGCGATGCCGTCTGCGGGGGCAGCCGCCCAGGCCAGGCGCGCGCCGTCCGGCGACCACGCCGGATGGGTGTCGGCCGTGGCATCATTCCGGCTCAGGTTTATAAAGCGTTCATCGACCTGATCCAGGTCTGCCAGCCAGATCTCCAGATCACCGCTGCGGTCGGAGACAAAAGCGATCTGCCGCCCGCCCGGTGACCAGGCAGGGCCGAAGTCAGCGCCTGGATGGTCGGTCAATTGGATGGGGGCGCCGCCCTCCGCGAGGGGGAGGATGAAGATCTCCAGATTGGCGCTTCCATCTTCTGTGCTGATGTAGCTCTCGTAAGCCAGCCACTGCCCGTCCGGCGAGAAGGTGGGGCTGGCATCGTATTCAGGGGTGTCGGTTAGCTGCTCGATCTCGCCGCTGGTCAGGTCCATCAGGTACAGATCCCAGAACCCGCCGCGGTTGGAGGCAAAAGCCAGCCGGCGTCCGTCCGGGCTGAGGGCCGGGGTGCGTTCCTGTCCGGACCCGGCAGTGAGGCGCGTGAAGGGCTGTTCCTGGGCCTGGAACTCGAACAGGCGGCTGCTGCCGCCGTCCATCATGGTGAGCAGGATGCGGTGTTCGGACAGGGTGGTAGAGACACGCAGCGGCTGGTTTTGCTGGACCGCTGGAAGGGTGGCTGTGAGCGTGGCTGAAATGGATGTGGGTGATGCAGTTGGCGAAGCTTCCGCGCTGGGCTGCAGCGAAGGGGTTGTGCTGCCGGTGGGAGCCGCGCTGAGCGGCGTGGCATCATGGCTGGCGGGTGCAGCCTTCATCTGCGCCGCAAACAGCGGCCAGACGGCCAGCCCGACAGCCATGCCCAGAAAGGCTGCTACAAAGAGCAGCAGCCGGCGCACCAGGCGGCGCAGAAATGACGGGGGGGAGGGGGTGAAATCAGATGGCATGGGTGGATCCACGAACAGCAGCAATCCATTAAACCATCAGAGCGGGTAATTCAGACCCTTTAATAACAAAATTGCAACGGGAGCTCAGCACGGAAAAAAACACACCGCGCGCAGCCGGGCAGCCCTGCAGGTGAGGTTGCAAGGATCGTGCTGCCGGTGTCCGCTGTCGTGTCGGTGGTGATGCTCTGCATGCCGGATATGGAAGATGGGAGAGCCAGGGAAGGTTGATTAATTATACTGCTGCTCCGGTTGGACACGACCGGCAGCAGTCCCGGGGGAAGGTTTTTTTCGGTTTTTTACGCCCTGCAGGCGCGCGGAGCGGCATGCTCCGCATGCTCAGGGGCATTAGCCCCGCAGTCGAAGCGGCCCGCAATGCAGTCGAGTTCGACGGTTCAACCGCGTGCAGTCTGAGCGGGATGAATATGCATGATGGGGTGGAGTCTGCCTGCTGGCTGAGAATGAACAAATTAAAACCCGCCCATGAAAAGATGGGCGGGCAGCCGTCAACCCGGGAAAGGCGCAGCAGTGCTGAAGATCGCAGGTATCGCTTCCCTATCTTAAAATCTTGAAAATGCGTTTAAGTTGTTCTCAAAACTGTCACGGGTGTGAGCGTGGAATTACGGACGCGGCGCTCCGGGAAACCAGCCTGCCTTCCGCTGGTGCCGGACAGCCTCAATTACTCGTCCGAAAAGCCCTCGCGGTACAGGCGGCTGTAGTAGCCGCCCAGGGCCAGCAGTTCGCGGTGGGTGCCCTGTTCGATAATGCGGCCGTTGTCGATGACGATGATGCGGTCGGCATTGACTACCGTGGACAGGCGGTGGGCGATGACAAACGCGGTGCGACCCTTGAGGATGCGGCGCAGGGCGTTCTGGATCACGATCTCCGTCTGCGTGTCCACGCTGGAGGTGGCTTCGTCCAGGATCAGGATGCGCGGGTCGGCCAGCAGGGCACGAGCGAAGGATACAAGCTGGCGCTGGCCAACGGAGAGCATCAGGCCGCCCTCTTCCACCGGGGTCTCATAGCCCTGCGGGAGCTGGACGATGAAGTCGTGGGCGCCAACAGCGCGCGCCGCTGCCTCGACCTCCGCATCGCTGGCATCCAGGCGGCCGAAGCGGATGTTCTCGCTGACCGTGCCGGAAAACAGGAAAGGATCCTGCAGCACAATGCCCATCTGACTGCGCAGGCTGTGCTGAGTCACCCGGCGTAGATCGTATCCGTCCACATACACTGCCCCCCCGGTTGGATCGTAGAAGCGGCAGAGCAGCTTGACCAGCGTGGTTTTCCCGGCGCCGGTCCTACCCACCAGAGCAACCGTCTCACCAGGTTCTACCTTCAGGTTGATATCCACCAGCACCGGGGTCGGGTCGTCGGAATAATGGAAGCTGAGATTTTCGAAACGCACCTCCCCGCGGATGGGAGGCAGTGCGATGGCGTCCGGGGCGTCCTGCACTTCGGCAGGCGTGTCGAGCAGGGCGAAGATGCGCTCCCCGCCCGCCATGGTGGACTGGAACGAGTCGTAGCGCCGGCTCAGGTCGCGAATGGGCTCGAAGAAGCGTTCGATGTAGAGCACAAAGGCCACCAGCACGCCCGGAGTGATCGGCTCGCTGCTGCCCCAGCGACCAAGCACGGCTGCGCCGCCAACCCAGACTGCCAGGGCAATCGCAAAGCCGGCCAGCAGCTCGATCGCCGCCGGATACGAGGCGGCTACACGCGCAGCCCGCAGGTTGGCGTCCAGGTTGTAGCGGTTGACCTGCCCGGAAAAGATCTCGTAATTGGTTTTCTCGCGAGAGAAGGCCTGCACCACACGCACGCCGTTGATGTTCTCGGCCAGCACCGAGTTCACCCAGCTGATGGCGCGCCGCACCCGGCGGTAGTTTTCGCGGGCATAGCGGCGGAAGATCATGGTGAACACGATCATCACCGGGAGCACCGTGAACGTCAGCAGCGAGAGGCGCAGGTGCATCGCCATCATGGTGAACAGGATACCGAAGAGCGTGAAGAAGTCGCGCGCGATGGCCAGCAGAGCCCAGGAGATAAACTCGCGCAGCACTCCGACGTCATTGATGACGCGCGTCAGCACCCGGCCGGCGCTGAAGCGGCTGTAGAAGCTCAGCGACAGCTCCTGCAGGTGCGCGAACAGGCGCGCCCGCAGGTCGTAAATGATGGACTGGCCGGTGTGCGCCATCAGGTTCACCCGCAGGAAGGTCACCAGCCACTGGATGCCCGCGGCCAGCAGATAGAGCAGCACCGCCTGGCGCAGTGCGGGCAGGGAGCCGGCGCGCAGCCCCGAATCGACGGCTACTTTGACCAGGTAAGGCCCGGCAACGGCCATGGCAGATCCGGTCAGCATCAGCAGCAGGGAGACCAGGATCTGCAGTTTATACGGCCAGATGAATTCCAGCAGGCGGCGGGTCACCTGGGGATCGAAGCCTTTCATGAGGACTTCGTCTTGCATTTGAGGAGGAGCTGCCATAGGTTCTCAGCGGTTTTTCATAAAGAATTTGTCGAGCGATCGTCAGTCAGGCCAGTAAGCAGTTAATCCAGCTGGTCCGGATCAGGCCGGTCCAGCCTGCCGGTGGGGAGGCTGCCCTTCAGCGCTTCAATCTGCTGCAGGTCTTCGGCGAGCTGTTCCTGGTCGCGCAGCTGCAGGTCGTATATTTCGCGGTACAGGCCGCCCTGGCGCAGCAGATCCTCATGGCGGCCGCGTTCCACGATGCGGCCCTCGTTCATCACCAGGATCAGGTCGGCGCGCCGCACGGTGGAAAGGCGGTGGGCGATGACGAAGGTCGTGCGGCCTTCCATCAGCCTGGAGAGGGCCTTCTGGATGATGCGCTCGGTCTCGGCGTCCACGCTGGAGGTCGAATCGTCCAGGATCAGGATGCGGGGATCCATCAGCAGGGCACGAGCGATGGCCACGCGCTGGCGCTGGCCGCCCGAGAGCGTCACCCCCCGCTCGCCGACGATGGTCTCATAACCATCGGGCATTTCCATGATGAAGTCATGCGCCTGGGCAGCCTTCGCGGCGGCGATGATCTCCTCCCGGCTGGCGTCCGGCCGCCCGTAGGCGATGTTCTCGGCGATGCTCACCGAGAAAAGCAGCGAGGTCTGCAGCACAATGCCGATCTGCCGGCGCAGGGAGGTGAGCTCCACCTGACGCACATCGTAGCCGTCCACGCGCACCGCGCCCCGGGTGACGTCGTAAAAGCGCGGGATCAGGTTAACCAGCGAGGTTTTGCCGGATCCGGTCGTACCGATCAGAGCGACCACCTGGTTGGGTTCAACCTGCAGGTCAATATCCTGCAGCGCCGGGACCGCGCCCCCGCTGTATTGAAAATCGACGTGATCAAATTCCACTTTCCCGGAGAGCTGCGGCAGGATGATGGCGCCGGGCGGCGACTGAATTGCCGGCTGGGTGTCCAGAACTTCAAACGCGCGCTGCACACCTGCTGAAGCCTCGCCGGCCATGTTCACCAGCCAGGTGAGCTGCTGGGCCGGGTTCGCCAGCAGCAGCAGGTAGCCGTTGAAAGCCACCACCTCGCCGATGGTCATCTGCCCGCTCAGCACCATGCGTCCCCCGAACCACAGGATCAGAATCGTGCCCAGCGTGACCAGAAAATGCGTGGTCGGCATGATGCGGGACCACGTGCTCAGCACCTTCACCCGGGCTTTATACAGTGCGCGGTTGAAGTGGTCGAAGCGCTCGATCTCATAGGGTTCGCGAGCAAAGGCGCGCACCACCTGCACCCCGCTGACGTTCTCCTGCAGGCGAGAGGAAAGATCGCCCAGGGCGTTATCCACTACCAGAAAGTAGCCGCCGATGCGCTGCCCGAAGTGCGTGGTCAGCAGCACGAGCGGGATCATCGGCAGCAGCCCGATCAAGGCCAGGCGGGGCTCGTTGATAAACAGGATGGTTACAATGCCCACCAGCAGCAGGATCAGGCGGATTAATTCGACGATTCCGCTGCCGGTGAAGCGTTCGATGGCGCGCACATCTTCGATTGTGCGGCTGATCAACTGCCCGGTTTGTGTGCGGTCGTGGAAGGAGAAGGGCAGGTGCTGGATGTGATCGTACAGGCGGTTGCGCAGGTCATAGCCGATATGCGCCGCGATCCATTCGGTCTGGTAGCGGTTCAGGTACGAGAGCAGCGCCTGAAGAGCGCCCAGCCCCAGCAGCGCCAGGGCGGCCCAGAATAGAAAACCGGTCTCGCCGCGCGCCAGCCCGACGTCGATCACCAGGCGAATGATGGTGGGGATGGCCAGATTAGCTGCCGTCAGCAGCACAATGGTGAGCAGAGCGATCAGGATCCGCCCGCGATAGGGGCGTACGTATTCGCGTAAGCGCAGTAAGGGTCTCATGAATTCAGACTTCGATACAGGGCGTGAAAAAACAGCCGCCCCTGATGCAGAAGCAGGGGCGGCGATCCGTCCGCCCGGTCAGCTTTCTTCCTCTACGATATCAAAGGTCGTTTCGGCCCGGTCAACTACCTGGATCTTTGCCGGAGGCAGTTCTTCGCCTTCCTCTTCCGGCGGTTCTCTTTCTTCATAAAAAAGGACTGCGCTGAGGGTCAGCGGCCCGTCGGGCTTTTCGCCGCGCAGATGCATGGTCAGCTCCATTTTGCGGACCATGGTTTCAATGATGCTGGTCGAAGCCAGCTCCCGGTCCGCCCCGCGCACCACCAGTTCCAGGCTGGGTCTTTTTTGAAACGGATCCACTTCGATCGAAACGCGCACCCGTTTGCCGTCTGGCCAGGGTTTTGCCTGCAGGCTGCGAATGTGTACTTCCGCTGGCGGGAGGGGGATCTCGTCTGGATCTTGAAAGAAGATATCCATTACTGCCTTTCCAGTGTTGGTATTTTTTGCTACCCGGGCTGCTTTCGGCCCTCGTTTCATTATAACGTCTCCGGGCTGCACCTGCCCGGCCTCTGGAGGGCGAAGCCAGCAAACCGGGCTGCCCGTGCTCGGAATCCACGGCCGGTTTGCTTGCTCTTCTTATCGCTGGCCGTTACAATCAGCGCAGGAGGAATAATAACATGCGCTTCGAAACCCTGAGCATTCACGCCGGCCAGAAGCCGGATCCAACCACCGGGGCGGTGATGACCCCCATCTACCAGACGTCCACCTACGTACAGGACGGCGTCGGAAAACACCGCGGCTACGAGTATTCACGCACCGGAAACCCTACCCGGGCGGCCCTGGAGGCCTGCCTGGCGCAGCTGGAGGCGGGGGAGTTCGGGCTGGCCTTTTCCTCGGGGATGGCGGCCACCGACACGGTCCTGCGTCTGCTGCGCCCGGGCGACCATGTGCTGGCGGGGAACGATGTTTACGGGGGTACGTTCCGCCTGTTTGAACGCGTGCTGCGCCCCTACGGCCTGGACTTCACCTATGTCGATACCGGCGACCTGAAGCAGGTGGAAGCTGCGCTGCGCCCGGAGACGTGCCTGGTCTGGCTGGAGACGCCCACCAATCCGTGGCTGAACCTGTCGGACATCGCACAGATCGCCAGCCTGCTGGCCTCCCGCAGCCCGCGGCCCTGGCTGGCGGTGGATAACACCTTTGCCACGCCTTACCTGCAGCGGCCTCTGGAACTGGGGGCCGACATCGTTGTCCATTCCACCACCAAATACCTGGGCGGTCATTCAGATGTGGTGGGCGGCGCCGTGGTGGTGCGCGACCCCGAACTGCACGAGCGCCTGGCCTTCCTGCAGAACGCTGTCGGTGCTGTGCCTGCTCCGCTGGACTGCTTCCTGGTGCTGCGCGGCATCAAGACCCTGCCGGTGCGCATGGACCGCCATGCCGCCAACGCCGCCCTCCTGGCCGATTTCCTGGCCGAACATCCGGCGGTTGCTCAGGTGCGCTATCCGTTCCACCCCTCGCACCCGCAGATGGATCTGGCCCTGCGCCAGATGCGCAGCGGCGGGGGCATGATCTCGTTCGTGATGAAAGGCGGCGAGGCCGCGGCGCGCTGTACGGCAGAGGCCACAAAGATCTTCGCCCTGGCTGAATCGCTGGGGGGCGTGGAGTCGCTCATCGAGGTCCCGGCTGCCATGACGCATGCATCCACCAGCGGCTCGCAGATTGCCGTCCCGCCGGGGCTGGTGCGCTTATCGGTCGGGCTGGAGAACGTGGACGACCTGCTGGAAGACCTGAGCCAGGCCCTGGCCGCCGCTGAACGGTTGTAAGGTTGAAATGGGGGACGCGGGCGATGCGGTTGAGACGGATGACGGAAAAGGGCTGATAGCGTTATCCGCGGCTTCAGCGTTGATCCGCGTCCCACTGCTTTCGGGGCTGTCCGGGCCCTGCCTTTAAAGCCCTGAAGTACGGATTTGGGGGACATCGATGGACGCGAACGGCGGGTCAGGCAGAAAAAGCAGACCACTGGGATCTGCTCTGCGATATGCACGACGGCGAGATCCTGGTGGACGGTGAGGTGTTCTACAGAGACGGCCGGCCGTTGGTTTGGGAATGATTACGGCTGCCCACTTCCTGCAGAAAGGGGCAGCCGCAGTGCTGTAACGTTTCAGTTCACAGGATAAATTCCCGGTACTTATTCGTCAAACAGAAAGGTCGCCTCGGCGTAGTAGCGCACGCCCTTGCGCGCCAGGCGGTCCTGCAGCCAGCGGTGCAGGCGTTCGTTCTTCTCCTCCAGCGGAATCTCGGGAGCGAATTCTTCCAGCGGGTAATTCAGGTGCAGGGCGCGCGGCGAGATCGCAAAGCGAGTGATCCCGCTGGGCAGCAGGTAGCCCTGGCTGCATAACTTCATGATGTCGCTGATGCTGAATTCGGGGAAAACCACCAGTCCGCTGAACTGCGGATAGATATCACGCAGCACGTCGATGTTGTGCAGGTTCGTGCGGTCCAGGCGGCAGTGCTCGCGGTAGCTGTCAACCACAGCATGCAGCAGCTCCACCCGGCTTTCCAGATCCTGAGCCTCCGTACAGACCGAGTACAGGTTTCCTCTGCAGGTGTACACCAGGGCCAGCCCGCAGCCGCCTTCCAGGCTGGCTTCAGCGTGTGGATTGCGCTCCCTGCACAGGATCAGCCCGGGCGTCTTCCGGAAGCCCTTCAGGAAGCGGTCGGCGCTCATCTCCCAGACCACGTGGCTCCATTTATACAGCTTCAGCCCCGGGTCTCCGGGTTCGACCACCTGCACCAGCGCATGCGGGTAGTGCATCTCTTTCAGTGCGGTCACCCGGTTGGCCCCATCCAGGACCATGTAACGCCCGGACCCGTCGATCAGAGGGGAGACAATTGGCGGGTTGCGGATCATCCCGCTGCGCCGGATGCGCTGGATCAATGGCGGTGTGCGCTGGGGGTCGTGCCGCTCGTGTATCAGCAGTCGATCCACAGGAAGAAAGGTGAGGGTGGGCATTTCGGCGAACTTCAACGCGTATGACTCCTCTGGCAGCAAAGATGGGTTCCCTTCCATCACGGCAGGCTCTCCCTGGGGGCGGGAGAGCGGTTAATTTCTCTGCGCGATAAAGTCCAGGACATCGATTTTGGTCAGCACACCCGTTGGCCGTTCACCCTCCGTCACCAGGATCACGTAGCCATCCAGCACCTGGGGCAGCACTTCTTCCAGAGAGGTGCTCGCCGGGTACACGGCTTCAGCCTTTTCGACAATCGGACGAATGGGCTGGGAGGTGGAGGCGTCTGGCCCGTTTTCGACCATATATTTTAGCAGGTCTACCTCGGTCACCAGGCCGGCCAGGTTGCCCTGCGCGTCGAGAGCCGGCACCTGCGAAATATCGTGCTTTTTCATCAGGGCGATCACATCGCCGATGGGGTCGCTCACCCGCGCGGTGATCAGGGCCGGGCCGGGCTTTTTCGACAGCACTTCGCCCAGGTCTACCTCGCTCCAGCGGGTTTCCAGGAAGCCGTTCTCGCGCATCCACTCGTCGTTGAAGATCTTCGACAGGTAGCGCGATCCCGAGTCGGGCAGGATGACTACGGCCAGCCGGTCTTTCACATCACCGCCAGCGGCGAGCTTCTGCATATAGCGCACCGCGCCTGCCACGGCCGATCCGGACGAGCCGCCGCAGAAGATGCCCTCTTCTTTTACCAGACGCCGGGTCCACAGAAAGGACTCTCTGTCGGTCACCCGGATGACATCGTCGATCACCGACAGGTCAAGGGTGGATGGCAGGAAATCTTCGCCGATGCCTTCGACTTTATAGGTGTTGGCCTGCACATCATCGGGCACACGGCCGGCCTGCCAGGTCTCGAGCAGGATCGAACCGGTCGGGTCGACGCCGACTATGCGGATGTCCGGATTTTTTTCTTTCAGGTAGCGCCCAACGCCCGTGATGGTTCCGCCGGTGCCCATGCCGGCGATCACATCGGTTACCCGCCCGCCGGTCTGTTCCCAGATCTCCGGGCCGGTGGTCTGGTAGTGGCTGGCAGGGTTCTCGGGGTTGTGATACTGGTTAGCGAGAATGGAATTGGGGGTTTCAGCGACGATGCGCCGGGCCACATTGTAATAGGAGCGTGGATCTTCCGGCGGGACTGCTGTCGGAGTGATGACCACGCGCGCTCCGTAAGCCCTCAGAAGCTGGATCTTCTCCTGGCTCATTTTGTCCGGCATGACAAAAACAGCCTTATAGCCTTTAAGCGCACAGACGATCGCCAGGCCCACGCCAGTGTTGCCGGAAGTCGCTTCGACCACCGTCCCGCCGGGCTTCAATTTGCCGCTGTGCTCGGCCTCTTCGATGATGTTAACGGCGATGCGGTCTTTCACCGAACCGCCGGGGTTAAAGAATTCAACCTTGGCGTACAGTGGGAAAGGCAGATCCCGGCCGGTGCGCCCCAGCCGCACCAGCGGGGTGTGTCCGATGGTCCCCAGGATGCTGTCGTAGACGCGCAGGGATTCGGAAATAGAAAGGACGGAATCCATCATTACCTGCTCCGCAGAGGGTCAATTGAATTGGTTGCTTATAGTGGAATGAGCGCCGCATGACTCGCTCTCGCTGATCTCCCCTTGAAATTAAGCGTACCACGAATCTGGGCCATCGTCAAAAAGGAAAACAAGCGGGCGGCATGCCTGCATGCCACCCGCTTCCTTCATTAATAATTACATCCCCACCATCCAGGCCAGCCCAACCGTTCCCGGGCCGACGTGCGTACCAATGACCGGGCTGACATCGCTGGTGATCGACTGGTCAATTTTAATATTTTGCTGTTTGACTTCTTCGAGCAGCAGTTCCGCATCGGCGGGAGCGGCCGCGTTCAGGGTGGCCAGGCGCAGCGGTTCCTGCCCGCGCACACGCTCACAGAACAGCTCGACCAGGCGGGTGAGCGATTTGCGCCGCGTGCGCACCCGGTCCACCGGCTCAACGCGCCCATCGCGCAGCTCGAGGATGGGTTTCAGGTTGAGGGCGGTGCCCAGCAGACGCGCCCCACCGCCAATGCGCCCGCCGCGGTGTAGAAACTCCAGTGTGTCCACAGCAAAGAGCACGCCGGTGTGCTGGCGTGCCTGCTCGGCAATCGCCTTACATTCCGCCAGGCTGGCGCCCTGCTGGGCAGCTTCGGCGGCCCGCACCACCTGAAAACCCATCGCCATGGCGGCGGAGTAAGAATCGACCACCTCAACCGGCGCATCGCCCAGCGCTTCTTTCGCCTGCATGGCGGAGATATAGGTGCCTGAAAGCTTTGTCGATACCACGATCGTCAGGATATGATAGTCTTCGTCCAGCAGTTTGCGATAAATTTCGGCAAAGGCTTTTGGCGGGGCCTGTGATGTTGTGGGCATGACCTTATCGTTCTGCAGCCGGTGGTAGAACGCATCCGGCGAGATATCGACTCCGTCTCGAAAGGTCTCGTCTCCCCAGACCAGCACCTGGGGGACGACATGGATGCCGTATTTCTCGGTCAGGCTCTGGGGGATGGTTGCCACACTGTCGGTGACCACTGCAACTCTGGACATGCTTTTTCTCCTTTGAATAATGGCTGTAGCAATGAAAGGTATATTTTACTACTATATTGATCGATTTCATGCAGAATTGATCCCGGCAGCCCGCGCTGCTGGGACCGTTTTGCCTGCCGGTCAGGGCAGTGTGCCGCAAATACCCTTTAACTGTGCAAAGTAGTAAACCCTTTTGGCGGAGAAGAGTTACGCAGCCGGGCAGGCGCTCCGGTGTACAGCAGAGCAGAAATACAATTAACTTGACCTTTCTTAATTTACGGGCTAAAATGCAGTGCTATGTTTGAGAATTTGACCGAGCGCCTCAACGAAGTCTTTAAGGAACTGCGCCGTCACGGAAAGCTTACTGAGGCCGATGTGGACCAGGCCATGCGCCAGGTTCGCCTCGCGCTGCTGGAAGCCGATGTGAACTACGCGGTTGTCAAAGACTTTGTGGCCCGCGTGCGCGAACGCGCCGTGGGTCATGAAGTGTCGCGTGCGCTAAACCCTGGACAGCAGATCGTGAAGATCGTTCACGAGGAGTTGATCGAGACCCTCGGCGCACCTGAACGATTAAACCTGAGCGGTCCCAAACCGCGGGTGATCATGCTCATCGGTCTCCAGGGTTCGGGTAAAACCACGCATTCGGCCAAACTGGCGCGTGTGCTGCGTGGTCAGGGCGAGCGTGTGCTGCTGGTCGCGGGCGATCCCTACCGTCCGGCGGCTGTGCGCCAGCTCGAGACCCTCGGCCAGCGGCTGGATGTGCCAGTCTTCTATGAGGAAGGTGTCCCGCCGCCGCAGCTCGCTGTTAAGGCCGTCGAGGCGGCAAAAAAGGGCGGCTACTCGGTGGTCATCCTGGACACCGCCGGTCGTTCTCAACTGGACGACGAGCTGATGAAAGAGCTGCAGGCGATTCGCTCGCGCGTCGATCCCGCCGAGGTGCTGCTGGTCGCCGATGCCATGATCGGTCAGGAGGCGGTCAACATCGCCAAAGGATTCCGCGATGTTATCCCTCTCACCGGCCTGATCCTGACGAAAATGGACGGCGATGCACGCGGTGGGGCGGCAATCTCGATCCGCTCGGTAACGGGCGTGCCGATTAAATACCTGGGCACCGGCGAAAGCCTGGAAGCTCTGGAGACCTATGACCCGGGGCGGCTTGCGTCGCGCATCCTGGGCATGGGCGATGTAATCGGCCTGATCGAACGGGCTGAAGCTGCGTTCGATGAAAAGACAGCCCGCCAGCAGGCGGAGCGCATGATGTCCGGTGAATTCACCCTGCAGGACTTCGCCGACCAGCTTCGCCAGCTGCGCAAAATGGGCCCGCTGGGCCAGATTCTGGAAATGCTGCCGGGCGGCATGGGCCAGCTCGCGCGCCAGATCTCCCCGCAGGAGGCCGAAAAACAGCTTAAAATTACCGAAGCTATCATCAATTCGATGACCCTTGAAGAACGGCGCAAGCCAGACGTGCTGAACGCCTCCCGCCGCCGGCGGATTGCCCGCGGGTCGGGGACCGACGTGCAGGACGTCAACCGGCTGATCAAGCAGTACCGGGAGGCTCAGCGCATGTTCAAAACGATTAAAAAATCAGGCATGCGCGGACTGCCGCGCCTGTTTGGGTAAGTTCAACCATTTAAGGAGATCTGTTCTATGGTACGTATTCGTCTTCGCCGGGTTGGGGCAAAGAAACAGCCCAGCTACCGCATCGTCGCCGCTCATAGTGAAGCACAGCGCGACGGTAAATTCCTGGAAATTCTGGGTTTCTACAACCCCCGCACGGATCCAGCTACCATCCAACTCAAAGAAGACCGCATCTATGACTGGATGAGCAAAGGCGCACAGCCCAGCGATGCAGCGGTCCAGGTGTTTCGCAGCGCCGGCCTGCTCGAGCGCTACGAACGCTTCAAGAAGGGCGAATCCCTGGAGACCCTGCTGGCCGAGGCGCAGGCTGCGGCTGAGGCTCGCAACGTAAACCCCAAGACGACGCAGGCAGCCAAAACGAGCTAAGCCCTCAGGAACACAGCCTCTCCTGAGTGTCTCCCTGGAGGAGACCGATGAAAGATCTGATTTCATTTATCGCCACCTCGCTGGTGGATGACCCGACCCAGGTCCGCGTCTACCAGATGCGGCGCGGCTCGCAGGTGGTGCTGCGCCTGCAGGTCGCCAAAGAAGACATGGGGCGGGTAATAGGTAAAAGCGGGCGGGTTGCCAATGCGATGCGCATCCTGCTGCGCGTGGCCGCGGCTCAGGAAGGCAAGCGGGCAACTCTGGATATTGTCGAACCCGAATGATGGTCTCAAAACCGCAACGCGGGCGCGACGACCACCCACAGGGTGGCGAACTGCCATCCCCGGATAAACCGGCCGGCCGCCCGGTGGATCCCGATAACCAAACATCTGCCCAGACTTCAGGCTCGCCGGACCGCGGCGGGCCTGTTTTCCTGGCGGTCGGCCAGCTGCGCCGCCCGCACGGCATCCGCGGTGAGATCATCCTGCATGTGCTCACCGACTTCCCCGAACGTTTGAAGCGCGGGGTGACCGTTTATGTGGGCGAAGACCACCGCCCGCTGCGCATCCGCAGCAGCCGCGAGCACGGCGCCGCGCTGCTGCTTTCTTTCTACGGGTACGACAGCCCCGAGACGGTGCGCGAGCTGACCAACTCGATGCTGTTCGTCTCCTCCGCTGACCGGCCGGCCCTGCCGGAAGGCGAGTATTACCACCACGAACTGCTGGGGATGCGTGTGCTCACCGATGACGGCGGCGAGCTGGGCACCCTGACACAGATTCTGGAAACCGGCGCTAACGACGTCTATATTGTCGCTCGTCCCTCAGGGGGAGATGTACTCCTGCCGGCGATAGACTCCGTTATTCTCGATATCGATGTGGAGCGCGGCGAGATGCGAGTACATCTGCTGGAAGGACTGCTGCCCGATTAACGTCGCTCCGGCGGCGGTGACCGGCTCCTGCTGACCTGCCCCCCCTCTACCGGATTAGAAACTCATATGGTATCCTGTGCCAGTCCACGCGCTGCAGAATGATTCGATCAAGGGGAGCTGGCTTTGAACGACTTGAAACCATATTGGGTGGGCTTTAACCTTGTCAGGGGGATTGGGGCGCAGCGCCTGCGGGCGCTGCTCAACGCTTTCGGGGATGTGCGGACCGCCTGGCATGCGCAGCCCGGTGAGTTGATGGCAGCCGGCTTAACCTCTAAAATTGTTCAGTCGCTGCTGCAGGTGCGCAGCAGCGTGGACCTGGAGAAGGTCCTGCAGCGTCTCGATAAACAGGGGGTGACCGTTCTTACCTGGGAGGACGAAACCTATCCCCGCTTACTGCGTGAGATCGACCAACCCCCGCCGGTGCTGTACGTGCGCGGTGAAATCAGCACCGCGGACGAGTGGGCGGTGGGTGTGGTGGGCACCCGGCGTGTGACCGCCTACGGCCGTCAGGTGACCGAAGAACTGTGCGCCGCGCTGGCGGGCAGCGGCGTGACTGTGGTCAGCGGACTGGCGCGCGGTGTGGACGCTATCGCCCACCAGACGGCTCTGCGCTGCGGCGGGCGGACGATTGCCGTGCTGGGCAGCGGCGTGGACCGTATATACCCGCCCGAACACCGCCGGCTCGCGGCGCAAATTGCCGAAAGCGGCGCGGTGATCAGCGATTATCCGCCCGGAACGGCCCCCGACGCTGCCAATTTCCCGCCCCGCAACCGCATCATCTCCGGGCTGGCGCGCGCCGTGGTTGTGGTGGAAGCCGGTCAGGTCAGCGGTGCGCTGATTACGGCTTCGTTTGCTGCCGAACAGGGGCGTGATGTCTTCGCCGTCCCGGGCAATATCAACGCCCCGCAGAGCAAAGGGACCAACGACCTGATCCGCCAGGGAGCACGCCCGCTGCTGACCCCTCAGGATGTGCTCGAGACGCTGAATCTGGAGATGGTCAATGAGCAGCGCTCAGCCCGCAGCGCTCTGCCCGCCGATGCCTATGAGGCCAAACTGTATGAGGTTTTAGGGAAAGAGCCTCTCCATATCGATGAAATACGCCTGCAGACCAATCTGCCGATCGAAAAGGTGACTGCCACACTGGCTTTGATGGAGTTGAAGGGAATGGTTCGCCAGGTAGGCGGGATGCACTACATTGCCGTGCACGAAGAGCAGGCGGAATACAATTCTCTGGGAGGTAGTTAATGTTGCAGCACTACTATGCAGTGATCATGGCCGGCGGTGGAGGCACCCGCCTCTGGCCGCTCTCGCGCAAACGCAGACCCAAACAGATGCTCAGCCTGTTTGATGAGCGCTCGCTGTTTCAGACTACCGTTGCCCGGGTGCGTGATCTCTTTCCGGTGGACCATATTTATGTGGTCACGGTAGCCGAACAGGCCGTGGAACTGCAGGCGCAGGTTCCTGATATCCCCAAAGAAAATTACCTGATCGAGCCGATGCCGCGCGGCACGGCTTCTGTCGTGGGGATGGCTGCTGTAGTGCTCGCCCACCGCGACCCGCAGGCGGTGATGGCCGTGCTCACCTCTGACCATTACATGGCGAACGAGCCGCGCTTTCGCCAGCTTCTGCAGGCCGCATACCATGTCTCGCAGGACGGCTACCTGGTGACGCTGGGCATCGAGCCCACCTTCCCCGCCACTGGCTACGGTTATATCCAGCAGGGTGAGCGCCTGGGTGAATATGAATCGATGGATGTCTACCGGGTGAAGCGCTTCAAAGAGAAACCGGACGAAGAACATGCCCGCCTCATGCTCGCCAGCGGTGACCATGCCTGGAATTCGGGGATGTTCGTGTGGCGTGTGCGTGATATTATGGAAGAGTTTCGCCGCCAGATGCCTAAACTGGCTGCCAGCCTGGATGAGATTGCCGCCAGCCTGGGCACAGCGGAAGAAAAGGCCGTGGTGGAGCGCATCTGGCCCGGCCTGGAGAATGAAACGATTGACTACGGGATCATGGAAGGGGCCCGGAACGCAGCCGTCATCCCGGCCACAGATCTGGGATGGAGCGATGTGGGAAGCTGGGATTCCCTATTCGATGTGATTGACTCGGACCCGGATGGAAATATTATTATGGGGGGCCGGCACGTTGGGGTAGAAACGCGCGATTCACTGGTGTACGTCAACCAGGATCACCGCCTGATCGTGACGATCGGCGTTGAAAACCTGGTTGTGGTAGACACCGGAGACGTGCTGCTGGTCTGCCAGAAAGACCAGGCCCAGAAAGTGCGTCAGGTGGTTAACCGCCTGAAAGAAGAAGGGCAGGATTACCTGTAGTAGAATACCTTGCTTGTAAAGTGCCGGTAAATAGTTAAGGAGGAAGTATTCTTTTGGAAGCTTACTGCGTTAAATGCAAGACCAAGCGAGAGATAATAGACCCGCAGCCTGTGTTTACCAGCGCAGGCACCCCGGCGACGCGCGGGGTCTGCCCGGTGTGCGGCACATCGCTGTTCCGCATGGGGCGCACCGCTGCGCATGAAGGGCAGCAGGCGCCTGAGAAGCCGGAAAAGCGGAAGAACAGCCGCAGCGGCGGCCGGCGCACCGGCAAGCTGGTGATCGTCGAATCGCCGGCGAAAGCGCGCACGGTGGGCCGTTTCCTGGGCAAGGGATACACGGTGAAAGCCTCGATCGGCCATGTGCGCGACCTGCTGCGCTCTCAACTCTCGGTGGATGTGGAAAATAATTTTGAACCGAAATACCGCGTGCCGAACGAAAAGCGCCAGGTTGTGAAAGAGATCAAGGCGCTGGCGAAGGACGCGGACCAGGTCTATCTGGCAACGGACCCTGACCGGGAGGGTGAGGCGATCGCCTGGCACCTGCTCGAGTCGGCTGAGATCGACCCCGAAATCGTCCGGCGCGTGGTGTTCCATGAGATCACCGAGCCGGCTGTGGCAGAGGCCTTTGCCCACCCGCGCGACATCAATATGGACCTGGTCAACGCCCAGCAGGCGCGCCGCGTGGTCGACCGGCTGCTGGGGTACAACCTCAGCCCGCTGCTGTGGCGCAAAGTGCGCGGCCGGCTGTCGGCGGGGCGTGTGCAGTCGGTGGCGCTGCGCCTGATCGTCGATCGCGAGCGCGAGATCGAAGCCTTCGTGCCCGAAGAATTCTGGACGATCTCGGCTGAATTCCAGCCCGAAGGGACGAAAGACAGCTTTATCGCCAGACTGGCGCGCATAGACGGCCAGGAGCCTTCCCTCCCACGCGAGGACGTGGTGCGGCCGATCGTGGCCGACATGGAGGGGGCGGCTTATACGATTACGAAGATCAAGCGCGGCGAGCGCAGGCGCAACCCGGCCGCGCCATTCACCACCAGCACGCTGCAGCAGGAGGCCTCCCGCCGCCTGGGCTTCACCGCAAAGCGCACCATGGCTATTGCCCAGCAGCTGTATGAAGGCGTTGACCTGGGGAAAGAAGGCAGCGTGGGCCTGATCACGTATATGCGTACCGACTCGACGAACGTGTCGGAGCTGGCCCAGAAAGAAGCGCGCCAGTTTATCCAGGAACGCTACGGTGAAGCCTTCCTGCCGCGTGAGGCGCCGAAATATAAGACCCGCGCCCGCGGCGCACAGGAAGCGCACGAAGCGATCCGCCCGACCTCCACGCTGCGCCAGCCGGACCAGATCAAGGAATATCTCAACCGCGACCAGTACCGCCTGTACCAGTTGATCTGGAAACGGTTTGTCGCTTCGCAGATGGCAGCCGCCATCTACGATACGCTTTCGGTGGAGGTGACCGGTAAATCCAGCACGCACACCTACCTGCTGCGTGCCTCCGGCTCCACCATCCGCTTTCAGGGCTTCCTCATCCTGTATGAGGAGACCCGCGATGAAGACCAGCCGCTGGACGACGAAGACACCCGCATCCCGGCCAGCATCCGTGAAGGGCAGGCCCAGCGCCTGCTGCGCCTGATCCCCGAGCAGCACTTCACCCAGCCGCCGCCGCGCTACACGGAGGCCAGCCTGGTGCGCACGCTGGAGGAGAACGGCATCGGCCGGCCTTCCACGTATGCGCCCATCCTGAGTACCCTGCAGCAGCGCGGCTACGTGGAGCGCGAGAACAAGCGCCTCATCCCCACGCAGACCGGCTTTACCGTCAACGACCTGCTGACCGAGCACTTCCCGGACGTGGTCGACGTGGGTTTCACCGCGCGCATGGAAGAAGACCTGGACCGCATCGCTTCGGGAGAACTGCCCTGGGTGAAAGTGGTGCGCGACTTCTACGCTCCCTTCTCACGCCAGGTGGAGATCGCCGACAAAAAGATGCCCGAGGTCAATATGGGTCCGGAGCCGGTGGGACGCGCCTGCCCCAACTGCGGTCACGAGCTTGTGATCCGCTGGGGGCGCTACGGCAAGTTCGTCAGCTGCAGCAATTTTCCCGAGTGCCGTTACACCGAGCCCTGGCTGGAGAAGATCGGTGTGTTGTGCCCGAAAGATCAGGGAGAGATCGTCGAACGGAAGACGCGCAAGAACCGTGTCTTCTACGGCTGTTCCAACTATCCCCAGTGTGATTTCACCTCCTGGAAGCGGCCCCTGCCCGCCCCCTGCCCGGTATGCGGCGGGCTGCTGGTGGTGGCCGATAAGAACAACGCTCAATGCACACAGTGCGAAGAGCGCTTCCCACTCGACCAGGTGACAGCAGACGAAAAGACCGAACCGGCAGACGCGGCATACAACTTGCATCGATTTCTTCGGCTGTAAGGAGCCACCCCCCAGCGGAGCGTGGCTCCTTACAAAATAGACAGTCAAGTCGGACCGGGATTACAGAAAGTGTTGCATAAATTCTCGATTTCGTCTACAATTAGAACCGTTCAGGAACCGTTCAGCGCCTGATTCTGGCTGGATCACACATCACTGCTAATCCCAACCGCCTGGCTGACAACATCCGCAAGGGAAGGTCTGGGTAGATTTCGGGCAAACGACCTTGCAAACGGCCCCTGGATCTTCAGACCGGACCAACACTTCGTTGATGGAGATTTGAGAAATGGATGCGATCCGCGATTATATGAACCGGCCGTTATATGCCGCAGTTGCCGGGTTCCTCATTGGTCTGATCATCGGATGGTTTGTCATTGGCTGGGGGCTGTGGCCGGTGGAATATGAAGGCGCCGGTCCGGTCGACATGCGCCTTCCCGAGAAGGTCGAGTACCTGCGCATGACCATCGAAGCCTTCGGCGCCAACCGGGATGTGGCTTCCGCCCGGGCTCGCTTCAATGCGCTGGGTGAAGAAGGCCCGCAGGCTTTCCAGCAGATCGCGAGCAATCCTGCCAACCTGAGTCCCGAACTGGTCCAGGACTTTGCCACGATCGTCATTGCGGGTGCTGCAGCGGGAACTCCGGTGGCTGAGGCGCCGACCCAGGCCGCGGTAACACCGGAGGCAACGGCTTCGCTGGGCGGTATATTGCTGCCAACGCAGCCTGCCGCAACCGAAGAGCCGGCAGCTGGGGGTGGGTTCCTGCGCAGCCTGCTGCCGATCCTGTGCGTGCTGGTCCTGCTGTTCCTGGCCGCTGGGATCGTGTTCTACATCATGCGCGTTCGCCCCGGCGGTTTGACTCCTCGCGCTCGACCCGCGGAGGCCGGTTATCCACCTGCCGGTCCGCAGGCCGATTACCAGGCTGCCGGAGCGGAGCCGCCAATGGCACAGTTCATGGCTTCTTACCGCCTGGGTGATGACCTGTTCGATGACTCCTTCAGCATCGACTCGCCGGCCGGGGAGTTTATGGGCGAATGCGGTGTGGGCATCTCCGAGACCATTGGCGTCGGCGATCCCAAGAAAGTGACCGCTTTCGAGGTCTGGCTGTTCGATAAGAACGACATTCAGACTGTCACGAAGGTGCTGATGAGCGCCCACGCCTACACCGACGACGCCACCCGCCAGCGCCTGGCCGCCAAAGGTGAGCCGGTTCTGGTGGAGCCCGGCACCGAGACCGTGCTGGAGACCCAGACCCTGCAGATGGTCGCCCGCGTGGTGGATATGGGCTACGGTGACGGTGCCCTGCCCCCCGAAAGCTTCTTCGATCGCTTTGTGCTGGAGCTGGCGATCTGGTCGAAGATCTAAAGATCTAACCCTGCTGAATCAGGCGGGGGCCTTCCGGTCACACCGGAAGGCCCCCGCTTTTGTGTACCGGGGCTTTAAACCACAGCTCGCCGGCTGAACCGGCGAGATATGGCGCTGGATAAGTATCTCTTTTTGAGTTTGCAGTCCAGCGATCCCCCGCTGCAAACCCTTCGTATGACTTCGCCATCCCCCTTGCATACGCTTCATCAAGTCTTCGGCTGATTTCCCCCTCGGCCTCCCAAGCCGTCGTGCCTTCAACTGTCCATATGATACCTGCGGCAGGCAGGTTTAACAAGTAGGACTTACCCTATCTTTAATGGTAGGGATTCCCCCACTCTAAAAAAGAGAGCCGGCCTGTAAAAAAGGCCGGCTCTTCGTAATAATCTTTAGATCTATTCGATCTTGAGAATTTTCAACTTAATCTCACCGCTGGGCGTGTTCGCCACGGCGATTTCGCCCACGCGCTTGCCCAAAAGTGCCTGGCCGATGGGAGATTCGTTCGAAATCTTCCCTTCGCGCGGGTTGGCCTCCTTGGCTCCCACCAGTTTATAGGTGTCGGGAGGGTAATCTTCCTCCTGGACGGTGACCGTGGCGCCTACCTCAACCACCTCGCGCACACCGGATTGTTCTTCTACGATGATGGCGCTGCTGAGCAGATACTCCAGCTCCTGAATGCGACCTTCCAGAAAGGCCTGATCTTCTTTGGCCATCGCATAGTCTGCATTCTCGGAGAGGTCGCCCATTTCGATCGCCTCTCGCAGACGCCGGGCTACCTCCTCCCGGCCAGGTCCTTTGAGCTGTTCAAGTTCCTCCCTCAGCTTTTTTGCGCCTTCGGCAGTTAAGTAGGGTTGTTCAGACATACCTTCATCTCCAGAATAAGAAACGCTGTTAGGCCTGCACAGGCGGAGCTGAGCAGACCTACTCGTTATTCATTGTGTTTACTCAGGGTTTCGTTATGGGGTCGAATAGCTTTTCGTGTTCTTCGATCGCATAACGATCGGTCATACCCGCAAGGTAATCGCAGATGGTGCGTTCCAGGCCGCGCTCATCGATCATTTCCTGGATGTGGCGGGGCAGCATCGACGGCTCAGCTCTATAGGCGTTAAAGAGATCCTGCAGGATGCGCTCGGCTTTGACGGCCATGCGCATCACACGGTGGTGGCGGTATAGGTGCGTGTACAGGAAATCTTTCAACTGCCTGTTGCGCCGGTGCATGTCTTCGCTGAAGCCGATCACATTGTAAGGCAGCCGCTGCAGTTCTTCGACCGATTTGACATTGCTTTCGCGCAGGCGCTGGTCGGTAGTATACACCAGATCCGAAACCTCAATCCCGATCAAGCGGCGGATCAGCCGGTGGCGGGTGAGTTCATCCAGGACGGTTTCGTGCCAGCCCACGCTTTCGGCCAGGATTTCCCACAGGGTGATGCCGGAGAGCATCTGCGGGGTGATCATGCCCGAACGCAAACCGTCGTCCAGGTCATGCGCGGTGTAAGCGAGCTCATCGGCCACATTGGCGATCTGGGCCTCAAGGTGACCACGCAGCTCGGGGTTGTATTCCGATGCGTCTGCGACGTCATACTCGGACTCGTGTTTGACGATCCCTTCCCGTACCTCCCAGGTCAGGTTCAGCCCTGGAAAATCCGGATAGCGGCGCTCAAGCTTGGTGACGATGCGCAGCGACTGCTTGTTGTGATCGAAGCCACCATAGTCCACCATCAGGCGGTGCAGGGCCGCCTCTCCCGAGTGACCGAAAGGCGGGTGCCCCAGGTCGTGAGCCAGGCAGATGGCTTCCACCAGGTCTTCATTGGCGCCCAGCGCCCGGGCGATGGTGCGCCCAATCTGCGCCACTTCCAGGGTGTGCGTCAGACGGGTGCGGTAGTAATCGCCTTCGTAGTTGATAAAAACCTGGGTTTTGTACTCCAGACGACGGAACGCGGTCGTGTGCAGGATGCGATCCCGGTCGCGCTGGAAAGCGGTGCGGTAATCCGGTTCGTCGTCGGGGTATTCACGCCCTTTGCTGTTGCGGCTGCGGCAGCCGTAGGGCGCCAGTGCCTGGTCTTCGATGGCTTCTAACTGCTCGCGTGTAAAAAGCATTGTGGTTCTTCTATCCGGTTATCCGTTTTTCTGGGATGTACGAATCACCGCTCTAAGTCTAATCGAACCGGCACGGCCTGTCAACTACGGAGGGTGATCAGGGCGTCGCGCTCCTCGTCAGAGATGCGCTGGAACAGGATTTCCGGGTCCGGGGCACAGTCAGCTCCATACTGCCCCTGCAGGCGAAAAGTGCGGACGGACCTGCGCGCGGCTCTCCATGGAGCCTGGTGTCCGGGGCGCGGTTCGGCGCTGATGAGCAGTTCGCCGCCTGGCTTCAGCATATGGCTGATCAGGCGATAAGCCACCGGGGGGAAGAAATGGCCATCGTCCACCAGCACCAGATCGTAGGACGGCGGGCGGATAACGCCTTCCTCAATGAACATCAAAATCTGGTGGGGGATATCGCCCCAATCAGGGGTGCGTTTTTCCTTTTGAATGCGCCGGTAGCGTTCAAAGGCAGTATAAATCCGCTCCGCCAGGGCGGTGGGCCGGCGCCGGGCCTTCAGGTAGCTCTCACGGCTCCAGACCTCCTGGTCTTTGATCCAGTCGAACTCTTGTGCGAGATCAGCCGGGCTGAGGTCTGAATCTTTGAACAGCGCACGCCACACTGCGCGGATGAAGCCCTGGCGCCGCTGCTGGGAGAGCGGTTCCACCCAGGCAGGGTGTGTGGGCCAGTGTTCCCGGCACCAGCCGGAGAGGGTCTGCCACTCGATCCGTTCGGACAGGTAGCCGGAGAGCAGCGCGGCGCGCCGGCGCAGCCCGGCCAGGATGCTGGCCGCTGGGGCCAGCACCAGAGCACTGAGCCGCGGGTTTACTTCGTAATACAGGCGCAGGCGGCATAACAGGGCGGTTGTTTTTCCGCTCCCATATGACCCGCCGGCCAGCCACACAGCCGGCTCTGCAGGCGGCTTCCCTTCGGGGCGGTCGAAGCCGGCCTTTACGGCCCTTTCCTGCCACGGGTCCAGCATACAACCCGCCGAGGCCGGGCTGCACAGTTCCGCAGGCAGGGCGGCTTCCGGGGCGAAGCGCAGCTGCACCTCGAGCTGCTGCTGTTCGTTCAGGGCAGGGCTTTTGAAAGCCTGGATCCACAGGCGCTCACCGCCCGGCTGCAGCGCTTCTCGCCCCAGCCAGCTTACTTTATCGGGCAGATTGCAGGGCCGGCAGATGGCGAGCTGTTTCTGCGTGATATACGGGAAGACTACCGCCAGGGCCAGCTCGATCCCCGGAAGGCGCTGGATAAATTGTTCCAGCACGCGGATTTCGAACAGGCCCAGGGGCGGACGCTCGTCTGCCAGCAGGGGGAGCTGCGCCGCCGGAACCGCGGCCGCCGGCCGCGCCAGGCTGAGCTTAACCAGCAGAGCTCGCCCGTGGGGATCCATCACCAGGAAATCGGGTGAGCCCACCTCGCCGGCATGGAAATGCGTCCAGATCCGGCAGCCCTCCGGAAGGGTTTTTAAAAAGCGCAGCACTCGCTGCTGGGGAGCAGCGAGACTTTCCGCGGTATCCCTGGATAAAACTTCGGCCATCGCAAAAAGTATAATACATCGTTTTCTGGAAACGGGTGATTCTGTTCCGTTGAGGGGGAATTCTTACGGGCATCCAGGGTTGTAGAAGCGCTGTTGTATAATTGCAGAAACATTGATAGTCCGTATTTCTTATTTACTCTTTGGCGTCTTCATGGTAGAAGAAGCGGTAATTTGCCAGCATCCTGCCGTGCACCGGACAGAGGAGGAGGGAATGACGCCGGAGCTCGTTTACTACTATCCCGAAGGACATGAATACCATTTCAGCAGCGGACACGTCGAGAAACCGGAGCGCATCGAGACGATACGGAGGGCGCTGGAAGCAGCCGGCTGGTGGGATCCTTACCCGCGGCTGCCGTCCATCGAACTGCCGGCGGATGTCCTGCAGACGATCCACACCCCGGCCTATCTGAACCGAGTGCGTACGGCCAGCCGTTTTGCCGAGCACCTGGATCTGGATACCTACACCACGCCCTATTCCTGGGAAATCGCCCTGCAGACGGCCGGAGGGGCGGCGGCTGTGGCCAGCGCGGTCTGGAGCGGCGAGGCGCGGTACGGTTTCGCTCTGACGCGCCCGCCCGGGCACCACGCCACCCCACACCGGGCAATGGGCTTCTGCCTGCTCAACAACATCGCCCTCGCCGCCGAGTGGCTGTTCCAGCAGCACAACGCACGCCGGCTGGCCATCGTCGATCTGGATCTGCACCACGGCAACGGTACGCAGGAGATCTTCTGGCGGCGTGATGACGTCTTTTTTCTCTCTGTGCACCAGTCGCCGCTCTTCCCGGGCACCGGCGAGATCAGAGAAAGGGGCGCCGGCCTCGGAGAAGGGCTGACGGCCAACTTCCCTCTGCCGCCCGATTCGGGCGATCAGGCGCTGTTAAGCATTGTAAACCGCCTGATCCTGCCCCTGATGGACCGCTATTCTCCAGAAATGCTGCTGGTGAGCATCGGTTTCGATGTCCACTGGCGCGATCCGCTGGGGCATCTGCGCATGACTGCAGCCGCTGTCGGCCAGGCCGCAGCCAGCCTGCAGGGCTGAGCGAACGCAAACTGCCAGGGACGCCTGGCGTTTTTTCTGGAGGGCGGGTACGACCTGGATGCCACGGCTGCCTGTGCACAGGCGCTGGTGGCCTGCCTTCTGGGAAAACCCTGGCAGGATCCGGTTGGTGAGCCGCCCACACCTGAAGGGACAGCCTGGGAAGCCATCCTGCAGAATGCACTAAATGTGTGGAATCTGTAGTAAGATTTAAGTCAAATAAAGGTTTATAGGGGTCAAAAAAAGTCAGGCGCCCAAAAAAGGGAGATCCGGGTTCCGGTTAAAAGGAAGAAAAATTGTGAAAAAACGAACCGGATCTCCGCAAGGAGAATCCAATGACCGACCAACTTGCTGTATTTATTGACTTTGAGAATATTGCCCTGTGGGCGGAAAGAGAATTCTTTGATTTTGAAGTTACCAAATTAATCGAATATCTGCAAACTCGCGGCCCGGCGGTTGTAAAGCGTGCTTATGGTGATTGGTCGAGGTTTTACCGCTACCGCGATGAGCTGATGAACAACTCCATCGATCTGATCCAGATCTACAGTGTGCGCGTGGGGAAAAACCGGGCATATATTCGCATGGCGATCGATGCCTTCGAGATCGCCATGACCCGCCCGCAGATCAACACCTTTGTGATTGTCTCGGGGGACAGTGATTTCGGTCCGCTGGTGGCCAAGCTCCGGGAATACGGGCGCTACACCCTGGGCATCGGCCCGCGCAGCGTGACCCATCACCTGCTGGTAAAGTCCTGCGATGAGTTCATCTACCTGGAAACCGCCCTGGGTGAGATGACCGAGGTGGTCGAGCAGTCGGGCGCCGAACGTGAATCGGCGCGTTCGCTGCTCATTCGCGCTATCCAGGCTCACGGGCAGCGCGGTGAGCTGCCTGTCCTGGCGACCCGCCTGAAGCAGACCATGCTGCTGATGGACCCGGCCTTCAACGAAGCCAACTTTGGCTACTCTCAGTTCAAGGGCTGGCTGGAGGACAACCGCGACCTGGTCAACCTGTATATGAAAGACCTGCAGCTTTACGTTGCTCCTCTGGACTATGTCATGACACCGGGTGATGGAGACCTGATCCTGCTCGAGCCCGCTGAGGCGGAGAATGAAGAACAGGAGAGCACGCGCCATACCATTGACGTGCAGTACAAAAACCTCTTCGCCCGCCTGAAGATGACCACCTTTGACCTGACTACCCGGCGCGATATCCTGCGTGATATCTACCGTGAGCTGTGCGAGAACCCCAACCAGTACAACGCACAGGATCTGCTGGACATGCTCCAGGAACGCTACGACGCCCAGGGCCTGCCGCGCACGATGGCCGGGCTGCGCGAGACGTTCCAGCTCGCTCTGCACCAGAACGCCTTCGATACTTCGGTGCGGCCGCTGACCAGCGAGAGCCCGCTCTGCCTGGCCCCTGGCATCGAATCGGAAGCGGATTTCGTGCGCCGCGCCGAATCGTCCTTTGTTTACGCCGTGGTGCGAACCGGCCTGGAGGTCGACCTGCAGGAGCTGGCTTATCTGATCCTGAACGACCAGAACCAGACCGACTACATCCAGAGTTTGCTGGATGACCTGAAGCAGCGCGGGCTGATCCAGCGCAAGGGCAAGAATTACGTCCTCACCGGCCAGGGAGAGATCCCTTTCCATAACGAGCCTGCCCTGCAGGTGCTGGTGCGCGACATCGAAAACGCAGTGATCCCCGAAAACACACCGATCAACCCCGACATGGCGCGCATGCTGGCCAAGAAGGCCATGGTGCAGCGCTCGCAGGACTTCGCCGCTTCAGCCAACACGTATCTGATCGCCTGCCGGCTGCAGTGGGAATCGGTGCAGAAGGGCGAGCCGGGCGCAACCATCGAGGACCTGCGCTGGTATATGGCTTCCTATGCCTCGGCCATCGCCGGCAAGCTCTCGCAGGTCAACCGCGATTACAACGGCGCGCGGCCGTATTACCTGGCTTTCTTTGCCCTCGTGCAGGAGGACGATCCCCTGTGGAGCCGGATGCGCGGTCTGATCAACCCCATGCTCTCGTATTACTGGGCGAACGCCGGGCGTGAGCTGGAGCTGAACACCTCGGCCTGGAACCTGAGCATGTCTTCTCCGGCCCAGATCGCCATCCATGCTGCCACGCACCCCAATCCCGATCTACGGCGGCTGTGGACAAAGATCACCGAAGAGCTGGCCCGGGTGAACCCCAAGCTGCTGCTGCGCATCGCCAACCAGATCATGCTCACACGCTCCGAATATCCCGAGCAGGCCAGGGTGGCCGAACAGATCGAGGAGATCGTGGCGCAAATGGCGCCGGTCTAGAAGGGGCGATTATGAGCCTGTCCTCGCGTTTCGAATCCGCCTTTTTGCTTGCCAGCCGCCTGCACGCGGACCAGGTGCGGAAAGGCACGACCATTCCCTATATTTCCCATTTAATGGCAGTGGCCGCGCTGGTGCTGGAAGCTGGAGGCGACGAAGATCAGGCCATCGCGGCCCTGCTGCACGATGCCGTGGAGGACCAGGGTGGGAAGGAGGTCCTGGAAGAAATCCAGGACCGCTTTGGCCCCCGGGTCGCAGCGATGGTGGCCGCGCTGAGCGATACGGACCAGACCCCAAAACCTCCCTGGCGCGAGCGCAAAGTAGCCTATCTCGCCCACCTGCAGTTCGCTTCTCCCGAGGTGCTGCGCATCTCACTGGCGGATAAACTCCACAACGCCCGCACCATCCTGAGCGATCTGCGCGAGCAGGGGAATGCCACCTGGGAGCGCTTCAACGGCGGCCGGGAGGGCAGCCTGTGGTACTACCGCAGCCTGGCGGATATCTTTCTGGAGCGCTGCCCCTCACCCATGGCGTATGAACTGGATCAGGTGGTGACCGAGCTGGAGAAGATCTCGGCAGAGGTTAACTAACGTGCGGCCGGCAGCCGGGGGATCACGGTCCTGCTGGCCGTCCGGTTACTGAGCCGGCTGCTGTCCCTGTCTGGCTGCCGGGAGCATCTCTGTAACGCTGCATCATGGAGGAACATATCCAGGTCGTTGTCTTAATCTCCGCTGCCAGCGAGTGGCGCGCGGTTTGCGAGCTTTATCCGGAGCATGAGCTGCAGACCTCTCCTTACGGAGAATGGTTTACCGTCTGCGAGGCGGACCGTCCCCCGCTGGTTTTGATGCACGGCGGCTGGGGCAAAATTGCCGCCGCCGGCTCGACCCAGTATGCCATCGACCGCTGGCAGCCTGACCTGCTGGTGAACCTGGGCACCTGCGGCGGGTTCCGTGGGCATGTGGAGCGGGGGACAATTGTACTGGTGGAGCGCACGGTCGTTTACGACATCCACGAGCAGATGGGCGATGCAGCTGCAGCGATTGACAGCTACACCACCGACCTGGACCTGTCCTGGTTGAACATGGAGGGGACGCCGCCTGTGCTGCGCACACAGATGGTCTCCGCTGATTCGGACCTGGTGGTCGACCGGCTGCCCGAGCTGCAGCAGCACTACGGCGCGGTGGTGGGCGACTGGGAGTCGGGGGCTATCGCCTGGGTCGCCACCCGAAACCGGATTCCCTGCCTGATCCTGCGCGGGGTGACTGACCTGGTGGGCGAAGATGGGGGCGATGCTTACGGTAATGCTGGTGTGTTTCACTCGGCGGCGGGCGAAGTGATGCGGCGCCTGGCAGCCGATCTGCCCCTCTGGCTGGCGGCCAGTGCGCCTGCGCTCCGTTCCTGAACTGCGCCGCCCGGGTTCTGTTCCAAATTGCACAACCGCTTGCGCAGCAGGGAAAGTATGCTGTAAACTGTATGTACCGGGCGCTTCTGCATCCGGTAGTGCGCCTGCCGTAGTGGGGTCAATCAGGCTTTATCCACAGTGTAACCATCATTTCAGGGGGTATCCCGGAGGGAAAGGTTTACGATGTCGGACGCCAGAATCCTTAAGTTCGTCAACCCGGCCACCCAGGAGGTGTTCGGCGAGATCCCGATGTGCACGAAGAGCGAGGTAGAGGCGGCGATGCTCGAAATGCGCCGCGCGGCCGGCGTGTGGAGCAGCACACCCGTACAGGAGCGTATTCGCATTCTACGCAAACTGCAGCACGAGATCATCGCCGCAGCCGATGAGATCACGGCCGTGATGACGCAGGACACCGGCAAAAGCCGCCAGGATGCTCTGGCGGAGGTCTTCATGACCGTTGATATGCTGCACCTGTACCTGCGCAGAGCGCCTCACTGGCTGCGCCGGCGGCGTATCTCCAGCGGGATTTTCTTCTTCAAGCGCATCACCGTAGAGCCGCGCCCCTACGGCGTGGTGGCCGTGATCGCGCCCTGGAACTACCCGTTTGCCCTGGCCATGCCGCCCGTGCTGTCGGCCCTGCTGGCCGGGAACACCGTGCTGCTGAAACCCTCCGAGGTCACCGGGGCCACCGGGCTGCTGATCGAACGCCTGTTTGAGCGTGTGCCGGAGCTGACGCCGTATGTGCGCGTGCTGCACGGCGATGGTGAAGTGGGTGAAGCGCTGGTGCGCAGCAGGCCAGACTTCATCTTCCTGACCGGATCGACCGCCACCGGCCGGAAAGTGATGCAGGCGGCCGCTGAGTACCTGATCCCCACGGCCTGTGAACTGGGCGGCAAAGATGCCATGATCGTGCTGGAAGACGCCGATCTGGATGCTGCGGCGCACTGGGGCGTGTGGGGCGCTTTTTACAACACCGGCCAGACCTGCATGTCTGTGGAGCGGGTATATGTGGTCAAAGAAGTGTACGACGAGTTTCTTAAGCGTGTACTCGACGCCGCAGCCCGGTTGAAGGTGGGTTATACGACCGATATCCGCAGCCCGTACTACATGGGGCCGATCACCGATCCGCGCCAGTTCCGCACCATCCAGCGCCATCTGGACGATGCCCTGGCGAAAGGCGCCCGCCTGCTGACGGGCGGGGAGATCCACGGCATGTTTATCGAACCAGCCGTGCTGGTCGACGTGGATCACAATATGCTCTTAATGCAGGAAGAGACTTTCGGCCCGCTGCTGCCAATCATGAAGGTGGATGATGAAGAGCAGGCTGTGCGCCTGGCCAACGACAGCCACTTTGGGTTGAGCGCGTCGGTCTGGAGCCAGGATATCCGGCGGGCGGAGCGTGTGGCGGACCGGATCCAGGCCGGTTCGGTGGTGGTCAACGATACCATTGCCCAGTTTGCTATCCCCATGCTGCCTTTTGGTGGGGTCAAGCAGTCGGGCACAGGGCGCACGCATGGAAAAGTGGGCCTGCTCCAGTTTACGCTGCCGAAGGCCGTGGTCACCGGGCAGCCGCCCTATCCGTGGGACCTGGCGACGGTTGCCCGTAAGCCGGGGAATTACCGCCTGGTGCAGACCGTGATGAACGCGCTGTTTGGGGTCACCCCGGCGCAGAAGCTGCAGCCGCTGGCCGGGATGTTATCCTCCGGGGAGGTGAAATTACCCTCCCGGCGCACCGGCGCCGCGCTGGGTGCCCTGGGCGCACTGACCGCGGCCATGGTGAGCAGCTTTCTGTTCTTCCGCCGCGGCAGGAGGTCCTGAGCGGTTACCCTGCGGCGGAGCAGGCTTTTCCGCACATCCTTACAACCGTCTTCTGCATCCGATTGGCAAGTTTGCCAGCAGACAGGCGTCCTTCGACCGGATAAGCGAATTATTCGCAGCATGTCCTTACCGCTCCGCGCGTCTGCGGGGCGGTCGGAAACTGCCTGGCAGGGAGGGATAATAACTTCCCGTTAAGAGCATAAAGCGCCCCGGCTCCCCACACAGTTATATAATAGGAAGCAGAATACTACCCGATCACGGATGGGAGAGGACATCGATGAAACTGGTCAGCGTGGCAGAGATGCAGGCCATTGAGCGCGAGGCCGATCAGAGCGGCCACTCCTATGCACAGATGATGGAACATGCCGGGCGCGGCCTGGCCGGGGCGGTTGCTGGCAGGTATGCAGACCTGCCCCCCGGGGGCGTGCTCGGGCTGGTGGGATCAGGCAACAACGGCGGCGATACCCTGGTGGCCCTGGCACACCTGGCCGCACAGGGCTGGAAGGCAGCGGCTTACCTGGTGCGCCCCAGAGACGAAGGGGACCCGCTCATACAGCGCCTTAAGGAAGCCGGCGGAGATGTCTTCCGGGCTGCTGAGGATCCCGGTCATGAAACCCTGGGAAACCTGCTGCACGAACACGGCGTGGTCCTGGACGGGGTGCTGGGCACCGGCATCCGCCTGCCGCTCAGAGAAGAGGTTGCCCGTGTGCTCGACTTTGCCGGCCGCACCCTGGCGGCGATGGAAGAACCACCGCGCGTGGTTGCCGTCGACTGCCCCTCAGGGGTCGATTCGGACAGCGGACAGGCTGCGCCGGAGACCATCCCCGCGGACCTGACCGTCACGATGGCGGCGGTCAAGCAGGGGTTGTTGAAATTCCCGGCTTTTGCCCTGCTGGGCGACCTGGAAGTGGTGGGCATCGGCCTGCCGCAGGACGGCGAGAGCCTGGAAAGCTGGCGGCGGGTGCAGCGCACCGTCCCCGCAAAGCAGGAGATCCATGCCATGCTGCCCCCGCGCCCCATGGAGGCCCACAAAGGCACCTTCGGCACGGCGCTGGTGATCGGCGGATCCCTCAGCTATACCGGGGCGGTGCTGCTGGCAGGCAAAGCCGCCTACCGGGCCGGGGCCGGACTGGTGACCATGGGGGTGCCGGCTTCGCTGCACGCTGCGCTGGCGGGACATTTTCCCGAGGCCACCTGGCTGCTGCTCCCCGATTGGCAGGGCGCCATCGCTTCACGGGCTGCCGAGATGGTGCAGCAGAACCTCGAGCGGCCCACCGCGCTGGTGATCGGCCCCGGCTTTGGGCTGGCGGAAGAGACTGAGCGCTTCCTGGACCAGCTGCTGGATGAGGAACACCTGCCTCCCGCGGTGATCGATGCCGACGGGCTGAAACTGCTCGGCCGCCTGAGCGACTGGTCACGGCGCCTGCCGCAGCCGGCCGTGCTCACCCCGCATCCGGGAGAAATGTCCGTTCTGACCGGCCTGTCGACCCGGGAGATCCAGGACGACCGCCTGAACGTGGCAAGCCGCTTCAGCCGGGAATGGGGGCATGTGGTGGTTCTCAAAGGCGCCTTCACGGTAATCGCTGCGCCCGACGGGCAGCAGGCGGTGATCCCGGTGGCTACCCCGGCGCTGGCGCGTGCCGGCACAGGCGATGTGCTGGCTGGATTGATCGGCGGCCTGCTGGCGCAGGGTATGGACGCCTACGAGGCTGCCATCGCCGGGGCATGGATTCATGCCCATGCAGGGTTGTACGCTGAAGAAAACCTCGGATCTGCGGCCTCTGTCCTGGCCGGAGACGTGCTGGCTGCCGTGCCCGAAGTGCTGGCAGACCTGCCCTGATTTCGCGATCATTTAAAATAAAGCAGACAGGGCTGTGTTCAACGTGACAGCCCTGTCTGCTTTATTGGGAAGATAAGGTCTTAGATGGACGGGTCGCTCGACAGTTCTCCGGAGGCGGTATCCTCAGACGGCGAATGCTTTTCAAGCTCCTCCTTTGCGGCCCCCGCTGCCCGCTTACCGGCGCTGATCGCCTGGTCCAGGGTTGAACGGCCTTTTTCCTGCAGTTCACCGGCGCGCTCCTGAGTCAGGCGGGCCACTTCTTCCGCCCGCACGCGCACCTCTTCCATGGCCTGCTCGGCGCGCATGCGAGCCTCTTCCAGCGCTGCTTCGGCGCGCATGCGGGTTTCCTCAGCGGTCTCCACAGCGCGATCCTTGAGCTCAATCCCTTTCTCACGCAGTACAGCACGGGTTTCTTCACCCGATTGGGGCGCCAGCAGCAGGGCCGCAGCCGCTCCTACCAGCCCGCCAATAATGAAACCCGATAAAAAGTTGCCAATATCACTGTCATGTTCAGACATGGCTATACTCCTTCCCTTGATTTACGTTCTTTAGGACCTTTTCGCGCCAGCCCTATCAATTTAAGCGCCTGCATAAGCCCGGCGACGGCAGCGTTCAACGAAATTACAGGTTCGATCAGGTTCTCGCTCAAGAAGGTTGTGGTGCCGCGCAGATTGCTCACGGTTTCGTTGGTGGAATCCAGAATCGGTTTGATCTCGTTCTGGAGCAGGTTGATCAGCCGGGCGATCTGGACGATCAGAATCACCAGTGCAAGGCCGATGAGGATCGATTCCAGCGCCATAAAGATGATGAAAATATCGCGAACGCGAGCTGTATCCGTAGTAGGTTGAGCCAGGAAGATAATCCCTGCAACCAGGGCGATCAGGATGATGACCCCCACAACGGCAATACCGATCACAACTTTACGCTGATCTCCATCCTGCTGTGGCTGGACGGTTGGATGCTGCCTTGCAATGACAGGCTCTTCAGTTGTTGGTATCCGTGTATCCATATCGGCAATTATACCCCGTTCCCACTCCCGGACTCTATAGATATTGTATTATAACATAGCGACTTCATTCTACTTTACGAGCCGCAGCCGGCGGAAAACCGGATGTGCCCGGACTTGAAAACCGGTATAGAATTTAACCGGGTGGAGAAAGCAGAGCGAGAAGCGCACAGCCAGGAGAGCGGATATGAGGAATTTAATTCATCCCCACCGGCTGCGGCTGAGAACCGCGAGCAGACGCCCTGCCGGGGAAGCTGTCTACGCGGCGCACCTGCCCGCCAACCTGCTGGAACTGATCCTGCAGGCACTGCTCGATGAGGATCACCTGCGTGCCGGCGTGCTGGCCGAGCGCGGGGCAGATGGAGTGCTGCTCCCCACTGCCGAGCGCAGCATTTACCACGCCCTGGCTGCTTATGCGTACGCCTACCAGGTGTGGTACCAGTCGTGGGACTACGGGGAGGTGGTGCTTGAAATCGAACGCGCCATACAGCGCCTGCCCCTGCACAGCGATACACCCTGGGCGGTTGTGCTGGAGGCTTTCTTTAAAGCCGAACATGCAGCCATTGAATGTGAGCAGGCCTGGATGTGCGGCAGCGTCAAGACAGCGCTGGGGCAGTCGCGCGATGGCCTGAATTTGTTTGACCAGGCAGCGCTGCATGCCGGCAACCTGGGGGCGCACCCGGTAGAGGCTGGAATCTTCCTGCGCCTGATGACGCGCAGAAAGCTGTACCTGCAGGGCGTTCACCAGTATCTGGAGGCGTATGCACGCTGCCTGCGTCCGGATCCGGACTGGCGAACGGCTGTAGAAGCAGGCTGCCAGGAGCTGGATAATCTTTACCAGCAGTTGTGCGCCCTGGACGGCTGGACGGAAGGGCGAGAGATCCATGCCTACCGTGTTTCCCTGCAGCGCTGTCTGGACACTCCACAGGTGATCGACAGTCCGCTGCGCCTGCAGGGGACGCGCTTCACCTGGACCTACCGTGTCAGTTTTCCCAGGGGTGTGGTGCAGAACCTGCTGGCAGCTGTTGCTGAGAATGAAAGGGGAGCGCCTGAAAGGGGGCGCCGCACAACTATCCCGCTGGAGAACCTGGCCGCCATCCCTATGCTGGGCGCGGGCAGGTCCTATTTGAACGATGTATTCCAGGAGCAAATTGGGGAGGAGAACTTCGTTTACCTGTCCTGCTTTTTCCCCGACTTCACCATCAACGTCGAGCCATTCTCCCATCCGCTGCGTGTGACCCCTGTGCTGCGGCTGTATGCGCTGGGGATTGCTGCGCTGCATTTCCTGGTCCGCGACGCGGCTGCAGACCGGCTGGAGGACTGCACACTGGCGCAGGTGCAGCAGATGCGGTTGTTCGGGCTGCCGCACTCTCCGGGGCTGCATTTTCGGGTAGACTGGCTTCCCCCACACGAGTTCAAATCGCTGCCGCAGGCAGCCGGTGCCATTCTCCAGGGGCTGCGCCCCGTTTTTGAGCATTACTGCCCTGCCGCTGAGCGGCCGGAACTGGAAGCGATTGTTCTTCCCGCCGCCTCCATGCCGGACCGCAGCGAGGATGGGCGCTGGACCGCCTACGAACTGATTCAGGTTCCCCAGTTCTCGGCGCCTGCCGCGGCGCTGCATTCTGTCTATGAAGCTGGCCTGGCTGCGCTTTCGCAGCCCATCCCTGAGTCGATCGACAGCCTGAACTCCTGGCTGCGCTGCCGGTACGAGCCCCAGGAGAACCTGGCGCGCAAACTGCGCAGCCTGGATGACGGCGAATATTTCTTTGTAAGCAGCGACCACGTGTTTATGCATATGCCCGGTCTGCCGGAATGGGTGCAGAACGAATACCTGGACCTGGTGGAGTTCAATCTGAACATCCTGACGGCCACCAATTATCACCTGCAGGCCATTGACCGCGAGATTGCAGCCATGGGAGCGGTCGGGCGCAGGCTGGAGGGGATCGAGGGCAGCCCGGAGCAGATCCGCCAGTTCGCCCGCGAGCGGCTGGCGAGCATTGCGCGCGTCAACGATCTCAAGGCGGGCCTGCTGGTCATGCGCAATCTGGCCAGGGCTGCTCGCATCACACAGTTCGAGGAGCACCGCGCGCTCCTGGAGCGCTCGGCTGAAGCGATTAATCTGGAGGGTGCGATTGCTCACGCGGAGCACCTGTCCGCGGCATTACTCGGTATTGAGCAGGACTGGGATTCGATCGGCCGGCTGCTTTACCAGGAAAAAACGGCCCTGGCGGAAGAACGCCGCGCCCGCTTTGAAGGTGTGCTGACTCTCATGCTGCAGGTGATCGGTATCGCTCAGATCGTTTCTTCGGTGATCAGCATCGTGGTGCTGGGCGAGCAGGACACCATCATCATTCCGTGGTGGTTTAATGCCGAAAACAGCCTGGTGGTCAGCGGGCGAGATGTCAAGGTGTGGAGTCTGTGGATGCTGCTGGCCGGGGTGCTGTTAATCCTGCTGGCATGGCAGCTGGCGACCCGTAAGGATCGGGAAGGTTGAAGGTCTGCAGGGGTTGATCCGCCCTGGCAGACAGGAGGTTGAATGCAGGAGAATGTAGACCCTTCTAAAGACGGCCGCCCGCAGTGGGCCGGCCTGGAGATTCGTGAGGTCTATGACCCGCAGGGGGAGGACGCCCGCCAGTTTTTTGATATTTATCTGGAAGCTTTTCCAGCCGAAGAACGCGAGCCGGTGGAAAGCCTGAAGAAGCAGATGCGGGAGGGTGCCGGCCGCAGAGGACGACTGGAACATCTGTGGGTGGCGGCCCAGGGAGAACAGGTCCAGGCCCTTGCGGTCTTTTCGTACTGCCCCCAGGACCGCATTGGCATTATCGGTTACTTTGCGGTGCGCTCGGGCCTGCGCAGCCAGGGGCTGGGTGCATGGCTGCTGCAGCAGGTGGTGGAACAGGTGGTGCTGGATTCCGCCAGCCTGGGGCATGCTCAGGCGCTCGGGGTTGCCCTGGAAGTAGAACGGCCTGAAGACGCACACAGCGAAGAGGATCGCGAGCGCCGCATGCGCCGCATTGCCTTCTACCAGCGAGAGGGGGCCTACCTGCTCGACCAGATCCGCTTCACTGCCCCCGCGCTGGGCCCCGGGCTGCCCGAGGTCGCCTATCACCTGATGTTCCTGCCGCTCAGCCTGGAAGTCGATCTGAACGCAAAGCGTTTTCTAACCCAGCTTGTGGAGTCAGTGTACCGCTGTGAATACGGGCTGCAGGGAGACCACCCCCTGATGCAGCAGGCGCTGGATTCGCTGCAGGGCGGTGCGGATTAAATCCTGGTCGAACGGATCACTTACGGCCTGCCCAGTTCCACCTGCAGCGTGGGGCGCCCGGCCATCCCCGCGTCGGAAGAATAGAAATACTTCCCGTTAGGCCCAAAGTTATCCGCCGAATAGAGCACCAGGCGCAGCGGCTGACCGCTGGCGTACGCCCGGGCGGCGGCCAGGCTCACATCCCAGGTATAAGGGATGCCGGGCCAGCCCGGCCAGTCGATGACCGGCGTCACCCAGGTCTGGCTGATGTTCTGCTCCAGGAGTGGGGCATTGTTCCAGCTCAGGGTGGCTTCGTTCCAGTCCTGGGCCACCACGCCGGCCTGAATAAGCGAATTCAGCTTCTCGCCGCTGTCGAAGCTGGTGGCGTTCCCCGACTGGTTCAGGATCAGCTTAGCGGAGAGGATCGCCCGTCCGCGCGGCAGGGAGTCCAGGGGAATGGTGATATAGAGTTTCGAGAAGCAGGGGAAATCAGACACGTCGTTCTGGTTCTGCACGTTCAGGTGTTCTGCCCCCGGATAGCTGGTGTCTCCCCACTCGTTCCAGAAATCCACCTTCCCGCCGCAGTTCGTTGAGCCGCCCACCGATGCATCCCGGATGGTCACCCCGTTCACGCCGTGCCGCAGGGCGACCACCTGATCAACAGGCAGGTCTGGCGCCTGGTAGACCGGCATGCCGAAGGAAATATCACCCCAGGTGTCCGGATTGGTTTCTGAAAAGGCCGTTGGCCAGCGCTGCAGGCCCCGTACAGCCCCTGCGGCGTCATCCCGGTCGTAGACGTTCAGGGCCAGTTTCCACCGCTCTCCCTGCCGGGGCGGGCCCGAGAGACCCAGCGCGCTGAAGGGGATCTCGAAGGTCAGGAGATGGCCGCGGTCCTCGCGGCTGTTGTTGTTCGGCCCATTTCCTCGCCAGCCCGAGCGGGAGAAGCCGCTGTGCGAGATCGGGCGCCAGCCAGAAGCGCTTCCCTGATAAACCGCTTCATAGCCACTGCGGCCTTCCCAGCCGTCCAGCTGGGCGACGAAGCGGTAGCTGCGTTCCTGCAGGCGGCCGCCGGCCCCGTCCCCAATGTGCAGGTAGACTGCGGCCGCGTCCCAGGCTTCCATTTCCGCCGGCGTAGGTCTGGTGTCGTACCACAGGTGCTGGTCGATGATCGTCAGGCGCAGGAAGAGCACTTCATCTGTGTAGCCGATGCGCACATCGGCGTAATTCTCGACGCCTTTTACGCGCCCGAACCAGAAGACGGCAGCCTGGTGGTAGACCGGCCGGTCTGCGAAATAGGGCAGGTGAATGAGCGGCTGGCCACTGGCAGGAGGGCTGCCGGTCTGTCCAGACTGCGGTGCAAGCAGCAGGGGCAGGTAAGCGCGGCCCTGCGGGCCGCCCGGCCCATTAAAGCGTGTGCGCGGGGCAGGTGCAGTCGCCAGAAGCAGCAGGCTGAACAGCAGCAGGTATAGAAGTGGTTTTCTGTAAGTTTTCAACGGTTATGGTTGCGTGTAGATTAACTTATCGATCTTTACCAGTAGATATTTCCCGGTGGAATACAGCCCGGGATAAGCGTGAATTCCGGCGATCAGGATGACGGAAATCTTATCACAGGCCTGCTGCCAGAGGGCTTAAACCGTGCTTAAGCCGGCGTTAAGGGAAAAGGGTGCGGCCGCGGCCGCACCCTTTTTCGGTCATTCAGAGTACCTGAGCAACGGCGCATACCGGCTGTATGGTGCCTGTTAGCGCTCGCTGCTCTGCGGAACGAGCTACGGTAGGCTGTTCCAGTAGTCATCCAGGTTCAGGTCCTGCAGGTCCTCCGGAAGCTGCCCTTCCTCGAACCGTGGGGCGTTGAGCAGGGTCTGGATATCCAGGATCAGCTCCGGCGAAACGTTGGAGAGCTGTTCCTGAGCGGCCAGACGGAGCGCTTCAACGGGGACCGGGATCAACTGTTCGCCCATTCCCAGGGCTTCGCCGGCGCGTACGACGACATATGTCACCTGTCCGGTCGTCGGGTCGACGATCACTTCCTCCACACTGCCGAGCTCACCCAGCCCCGCTTCTTCGGCGACAATGCGCGCCGACTCCAGGGCCTGCAGGGTCAGGTGCTGTACTTCAGCGCCCGTTTGCGGCAGCGATTGGCCCAGCTCGGAGGTGATCAGCGGCTCCCAGAAGGAGCGCAGCTCGCTGTCCCATCCGGCCGAGGACAGATCCAGGTTGGCCAGGTCAACCGGAGGCGCCTGTTCTAAAACAGCCGGATCGATCCCCAGGTCCAGCGACAGATCAGCCAGGGCCGTTTCGGCCTCTTCCGGCGTTATCTGCGCCAGCGCCTGCCAGGGGATGGCCACTGTCTCACCCGTGCTCGCCAGGGAAGCGATCACATAGTCAATATTCAGGGTCTCCGAGTTCAGGACAAAATCGATCACCTGCCCTAACTGCTGCCCGTCCGGCGTCTGAATGGTCAGATTGGCAAGCTGTTCGCTGCTGAGCTGCGGTAAGAACACGTCGTCCGTGGGCTCATCAACACCGACGTCGCCATCATCCTCTACCGGCGGTTCGACCGTGATAATTTCTTCGGTCGATTCAGGCGTGACGAGTTCAGGTTCCAGCGTTGCTACCGGCTCGGTAGCGACCAGGTCCTCGGTTTCAATCGCCGGGGTAGGCATTAAAGGTTCGGTGGGCGCAGGCACATCCGTAGACAGGCCTGTATCGGGCATCTCGCCCGGGGACTGCGTTTCCAGGAGCTCGCCTGGCGAGCACGCTGCGGCCAGCAGTGCGAAAACCAGGGTAAGGCTCAATACCAGTAATCTTTTCATCCTCAAATCCTCCTCAAATCAAAGGAAGGCCCGGGCCCTTTCAGGCCGCTGTAAAAATGCCTCCCTGGAAATTGCCAGGGAATGCAAACGCCCTCCCTGACAGGCCCTCACTATAACGGCAGGGGAGGGAGGAAGCAATGGGGGATATCCTGCAGAAAAATAAGGGGTTTCCCTAGTTCATTCAGGGAAACCCCTCAATAACCTTTGATCTTCAGAATTGAAAGCGGTTCAGGGCTGTGTTTCTCCGCGAAAGCCGGTAAACCAGAGCTGCAGCAGGCGCTGTGCGGGTTTGCCGTGCACAGATGCCGTGTCATCCTGCACCGGAGACGGGGCGTAGAAATCGCAGGCCACAAAACCCTCGATCCAGCCGCGCTCGTTCACCAGCCGGAGCATACGCTCATAATCCTGCACCTGCTTCTTGTGATCTTCCCCGGATGGATAAGCCGCGGCGATGGACACCGGGCGGGCGTACAGGAGCTGGATGGGGCGCACAGCTGTATCGAGCCAGCGGGTGGCCGCCTCAGCCGGCTCCAGGCTGCCGTTGCCCGGCAGGCCGTTATCCTCTGGCCAGAGCAGGTAGATCTCATCGACGGCATCCAGGAAGGCAGGCGGGGTGGCAATGCGAGAAGCCGGTAGTGCCCACAGGATCTCGCCGCTGTAGCGGCTGCGCACCTGGTCGAGCAGCTCGCGCCAGCGCAGTTCGGCATCGGCGGGCACACCGGATGGGCGCCCGTCGATCAGGGTGCCGCCAGGCAGCGCAGGGGTGACCCACTCGCCGCCCAGTACCAGTGCTCCGGCCTGGCCCTTTTCGGCCAGCTCGGCGTGGTGCAGGGCGAAATGCGTATAGCGCTCAAACCAGTTCTGCCACCAGGCGCTGTCACGCGGCGCTTCCTCCCACCAGGTTTCCATCTCGATCGGAAAACGCGGCACGGGATAAACAGCCGGTACCAGGCCGGTATCCCGGGTCTGCTGGAGCGCTTCCATCAGGTCTGGCCAGAGCGGGTCCAGCCCGCTGGCAGTCTCGAAAATCACCGGATCGCTGCTGCGGAAGGTCCAGGTGGGCGTGAACACCACCTGGCTGGCGCCCATCTCCTGCACGGTTTGCAGCACGTTACCCAGATAACTTATCCAGGCAGGGGGGTAAGCGGCGCGGAGCTGGATGCCGCGGCGGAAATCTGCCGTGCGGGGAAGGATTTCCGCCTGCTCCTCCGCTGCTGGTACAGGTGCGCTGCTTTCCTGCGGCGCAATCTGCGGCCATGCCTCAATCACGTCGTTCAGGAGCTGCGGTTCGGCCTCCGGGGTCACCACACGCAGCGTGGCGGGATCTTCTGGTTCGCAGTGACCGTTGTGACAGTAGCGGTAGCCCAGCTCACCGGGCAGGTTAAGCGGGCTGTAGAGGATGTAGGCCCAGCGGGATTCGCCCAGCTGCCACATTGGCACCGGCTGGGTCCAGCCGAACAGGGTGCGGAACTGGATGGAAACCTGCTCACCCGGGGGTGTGCCCGGTGCAGACAGGTCGAAGGTGATGCGCCCCTTGCTGCCGGCCTGCCAGCTGATCACCTGATCCTCTACCACGACCTCGTCCTGGTCGGGGACGACGAGCTGGCGGAGCTGAAAAGCGCCGTCAGCGCTGTGTTCGGCGTTCCAGAAGCCATCTCCCAGCGTGTATTTGTAGCGCAGATCGGTTCCGGCCGGCAGGGTGAGGTTCAGGGTGTAGCGCCCGTCGGGGAGAGCAGTGAGCACGGGCATATTTTCGGCCAGGCTGCTGGTGCCGCCTGCCAGGTCGGCGAAGGTGTTGCCTAACTGGTAGAGGTTGCCGGCCATGCGCACAGGCACTACCGGCGGGGTGTTTTCGGGCAGGCTGACGAGAAAAGTAACCTGCACAGGCCGGGCGGGGATCATCTGCAGCGGGGCCGGTGTCGTGGCCCCTGCTTCAACACGTGCTCCCTGCTGAAAGGCCTGGTAGGCGCCGTCGATGGCCATCGCCACCAGGTTATGCACGCCCGGAGGCAGCCCTTCCAGCAGGAAAGAGCCGTCGGCGGCGCTCAGGGTCTGCTGGCCGCCGGCGGTGACCAGCACGCTGGCCAGCGGCTGGCCGCTGTCCCTGTCGACCACCGTACCCTGGATGCGTCCGGTTTCGGCGCTGAAGGGCGTGTCCGTCCAGCGGCCGACCACGTCCAGCACCTCGCCCGGGCCCTCCACGTGATACAGCCGGTAGCGCACCTGGTTTCCGGCGGAGACGTGCTCCGAAACCGTCACATCACCGGCCAGTCGTTCGTAGCGGTACTTGAGCATTGAACCGACCCCGGCGGGGAGACTGAGCTGGTACACGCGCTGCGAGCCCACTTCCAGGTCCTGCAGCTCGTCGCTCGTCAGTTCCTGCATGGGGTAGCGAACGGCGTTCAGAGCCAGGCCAGTGACCTCGTCGAGCAGGGTCAGGTACACTGTGGTGCCGGCAGGCGTATCGGCCGGCACCTGCACGCGGAAAACGACCTGCGTTTCTGCCAGTTCCGAGTGGATGGCCGGCAAAGGGGTGGGTTCCGCGGTTGGCGTGGCGGCCGGGGTCGAATCGACCGCGCTGGGAGCGGCCGTCGGCCCGGCAGGGGTTAGGGGAATGCATCCGCTGGCCAGCAGGGCGACCAGCAGCGCCAGGCCCAGCACACGCCGGAAGGGCGGCAGGGTTTGAAACAGGGAAAATGAAAGCTGATGGTTCACACGTTTACCCCTTGCTCGATCATGTGGATGAGCAGTTCGATGTTTGGGATTTGCGTCGCGGGGAACTGAAGCGGAGCGCCGCTCCCCGCGGGAGATTTCAGATCGATCCACAGATACCCGCCGTGCACGCGGATCTGTGAGATATCAGACCAGGAGATGCGCTGGCGCCGGGCTCGCAGTTCTCTGGCCTGCACGCCAATGGGGCCGAAGAACAGCCATTTACCGCCGGTAAACATTTCCTGCAGCCCCGGCTGCAGGCGCGGGTAGAGATTGGCTTTCAGGGCGGCGATCAGCTCGGGCATGCGCTGCAGGTGCTTCCCAAGGGGGTGCGGTTTCCCCACGCTGGGATGGATAAAGACCTGCGGGTAACGGGCGATGGGCAGGCCCAGAAAGGTTTCCCGAATCTCTCCGCAGGCGATGCCGGTGATCTCCTCCCAGCGCAGTTTGCGGCCGCCCAGCAGGCCGTTCCGCCAGCGCAGCCCGTTCTCGTGGATGGCGGCAAACTGGCGCGCCTGGTGCAGGCGGTAGAGAAAGAGCAGGAAGAAAGCCAGGACGGCGATGGAAGCCAGAAGGAACCAGGGCCGGCTCCACTGCTCCGCTGCGACCGGACCGTAGTGTGGATAGGCCTCGCGGACGATCCACAGGCCGTAGCCCAGTGGAGCCAGCACACCGGCCAGGCCGGGGGCCAGGAGGGAGATCAGGCCCCAGCCGGCGAGCGGCCGCCCGCGGTAGACGGCGACAAGCGCCCCCAGGTCCTTATCCGCTTTTTCTTTACGGTCTGGCTGCTCTGCCTGAGGCGGCAGAGGGCTGTCATCCGGGCGCTTCAATCTGCTGCAATCACCTTTCCGGCCGCACGGGCGCGCTCCAGCACGCGTTCGGCGGCCTTCACCACCGGTGCGTCAACCATCTTCCCGTCCAGGGCGAAAGCGCCGCGCCCGGCCCGCTGGTGCTCCTCAAAGGCGCGCGTGATGCGCAGGGCCCGGGCGATCTGCTCATCATCGGGAGTGAAAGCGTCCTGCACAGGATTTACCTGGGCAGGGTGGATGAGCTGTTTGCCGGCGAACCCCATCGCAGCAGCCTGGCGGGCTTCTGTTATCAGGCCGGCGGTGTCATGGAAGTCCACATAGACCATATCGATGGCCTGCAGGCCAAAGGCGGCTGCATGCAGCACAATGGCGCTGCGGGCATAGAACACTTCCCAGCCGTCACGGGTGCGCTGGGCGCCGATATCCCCAGCCAGGTCTTCAGCTCCAAAAATGAGCGCCTGCAGGCGAGGCGAGGCGCCGGCTATTTCTTTCAAATTGACGATGCCCCGCGCAGTCTCCACCACGGCGATCAGGGCAATCTCGCCCTCCGGCCAGCCGTGCTGGCGCTCCGCGGCGGCGATCCATTCGCTGACCTGCCGGATCTGCTCACCGTGCTCCACTTTGGGGACCACAATGCCGTCCGGATGGGCCGGGAGCACGCTCTGCAGGTCTTCCTCCGCCAGGCCGCTCTCCAGGGCATTGATGCGCGCCAGCCGCTCTGCTCTTCCGAAGTCGATCTCGAGCAGGGCCTGGCGGATGGTGCTGCGCGCAGCTTCCTTGCGGTTGAGCGCCACCCCGTCTTCCAGGTCCATGCACACGCAGTCCACGCCCAGCCCTGCGGCTTTGCGGATTTTGTGCATGTCGTCTCCGGGCATGTAGAGCAGGCCGCGTCTCGCTCGCATCCTTCCTCCAGTTTTCTCCCGTCAGGTCGCGCAGTCTATCGGGGTCCGTTATCCCGCTGTGCTCTCCGGCGGGCGCTTCAGGAACAGCACCGTTCGCTCCACCTCGATAACCGGCGTGCCGTCCGCCTTGCGCCCGATGTGCTTCAGGCGCACGATTCCGGTGTCGGGGCGGGAGTTTGAGCTGCGTTTATCCAGAACCTCGGTTTCCACATACAGGGTGTCGCCGTGGAAGACCGGATTCGGGTGACGCACATTCTCGTATCCCAGGTTTGCAAGAATCGTGCCCTCGGTCAGATCGGGGACGGTCAGGCCGATCACCAGCCCCAGCGTCAGGATCCCGTTGACAATGCGCTGGCCGAATGGGGTTTTGGCTGCAAAATCTTCGTTGATGTGCAGGGGCTGGGTGTTCATGGTCAGGGCGCAGAAGAGCACGTTGTCCATCTCCGTGACGGTGCGCCCCAACCTGTGCTGTATTCTATCCCCAATTTGCAAATCTTCGAAATATTTTCCGGGCATATCTCAGCTCTCGATTTCTACCAGAATCTGGTCGCGCTCCACGGTGTCTCCCTCGGCAGCCAGCACCCGCCGGATGCGGCCGGTGTAGGGGGCGCGCAGGCGGATCTCCATTTTCATGGCCTCCAGGAGCAGCAGGTCATCCCCCTTTTCAACCTGTTCGCCCGCCTGGACGAACACCGTTCGAACCTGAGCCGGCATCGGCGCGCGCAGGCTCTGCTCTCCGCCAGTTTCCGCCCGGCGCGCGGCGCCGCCGGCGGCCGGTTTTTCCAGAATGTAGCTGCAGCCTTCCATGGAAAACCAGCGCTGCGTGCCGTCCACGGCCCACTCGATGCTCACCGGCCGCCCAGCGAAGTTCAGGTAGATCTGGCCGGGCTGCTCCCCCAGAATCTCCAGCTCGTAGGTCTGGCCGTCGATATGGGCACGGTAGCCGCCCGCGTGCCGTTCGAGATTGACCTCGTAAACCTGGCCGCCGTACTGGTAGCGGTATATCATTGCGATCGACAACCCTCCATGCTGTGTGCCCTTTCCGGACACAAACCCCGTTTTTTTATTCCCCGATGCGAAAGGCGTTAGCGTTTCTCCAGGGGCTGTAGGGATCCTCACCGGTCGTACCGGCTGGACCGTTCCCGGGCGCCTGGAATTGGGTGAGCGCCGCAGCCGCCAGCACCTCGGGCGGCAGATCGCACTGGGGCGCCTTCCAGCCGCTGAAGTGCTCTTCGACCCAGGTGGTGTAGACCTGGCCAGTCTGAAAGTCGGGTTCGGCGAGCACGTCCTGCAGGAACTGCCAGTTGGTGGTCACGCCCAGCAGTACGATCTCGCGCAGGGCGGCCTGCATGCGGTGGATACAGGCAGTCCGGTCCGCGGCGTGGGTGATCACCTTGGCGATCAGCGGGTCGTAGTGTACGGTGATCTCATCCCCGCTGCTGACACCGGTGTCCACACGCACGCCAGGGCCGGTTGGGGGGACGAAGCGCAGCAGCTTGCCGGTGGCGGGCAGGAAGCTGTTCTGCGGGTCTTCCGCATAAAGGCGGCACTCGATGGCGTGACCGTGCTGGCGTAAAGAGTCCTGGGTGAAGGGAAGCGCTTCTCCGGCGGCGACCCGGATCTGCCCCTGCACCAGATCCAGCCCGGTGACCAGTTCGGTGACCGGGTGCTCCACCTGCAGGCGGGTGTTCATTTCCAGGAAAAAGAATTCGCGCGTTTCGGGGTTGAGGATGAACTCAACGGTCCCGGCGTTCACATAGCCGGCGGCGCGCGCCGCAGCCACCGCGGCCGCACCCATGCGGCTGCGCAGGTCTTCGTCGAGGATGGGGGAGGGGGTTTCCTCGATGATTTTCTGGTGGCGGCGCTGGACGGAGCAGTCGCGCTCGAAGAGATGCAGCACATTCCCGTGGGCATCGGCCAGGATCTGAAATTCAACATGCCGGGCCAGCGGCACATAGCGTTCGAGCAGCAGGCGCTCGCTCCCGAAGGCGCGCTGCGCTTCACGGCGGGCACCGGCGGCGGCGCCGGGGAGTTCGTCCGGACTCCACACCACGCGCATGCCCTTACCCCCGCCGCCGGCCGCAGCCTTGACCACCACGGGGTAACCAATTTCCCCGGCAGCCTCCTGCAGGCTGTCCTCGTCATCCGGCCCCTGGTAGCCGGGCACCACCGGCACCCCGGCTGCCTGCATGCGGGTGCGGGCCTCGGTTTTGTCGCCCATGGCCTGAATGGCCTGCGGCGGAGGGCCGATAAAGGTCAGCCCTGCCTGCTGCACGGCTTCCGCAAAGGCAGCGTTTTCCGCCAGGAACCCGTAGCCGGGATGCACGGCCTGTGCCCCCACGGACTTCGCCGCCTGCAGAATGCGCTCGATGTTTAAATACGACTCCCCGGCCGGCGCCGGCCCGATATGCACCGCCTCGTCCGCCAGGCGGACGTGCAGAGCGGTGCGGTCGGCGTCCGAGTAGACGGCCGCTGTCTGGATGCCCAGTTCGCGGCAGGCGCGCAGAACGCGCACCGCAATCTCTCCCCGGTTGGCGATCAGGATCTTGTGGAAGGTTTTCACGGCGCCCCCGGGATCACATGCGAAAAACGCCGAACCCGCGCTCGAGGCGGGGCGAGTTCAGGGTTACCGACAGGGCCAGTGCAAGCACATGGCGCGTTTCCGCCGGATCGATGATCCCGTCGTCCCACAGGCGGGCGGTGGAGTAATACGGGCTGCCCTCGGTTTCATATTTTTCGAGAATGGGCTGCTGAAACCGGGCTGCTTCCTCAGGGCTGAGCGGTGGTTTGCCCTCCCGGGCGAGCTGGTCCTGCTTCACGGTGAGCAGCACATTGGCCGCCTGCTCGCCGCCCATCACGCTGATGCGGGCGTTGGGCCACATCCACAGAAAGCGCGGGTTGTAGGCCCGCCCGGCCATGCCGTAGTTGCCGGCGCCAAACGAACCGCCGATGATCACGGTGAGCAGCGGCACCGAAGCGTTGGCTACTGCATGCACCATCTTGGCGCCGTCTTTTGCAATGCCTCCGGCCTCGTACTCGCGCCCGACCATGAACCCGGTGATATTCTGCAGGAAGAGCAGCGGGATGCCGCGCTGGTCGCAGAGCTCAATAAAGTGAGCGCCTTTGAGCGCGCTCTCCGAGAACAGGACCCCGTTGTTGCCCAGGATGCCCACCGGGTAGCCGTGAATGCGGGCGAAACCGCACACCAGGGTGGTGCCGTAGCGCGCTTTGAACTCGCGAAACTCGCTGCCGTCCACCAGGCGGGCGATCACTTCGCGCACGTCGTAGGTCTCGCGGAATGTGCGCGGCAGGATGCCGTAAATCTCTTCAGCCGGATACAGGGGCTCCTCGGGGGGCTGCACGTCAAGCAGGTCCATGTAGGTGGGCTGGGGGGTGCGCCGCCGGGGCAGCCCGGCGATGATATCCCGGCAGATCTGCAGGGCGTGTTCGTCGTCTTCCGCCAGATGGTCGGCGACGCCTGAAAGGCGGGTGTGTACATCGGCACCCCCCAGTTCTTCTGCGGAGACATCCTCTCCTGTGGCGGCTTTAACCAGAGGCGGCCCGCCCAGGAAAATGGTGCCGGTGCCGCGTACGATGATGGCCTCGTCGCTCATCGCCGGAACGTACGCGCCTCCGGCAGTGCAGGAACCCATCACAACCGCGATCTGGGGGATCCCTTTGGCGCTCATGCGCGCCTGGTTATAGAAGATGCGCCCGAAATGGTCACGGTCGGGGAAGACCTCGTCCTGCATGGGCAGGAATGCCCCGCCTGAATCAACCAGGTAGATGCAGGGCAGGTAGTTCTGTTCGGCGATCTCCTGGGCGCGCAGGTGCTTTTTGACGGTAAGGGGATAGTAAGAGCCGCCTTTGACGGTGGCGTCATTGGCGACGATCATCACCTCGCGGCCGGCCACGCGTCCGATGCCGGTGACGATCCCCGCACCCGGCGCTTCACCGCCGTACAGGCCCCAAGCGGCGAGGGGCGCGATTTCGAGAAATGGAGATCCGGGGTCCAGCAGGCGGTCGATGCGCTCGCGCACGAAGAGCTTCCCCTGTTCTTCGTGCCTCCGGCGGTATTTATCGCCGCCGCCCTGGCGCACCAGGGCAAGGCGCTGGCGCAGTTCTGCCGCCAGGCCCTGGTGATATTCGCTGTTGCTTTGAAAGGAATCAGCCCGGGATTCGATGCTGGTTAATATGACGTCCATTTCCCCTCTGATGAAAGCTGCGCGCTTCCAGGGGAAATGGACCAGCCAGGGGCCCGGCCCCTGGAAGCGTTAATTGCTGTTGATGGTTAAACTGCTACACGCCGGCGCTGAGCAAGGAACGCCAGGCCGATGCCCAGGAAGTAGAGCACGATCATGGGGCCCATCACCAGGGTCATGTTGACCGGGTCGACGGTGGGGGTGATCATGGCCGCGATCACCGAAATGATCACCACCGCCAGACGCCACTGGTTCAGCAGATCGCGCCACTTGACCAGCCCGATGCTGGCCAGGATGAAGATTACCAGCGGGAACTCGAAAAACAAACCAATCCAGAAGACCAGGCTGGTGGCGAAGCGGAAGTAAGCCGCAGGCCGCAGCTCGGTGGCGAAGCCGGCAAAGGTGATTAAAAATTCCAGCGCGGCCGGCATCAGGACGAAAAAGGCAAAGGCCATGCCGGCCAGAAAGAACAGCGTGGCCAGTGGAATGGCGAGCAGCCCGGCAATGCGGGTTTTTCTGCTCACCCCCGGGCCAATGAAAAGCCAGAGCTCGAGCGCAATGTAAGGGAATGAGATGGCGAATCCCGAGAGCAGGGACACGCGCATCACGGTGCCGATCGGCTCGGTCGGCTCAATGGCCACCAGGGCTTCGATACCGCCGGGCAGCGGGCTGGCCAGAAAGGAGAGGAGCCTCTCCTGAAATGCGAAGGACAGCACAGTTGCCAGAGCCAGGGCGGCCACCGAACGGATCAGATGCTTGCGCAGGGCATCCAGGTGAACCAGCAGGCCGGAGGGGTTTTCTACCGTTTTTGCAAAAGCCTCGGGAAGCGGGGCGTCTTCAGGTTCTTCGGTGAAAAACTCACGAAATGATTCGCCGAGATGACGGAACCAGCCCATGACGACTCGCGCAAGAAAGCGAAGAAATCGAAACGGAGCGAGAAGGATGCGTACCAGGATTTTCATCTATTGTTAAAAGGTTGGTTTATTCTGGTTGTGTTTCTGTCTCGGGGGAGGCCGGAGGCTCAGCAGGCTCTGCCGGAGGGCTGGTTTCTGGCTCCGGTGAAGGGGCAGCGGGTTCCACCGAAGCTTCTGCCGCCGGCGCTTCCGGGGCTTCGTCTGCAGCGGGGGCAGGCTCTTCAGTCTCCTCTGCGGCAGCTTCTTTTTCGTTATTCGCGGCGGTTTTACCAGCAGCGGGTGGGGTGGTCCAGTCGGAGATTTCGCGCTGCCATTTGTTAACATCTTTTTCCAGCTCGTCCAGCCCCATATCGCGGCGCAGGTCCTGCGTTTTTGGAAGCTGGTCTTTGATCTCTTCCAGGCCGGCCTCGCGCATCAGTTTGTTGGGCAAATAGCGCAGATCGCGCGACGTTTGCTGCACCGTCTGCCAGCCGGGTGATGTCACCACTTTGCGCAGCCAGCGGCCCAGCATCCGTCCGGTCTTCACCATATCGTTGGGCCCGAGCACAATCAGCGCTACGATGAGGATAAAAAATAATTCCAGAGGTCCGATACCAAGGATTTCCATAACAACACTTTCTCAGTTCGCCTGGTCCTGCTCGTCGATATACCGTTTCATCGCCTGACGGATTTCGTTCTGCCGGTTTGCCAGGCTGCCCAATACGCCGTTCACAAAGCGAGGCGTGCTGTCAGACCCGAAGGTCTTGGCCAGTTCTACAGCTTCATTGATCGCGACTTTGATCGGCGTTTTTCCGTTGACTGCAAACTCCCACAGGGCAATGCGCAGGATATTGCGGTCGATCACCGCCACCTGATCCATGGGCCATTCAGGGGCGTGTTCGGTAATAAACTGGTCGAGGACTTTTACCATGGGCCAGACGCCCAGCACAATCTGGCGGGTAAAATCAGCCAGCGTTGCATCCAGATCCGATTCTTCCAGCCGTTCCTGGAGAACAGTGCCAACTGGATGCCCGGTGAGGTCAACTTCGTAAAGGGCTTGCAGAGCGGCACTGCGAGCTCTGGTACGCGGTTTCATGAACGCGGGGCCTCGGTCTCCACAGGGTAGTCGATATCCTCGATATGAACATTAACCCGGCCGACGCGCATTCCGACCATTTCGGAAATTGCGCGCGCCACGCTGTGCTGGATGTTCCGGCTGACATCCCGGATATTGACATCGTTCTTCAGGATAACGTACAGGTCGGCATTCACAACCTGGTTATCCTGAATATCGATGCGCACACCTTCGCCGATACCGCGGTTAAACAGGCGGTTTACACCGCCGGGAAGGCTGCTCATTCGGCTGACCCCGGCAACATTCAACGTCGTCAGGCGTGCAATGGTGAGCAGCACTTCGGGTGCAATGGTTGTTTTGCCAGGGGTAGGGGTAATTTCTTCCATAATGACTCAGCTACATCATTGTCATGCCGCCGTCTACGCACAGCACCTGACCGGTGATGTAGGCGGCTTCATCGGCGGCAAAAAAAGCGACTGCAAAGGCAATCTCTTCCGGTGTGCCCAGACGGCCCATCGGAGTTGCCTTCAGGATGGCCTCAGCAGCGTCGGCAGGCATATCCTGGGTGAGGGCGGTCGGCACCAGGCCGGGGGCGACGGCGTTTACGGTGATGCCGCGCGTGGCCACCTCGCGTGCCAGCGCTTTGGTCAGTCCGATCAGGCCGGCTTTCGAAGCCGAATAGTTCGTCTGCCCGGCCTGCCCGGCGAGACCCGATACCGAGGTAATGTTGATGATGCGCCCGTAGCGCTGTTTCAGCATACCACGGATCACAGCCTTACAGCAGTTGAACGCGCCCTTCAGGTTGGTCTGGATCACCGTATCCCAGTCGTCTTCCGACATGCGCATGATCAGGTTGTCACGCGTGACCCCGGCGTTGTTGACCAGGATGTCGATCCGGTCGAACTCCTGCACGGCCCGGTCGACCATGTTTTTCACGCTCTCCGGGTCGGTCACGTCGGTTGGAACGGCGACAGCCAGCGTCCCGCAGGACTGTGAGATCTCCCGGGCAGCCTGTTCGATGCTCACCTGGTCGCGTGCGGCCAGGACAAGCTGACAGCCCTGCCGGGCGAGGGTCTCTGCAATGGCGCGGCCGATGCCGCGTCCGGCTCCTGTAACGATCGCGGTTCTGCCTTCCAGGCTCATCTGGTGCACCTCCGTGGTTCCGTTTTTAGAATGTTAAGGACCGCGACAGAATACGCCATACCCATCTGCCGGGCTGCTCGATTATGTCATTATACCGCGATTGAAGGGAGCGAGATTGCAAGGCTGTGGCACTCTGGACGGGCAGGAAAAACCGGTAATGGGCCGGAATATTTTACCTTAACGGATGGTTTCTGCGGATAGTTTTTCCAGATCTTCCGGCGATCCGACGGCCAGACCGCTGACCTGGCGGTCGATGCGCTTTAACAGCCCGGTGAGCACCGATCCGCTGCCGATCTCGATGAAGGTATCGACGCCGGCCTCGATCATAAGGCGGATCGACTCCGTCCAGCGCACGCGCGAGGTGAGCTGCGCCTGCAGGTCGGAGCGGATCTCGTCCGCCCGGGTGAGGGGGGTGGCGGTCACGTTCCCGACCAGCGGGATCTGCGGATCCCCAATCGGAGCTGTCTCTACGGCGGCGTTGAATCCCGCCTGGGCATGCGCCATCAGCGGAGAGTGCGCGGCGATGCTCACCGCCAGTGGGACGACTTTGCGGGCGCCGGCTGCGCGGGCCAGTTCCATGGCCCGTTCCAGCGCCGGGCTGGCGCCGGAGATCACCACCTGCCCGGGGCAGTTGTCGTTTGCCACCTGCACCACTTCATCCGGCTGGCTGGCCTGCGTGCAGATCTCATCCAGCGTGGGGATATCCAGTCCCAGCACCGCAGCCATACCGCCTGGAGAGAGCTCGCCGGCTTCCTTCATCAGCTCGCCGCGCCGGCGCACCAGCAGCAGCGCCTCGCGATAAGGCAGCGCGCCGGCGCCAACCAGCGCGCTGAGCTGGCCCATTGAATGACCGGCAACGAAGCGCGGTTTGAATTCAGGCAGCCGCTCGGCCAGCACGCGCAGTACGGCAACCGAATGCACCAGCAGGGCCGGCTGTGTATTGATCGTGTCGTTCAGCTCGTCTTCAGGGCCTTCCCAGGCCAGCCGGGAAAGCGAAAAACCCAGCCATTCGTCTGCTTCTGCAAACGTCTGCCGGGCGATGGGGAAGGCGTCGGCCAGTTCGCGGCCCATTCCTACGGCCTGCGAGCCCTGACCAGGAAAAATGAAAGCGGTTTTTTCTGGGATCATAGGGTGTCAGGCAACCGGTTTAAATACATACGGGCCGTGCAGTTCACGGCCCGCTGGTTTATTTCTTTTCTTCGAGATCAATAATCTCGCGGCCTTTGTAGAAGCCGCAGGACGGGCAAACGGTATGGGGCAGGCGCATCTCACCGCAGTTGGGGCAGGCCACCAGGTTGCGGGTCGGGAGCGCATCATGGGTGCGCCGGCGATCGCGACGTCCCTGGGAATGCTTGCGCTTTGGATGTGGGGGCATGGTCTAACTCCTGTTTGTTTCCTTTAAGACCGGACGAATTCTAATCAACCGGAAAATTCCAAAATAACGCCTGCCCACCGGGCAGGCGATGGTAGATTATACGTTTCAAGCGCCTGTATGTCAAGGTGTGGGGGCGGCGGTTTCAAAGACCCACACCCCATCCCGGGCGTAGAGCGTGTTGAACAGCGGGCTTTCGGCCAGACGGCGCGGTGAGAGGCTGCCGCCTTTCGCCCCGGCAAACACATAGCGCACCCCTTCTTCCTGCATCAGCTGGTAGAGCCCATCCGGATCGGCGCCGCTTTCCACGGCGCGGCGCGCCGCGCCGGTGGTGCTGAGGATGTAATCACGTTCTCCCAGCCCGTACAGCACCGGGGCCGGCAGGGTGGGCCGGCCGGCTGCGGCGGGGATCCAGGCGCCGCCGTCCAGCCCGGCATACAGGCCGTATCCCCAGCTGAAGGAGTTGATCAGAACCGGTTCGCCTGCAGGGATATTCTCGGCCACCCAGCGCAGCGCTGGCCGGTCGGCCTGGCGCACCAGCAGGGTGACCGGGTTGAGGATCGGCAGCAGGGTCTGGGCGCCCAGTACAGCGGCTGCAGCCCCGGCCGCCGTAGCAGCTGTGAGGTACAGCGGCCGCAGCCGGTCCCCAGTGAGCTTTTCCCATATGCCGAGCAGGGCGCTGAGGAAATAACCCCCCAGCGCCGCCAGGGGCATGAAGAGCGTAATTTCTACGGAAGTGTTGTTGACGAAGCCCCCTCCGGGCAGCCCGAGAGCGGAGGGGTTGGCCAGTACAAAGAGCAGCCCCACCCAGATGACCAGCATCACCCCAAAGCGCCTGCCCTGCACCAGCGACCAGATCAGGCCCAGGCCGGCAAGCGCCAGCGCGTAATCTCCCAGGGCGCTGGTCAGGTAGTTCCAGGAAAAATCGCCGAAGGCCGGAGAAGACGCCTCACCCCAGGCCAGTTTGGGGATGAGCAGCGTGCGCACGGTGTCGGGCCACCAGGGCAGCGTGAAGGCCACCGCTGCGACCGCCGCAAGCAGGATCCAGCCGGCATGTTCCAGCAGCGGGCGCAGCGGCCTGCGGCGAACCAGGTCTGCGGTGACCTGCACGATAAACCAGGCCACCAGCAGAAGGGCCAGGAAGGCGATCACGCGGTAGTGGACCAGAAACAGTCCCCCGCACACCAGGCCGGCAAGCAGCAGGCGCTTCCACCGTCCGGCGCCCGGCTCACGCAGCGCAGCCAGCAGGGCGGCTGCCGCCGGCAGAATCGCCAGCGCTCCAAGCTGGGTATAACGCCCCCAGCTGGTGTAATAGGCCGGCATAGGGGTGATCAGCCCGGCGATCAGCGCCGCGATTACGCCTGCCCGGCGGTCATTCACCAGCAGGGTGGTAAACAGGTAGACCGGGAAGACCATCAGGGCGTTGAGCACCTGGCCGTATAACAGCATCGAATCGGGGATTTCCAGCCCTGAGAGCCAGGTGAAAGCAGCCAGGGCGCTGTGAAAGCCCGAATGGTAGTTCGCCGTTTCGATCAGGATGTAGGGAGCATAAGATGAAGGGAAGCCGCCGGCTTCCATAATCAGCCGCACCAGCAGGCCGTGATGGACCGGATCCACCCAGGGCGGGGCAGCCAGGTCGCGCACCATGGCCATTCGCACCATCAGGGCGACCAGGAAGACGGCCGCAAGCGCGATCTGCGTCCACTCCACGCTCCGGGGCAGCGAAGGGCGCTGCAGCAGCGGGTGGACAAAGCCCAGCGCCTGGCGGACCTTCCTCTGCTGCACGGCAGGGGCCAGCAGCAGGATCAGCAGCACGCCCGCGGCGGCCCACAGCGCCGTCCGTGTCCAGCCCAGACCCAGCAGCGTGGTCCAGGTCATAACCACCGGGATGACGGCCAGGCTGAGCCCCAGGGAGACGGCCACACGGGCGCCCCAGTCCAGTTCATCCCCGGGGCGCATCACGCGCAGCAGCAGGCGCCCGGGCAGCCACAGCACCAGGGCCAGCGTCAGCGCCAGCCAGAGCCGGCCGAGGATGGCACCCAGGTCTTCCAGCAGCGAACGCCATGTGTAGCGGTAGCTGGTGTGAAAGGCCAGGTCGGCATCCACTGCGGCGCCGTTCACCACCAGTTCGCCCGGTGCATAGGCCTCTTCTGCCCGGCCGAGCAGTTCAACCGGCGTACCGGAGGGACGGATCTCCAGGGCGTAGCCCTGGCCTGCTGGGCCGGTCGAATCCGGGAGACCCAGATTGACGCTGTGTGTGCGGGCGATGTATTCAATTGCGATGGGGATCTGGACGATGGCCTCCAGCCCCCCACCGGGGAGTGAGCGGTAGAGGGTGAAGGTAACGGAGCCGCCGGTAACCTCGCCGGCCGGCCGCAGCCAGACCTGAATATTGGCCAGATTCGCCCGGCGCGCCGTAAAGGTCTGCACGGCGGTTTCCCCATCCTGCAGCACGGCCGCCACCTCGCCGCGGTTCACCTGCGAGGTTTCGGGGTCGTGAAGCGTTACACACCCCGAAAGCAGCAGAGCCGCACACAGCAGCAGGGCCAGGTACAGCGGCTTCGCAGCTGCCTGCCGGGCGAAAGGCCTGCGGCTAGTTCTGCCGTCCGTTGCCGGCTTCATCTCCCAGTCTCGTGCGCAGATAGGCTTCTATAAAGCCGTCGAGCTCGCCGTTCAGCACGGCCTGCGTATTACCCATCTCGTAATCAGTACGGTGGTCTTTGACCATCTGGTATGGGTGCAGGACGTAGGAGCGGATCTGGCTGCCCCATTCGGCCTTGGTGAACTCGCCGCGCAGCTCGGCCAGTTCTTCTGCCTGTTTGGCATGCTTCAACTCCAGCAGGCGTGCGCGCAGCACGCGCATGGCGTTTTCGCGGTTCTGGGTCTGCGAGCGTTCATTCTGGCAGGTCACCACCAGGCCGGTAGGGAGGTGCGTGATGCGTACGGCGGTGTCGTTCTTCTGCACGTTCTGTCCGCCGGCCCCTGCCGAGCGGTACGTGTCGATGCGCAGGTCGTTGGGGTTGATCTCCACCTCGTCGTTGTCTTCGACCTGCGGCAGCACCTCGACCAGGGCGAAGGAGGTGTGGCGGCGGTGGGAGGCGTCGAAAGGGGAGAGGCGCACCAGGCGGTGCACGCCTTTTTCGGGGCGCAGGTATCCGTAAGCATACGGGCCGTTGACGGCAATGGTGACGCTCTTGATCCCTGCTTCCTCCCCTTCGGTCATATCCAGGATCTCGGTCTCGAATTGATGGTTTTCTGCCCAGCGCAGGTACATGCGCTGCAGCATCTGGGCCCAATCCTGCGAGTCGGTGCCGCCGGCCCCGGCGTGAATGGCCAGCAGTGCGTTGCCGCGATCGTACTTTCCGGAGAGCATGGCGTTAAATTCGCGCCGGCTCAGTTCCGCTTCGATAGCCGCGGTCTCGCTCTCCAGCTCTTCACGCAGGCTTTCGTCGTCCAGTTGGGCCAGCTCCATGGCGTCTGCGGTGCGCTGCTGCAGGCTCTGCCAGCCTTCAACCTCATCCCGCAGCGCCGCGAGCTGTTTCATGGTGCGCTGGGCTTTATCCGGATCGTTCCACAGCGCAGGGTCCTGTGATTCAATCTGCAGTTTTTGTAATTCGGCTTCTTTTTCAGGTAAGTCAAAGACGCACCAGAAGGTTCTGGATTTTTGCCTGGCATTCCTGCAGGCGGGAAAGGATGTCTTCCATACTTGATTTCTCCCTTGCTGGTTTTCGATTCAAAAAATAATCCAGGAAAGCTGGAACCAGGTGGATCCTGACGGCGCCTGGGTCTCTTCTCCCTGGATGTATGAGGCTGTGGATTGTTCAGTTCATGCCGTCCAGAATGCCGGCGACAAAGGCATCGGGATTAAACGGCTCCAGATCTTCTGGTTTTTCTCCCAGTCCGGCATACAGGATGGGCAGGTCCAGCTCGCGCTGGATGGCAAAGGCCATACCGCCGCGAGCGGAAGAGTCCAGCTTGGCCAGGATGACACCGGTGACGTGCACGGCATCTTTGAAAGCGCGCGCCTGCTGCAGGGCGTTCTGCCCGGTAGTGGCGTCCATCACCAGCCAGACTTCGTGCGGCGCGCCCGGCAGCGCTTTTCCGATCACCCGGTGGACCTTCTTGAGTTCTTCCATCAGGTTGTAGCGGGTGTGCAGGCGGCCGGCGGTGTCGATCAGCACCACGTCCATGTCGCGTGCAATGGCGGCCTGGACGGTATCGTAGGCCACGGCGCCCGCGTCGGCGCCCATCTGCCCGGCGATGATGGGCAGGTTCAGGCGCTGTGCCCAGATCTCGAGCTGGTCCACGGCTGCGGCGCGGAAGGTGTCGGCAGCGCCCAGCAGCACCTTCTTCCCCTGCAGGGAGAAGCGTTTGCCCAGCTTGGCGATGCTGGTGGTCTTCCCCGAGCCGTTAACCCCGACGATCATGATTACCGTGGGTTTGCGGGACAGGTCGATCTGCGGCGGCTCACGCAGCAGCCCGCGCAGTTCCTCTTTCAACCCGCCCTGGAGCTGGCGCATCTTGGTCAGACCTTCCCGGTCCACGCGTTCCTCGAGCGCGTCCAGCACACAGTCCACGGTTTCCATACCCAGGTCGGCCTGAATAAGCAGGGCTTCCAGGTCATCCCAGGTTTCGGGCTCGATGTCGCTCATGCCCAGGATTTCGGCGATCTGGCCGAAGGCAGCTTTGCTGGATTTCTCCAGCCCCTGTTTCCATTTGGTGAAGATGTTGCTCATGATCTGTAATTATATCCGATCTCAGCGCCTGTATTCAACGAGCCTGAACCTGTCTCTGATTGTTGACATAACTTTATCGTTTCCTTAAGAGATTGCCCCGCCTGAAACTTTTTTTCGGGAATTACGTCTATACTATTAAAGGAACTTTGCGAACGGTCTACGCCGCAGCCGTTCGCTGTGCGGCCATCACGCCAAGTTGTCGGTTATCGGAAGGAGGGACCGATGAAGAAATTGCCAGTTGCCAGCCTGGCCCTGATCGGGATCCTTTGCGTGATCCTGGGAGTGGCCCTGCTTGCATTAACCGTCCAGCAGGGGAACGCGCAGCCGGCCGATGCGCGCTACTTCCAGTCGGAAGCTGCCCCCGAAAACGCTGTGCTGCCCTCGACCGGTGCGGAGCCGGGCAGTGATCCCGGTATCAGTCCGGACAATTCCATTGATGCGGATGTCATCCGCTGACCAGCCACCGCTGATGCGGTGGATTCCCGTACGCCTGGCCTGACCGCCAGGCGTTTTTTATTGCATGGCGAACCTCCTCAGCAGCCCCGCTGGGATGCTATAATTCAGGGCATGACGAATACTCTTTCCCACCTCGATGAAACAGGCCGCGCCCACATGGTCGATGTGGGCCATAAACCGGACACCGACCGTATGGCAGTCGCCCGGGGCGAGGTGCAGATGCGCCCGGAGACCCTGGAGTTGATCCGCCAGGGGGCCATGAAGAAGGGCGACGTGCTCACCGTGGCGCAGCTGGCGGGCATCATGGGCGCCAAGCGCACGGCGGAGCTGATCCCGCTCTGCCACCCCCTGCCGCTGACCCAGGTCGCCGTCGATCTGGAGCTTGACGAAGCCCTGCCAGGGGTGAAGATCACAGCCACGGCGCGCACCACCGGGAAGACCGGTGTGGAAATGGAAGCTCTCACGGCCGTCTCAATCGCGGCGTTAACCATCTACGATATGGCGAAAGCGGTAGAAAAGACCATGCGCATTCAGAACATCCGCCTGGTGGAGAAGCACGGCGGTCAGAGCGGCGATGTGGTCAACGAGTAGCCAGGAAAGCAGTCTGATGAAGCAGATCAACGTGTTGTTTTTTGCGACATTGAAAGAACGCGCCGGCGTCGACCGTGCGCAGCTCGAACTCCCGGATGAAGCCCGGGTGAGGGACCTTAAAGTCCGGCTGTGCCAGGACTATCCGGCCCTGGAGCCGGCGCTCGATTCGACGCTGGTGTCGGTCAACCGCGAGTTTGCGTTTGACGAAGATCCCATCCCGGCCGGGGCAGAGGTGGCACTGTTTCCGCCGGTGAGCGGAGGCACTGAGTCCAGCGACGAAGTTTATCCCACCATTTTCGCCATCACCGAAGAGGAGCTCGATCTGAACGCGCTGGTGCAAAGCATCACTCTGCCGTCTACCGGCGCCGCCTGCCTGTTTACCGGCATGGTGCGCGCGCTGACTGAGCGCGGCGAGCCGCACGAGACGGTATACCTGGAGTACGAAGCCTATAAGCCGATGGCGGAAGCTAAAATGCGCCAGGTGGCGGACGAGATCCGCCAGCGCTGGCCGTCGGTGGAGGGCATTGCTCTCGTGCAGCGCATCGGGCGCCTGGACCCCGGCACGCCGACGGTGTTGATCGCCTGCACGGCGGCCCACCGCGACACCGGCGTGTTCGAAGCCGCGCGCTACGGTATCGACCGGTTGAAAGAAATCGTCCCGGTGTGGAAGAAAGAAGTAGGTCCACAGGGGGAGACCTGGGTGGAAGGCGATTACATCCCACAGCCCGGCGAGTAGGGTGGACTGGAACGAACCAGGCAGCGCAAGCACGACGCACTGCGCACAGGCGGATGGTTTCCTCGGCCCATGATCGAATGCACCAACTGTCACCTGCCGTATCCGCAGGACAGCCTGCCGTACCGCTGCCCGCGCTGCAGCGGCATCTTTGATTTCACCGCCCCGCCGCCTTTTGACCGCCAGCAGGTGGACCCAAGCAGCCCTGGAATGTGGCGCTACCGGCATACCTTTGACCTGCCGGATCAGGCCCCGGTGGTTACGCTGGGCGAGGGGGACACGCCCCTGGTGTGGGCCGAAGCCTTTCAACGCCAGGTAGCCTTTAAACTGGAAAATCTGAACCCAACCGGGTCGTTCAAAGACCGCGGCTCCGCAGTCGTGCTCAGCCTGCTGAAAGCGCGCGGGGTAACCTCCGCAGTGGAGGATTCTTCGGGGAACGCCGGGGCATCCTTTGCAGCATATGCCGCCCGGGCCAGCATCCACGCCCGGGTCTTCGTCCCCGACTCGGCCTCCGGTCCCAAACGACGTCAGATTGAAGCATACGGCGCAGAACTGGTGCGGGTGATGGGACCGCGCTCTAACGCCGCCGAGGCGGTGATGCGCGCGGCTGACGCAGGCCAGGTATATGCCAGCCATGCTTTCCTGCCCATGGGGATGGCCGGATATGCGACCATCGCTTATGAGCTGTTCGAACAGATGGGCCGGGCGCCGGCCGCGGTGATCACTCCGGTTGGGCAGGGCGGCCTGCTGCTGGGGCTAGAGCGCGGTTTTCGCGCTCTGCAGCAGGCCGGGATGATCGAGAGCATGCCGCGCCTGGTAGGTGTGCAGGCACGTGCCTGTGCGCCGCTCTGGGCCGTTTACCAGTATGGGACGGCCGGGCTGTCGTGGACCACCGAAGGAGAAACGCTGGCCGAAGGGGTGCGCGTGCTGCAGCCCGCGCGCGGCGACGCCGTGCTGCGGGCCGTGTCTGAATCGGACGGGCTGCTGACCGTCGTGGACGAAGAAGACATTCTGCCGGGCCGCGACGAACTTGCCCGGCGGGGGTTATACGTAGAGCCGACTTCGGCGCTGGTGTGGCAGGCGCTGAAAGATACGCTATCTCAGCTTCCTGATCCGGTTGCTGTGATCCTGACCGGCTCGGGACTGAAACACGCCGGCTGATACCGGGAATCTCACATCACCAGTCATCTAACTGTATTAAATCGCTGCAGTCCGGGCGCCCTCTCGCCTGGTAAAACAGGAGATAGAACGAGCTATGGACGATCGAATTGTGATCACTGGAGTTGGAGCCGTCAGTCCGCTGGGCCTCAGCGCAGCCGAATCGTGGCAGAGCGCAGTGCAGGGGAAATCGGGGGTCGGGCCGATCACGCAGTTCGACGCGCAGGACTTCGCCGTAAAGATCGCCTGCGAGGTCAAGAACTTCGAGCCCGAGAGATACCTGCCGGCTCGTGAAGTCCGCCGCCGTGACCGCTTCGAGCAGCTGGCCGCAGCCGCCGCCCAGGAGGCGCTGCAGCAGTCCGGGCTGGACGCGAGCAGCACCAACCCGGAGCGGATCTCTGTCATCATCTCCTCAGCCATTGGCGGCGTGGCCTCGTTCAGCGAGGCGGTCACATCGGTCGTGAACGGCGGCCCCCGGCGCATCAGTCCCTTCGCCATCCCGATGCTGATGTCGAACGGCGCCTCCGGCCTGATCTCGATTGATCATGGTTTTCACGGCCCGGCTTTTTCGGTCGTTTCGGCCTGCGCCTCGGGCGCGGATGGGATCGGCACAGCCTGGATGATGCTGCGCGCTGGCGTGGTGGATGCCGTGCTGGCCGGCGGCAGCGATGCTACCATCACACCGGTAGGTGTGGCGGCCTTCGACCGCGTGGGGGCAATGTCGCGGCGCAATGACGAGATGAACTGCACACCGCAGCCATTTGACCGCAACCGCGATGGCCTGGTGATGGGGGAGGGGGCGGCTGTGCTGGTGCTGGAGCGTGAGAGTCACGCCCGCCGGCGAGGGGCTGAGATCCTGGCCGAACTGGCTGGATATGCCGCTACCGGCGACGCCTACCATATCACTGCGCCGGATGAAAACGGGGCCGGCGGCGCCCAGGCCATGCGCCTGGCCCTGCAGGCAGCCCGTGTCAACCTGGATGAGGTCGACTATATCAACGCTCACGGCACGGCAACCCCGCTCAACGACCTTTCCGAAACGCGCGCCATCAAAGCGGCCTTCGGCGAATTCGCTTATAATATACCCGTTTCTTCAACCAAGTCGATGACCGGCCACATGATGGGAGCCACCGGAGCGTTAGAAGCCATTTTCTGCACCTTCGCCGTGCGAGAAGGGCTGATCCCTCCCACCATCAATTACCAGGAACCGGACCCGGAATGCGACCTGGACTACGTGCCCAATCAGGCACGTGAGAAACCGCTGCGAGTGGTATTGAGCAATGCTTTTGGCTTTGGGGGACATAACGCAGTGCTGGTGATAAAAAAATATTAACACAAACAGGAACTGATGGATCGCGAGCTACTCGGCTTACGCCGGGAAGCTGGCGCTCCCTGAGTTCCAGGAGGTTGGTTTATATGGAGAACCTCGATCAGGGAACGCGCGAGGAACTGACGCCGAAAGAGTTTGCCCGGCTAAACAGTCTACCTTTCACGGACAACCTGCTGCTCAGCAGGGCGCTCACACACCGCTCTTATCTCAACGAACACCCCGAAGCTCTGGAAGACAACGAACGCCTGGAGTTTCTGGGGGACGCCGTGCTGGACTTCCTGGTGGGCGCCTGGCTGTACAACCACTTCCCCGAGATGAGTGAAGGCGATCTGACCCGCCTGCGCTCTGCGCTGGTGCGCACCGAGCAGCTTGCGGCTTTTGCAAAGCAGATCCAGCTCGGGCGGGTGATGCGTCTGGGGCGCGGCGAGGCCGAAAGCGGCGGGCGCGGCCGCCCGGCCCTGCTGTGCGGCACTTTCGAAGCGCTGGTCGGCGCGCTGTACCTGGACGCTGGCCTGGATGCGGTGCGCGACTTTATTGAGCCGATGCTCAAGCCGGCCGCCGAGCGGATACTGGCGGAACACGCCGAGCAGGACCCGAAAAGCCTGCTGCAGGAATGGGTGCAGTCGCAGGGCTACGGCCCGCCCGTGTACCGCACGGTGGCGACCCAGGGCCCCGAGCACGACAAGACCTTTGAAGTAGAAGTACTGGTGAACGGCCAGCCATTCGGGCGCGGCACCGGCCGCCGCAAGCAGGCCGCCGCAAAGTCCGCTGCCTCGACGGCGCTGCAAACGCTTGGTATCAACTAGAAAAGGAAGGAGACAGCGCCCCTCGCGCCGGTCCCACCACCCC
>JAAYXE010000095.1 GCA_012516075.1 Chloroflexota bacterium | reverse complement strand
CTGCAGCACCCCGTCGTGGATGCCGCGCGAGACGCTTTCTGCGGTTTCGTTGAGATTTGGAATCTTGCGCAGAACTTCTTCGACGTGAAAGTTGTTCATAAATCCTCCCTGTCCTGAACAAACATCCGTCTTCAATTGAACCAGAGATCGAACCTGATTGAAGTTTACCACGGTTCACTTGTACCTGCTGCGGGCAGGAAGAGGGTCTCTAAGGGGGAGGTTTTTATCCTCATGCTTTCTACCGGCGGCCCGGCCGCTCGCGGCAGCCGGTGCAGCGCCTGATGAAACCACCCCGGGCCCCGCTGGTATACTTTTCAAGGAGGTTGCATATGCCGGGGAAGGAAATGCTGTTACAACTGCTCGATTACCACGAGTGGGCAAATGAGAAGCTGTTCGACTGCGCCGCGAAGCTGCCGCCTGAGCAGCTCGATGCACCCACTGGATACGGCTACGACACCCTGCGCCAGACCCTGTTCCATATCCTGCGTGCCGATTTTGGCTGGTGGCGGGCCTTCAACACCGCCGACGTCCCGCCGCCGCGCCTGGAGGATTATCCAACGGTTGAGGATCTGAGACGCCTGGCTCGCCAGCAGGGAGCGCTCGCCCGCCAGACCATCGAAGCTCTGGACGAGGATACGCTGGCCCGGCCGAGGCAGGTGAAATGGTCGGGCGGGGGCGAGAGTTCGCTGGTCACCTGGCAGATGCTGGTGCAGCCGCTCATCCATGCCGTGCATCACCGCGCCGAGGCCGCCCAGATCCTGACCAGCTTCGGCCAGCCGCCGGGGGATTTCGATTTCATCGATTACGTCCAGTAGGGTGATCCGTTAACTGAACGAGGCGCGCGAAGGCAGGGGGATCAGCCCTGCTCGTTCCCTTCCTTACTGCGCAGCGCAAGCAGGAAATACCGGATGCGCCCCGCTAACTGGCTGGCGGTGTGCTGAAAGGCCGCCAGGCGCTCTTCTTCCGTGCCTTCCACTGCCGCGGGATCGGCGAGGCTCCAGTGCAGCCGCCTGGGGTGCCCGGGGAAGATGGGGCAGGCTTCGCGGGCGCTGTCGCACACCGTGATGACGTAATCGAAATGTTCCCCGCGAAGCTCATCCACGTGTTTTGAGCGGCTGCTGCGAATGTCGATCCCGAGCTCCTGCATGGCCTGCACGGCCAGGGGGTGCACGCGCGAGGGCTGCGTGCCGGCGCTGAAGGCTTCCATCTCTCCCTCGCTCAGGTGACGCAGCAGCGCTTCGGCCATCTGCGAGCGGGCGCTGTTGTGGGTGCACAGGAAGAGCACGCGCAGCGGTGTGGAGATCGCCCCCGGGGTTCCGTCCGTTTCTGCAGACAGGGCCGGGTGCAGAGCGGCGGCGCTGCCGGCGTGCTGCTGCCGCAGCGCGTCGACGTCCAGGCTGAAGTACACCTGACGGGCGTCGACGGAGGAGCGCCGTTCGCGGATCAGGCCGGCCTGCAGCAGGCGCTTGAGGTGATACGAAACCAGGTTCTGCGGCTGACCGGTGAGGCCGGCCAGCTCCTGCCCGCGCCGGTCGCTTTCGGCCAGGGCGGTGAGGATCTGCCAGCGGATGGGGTGGCTGACGAGTTTGAAGAACAGTGGCGGTTTGGAGGGCATGCGAATCCTTCAGGGAATAATACAAATGGTTTTGAAATTATAAGGGGATTTGAGGGTGTGAGTCAGATGAATTAAGCCCCGGAGGAAATGTCACAGCGGGGCTTACGACTGGAATCTCAAGCTTAAAAAGATTACGTATGGGGGCAGGAAGTTCAGTTGAATTTCATCGCGCTGCGGCCGCGCCGGCGCTCCTGTTCCGCAAAGCGCTCGACATCGCGCTGGCGCATGGTCCAATCGCGTCCCATTTTCTGCGCCGGCAGTTTCCCCGATGAGCAGTAGCGGCGTACCATCGAAACACTCAAACCCAGCCGTTCTGCTGCCTCGGGAACGGTCATCAGCCTTCCCTGGGGAGCCGGAACCGGGCGGCCCAGCTCGCGCGCCGTCTCGATCCATTCCTGGATGATGGTCTCTGCGTTCTTCAAGGCCTCCTGGCGTGTTTCACCGTCCGCCATAGCACCGGGCAGCTCGGGTACTTCGGCGATGTATGCCTCATCCTCCTCGCTCCAGTAGATCAGCACCTGATACGCCTGCGAGTTCACCTTACCCACGTCATTCATCTCCATCTTCTAACCGGATACCATACTTTTGAATGAGGTATCGAACCTGTTTCACCTGATAGGGTTTTGCATTGAAACCCTTTGGCTGCAGGTTGATAATCTCCACCACACCCTCTTTTGTAAAAATATGGTGATCCCCGCGTACGCGCTCCTCGAACCCAAGTCGTGTCAATAACATACACAGATCATCAAAGCGCAGGGCATGGTCTGATGATCCTCTCATCAACCGTTCGAAGAATTTGCGATGTTTGCCCACGGTTGAATCCTGCTCCTCAATTGTAGCGTATGCGCTACAATTGTCAAGGTTATTGAGTCGGACGGAAATCATTCAACCAGCAAAAGGTCCATCCCTTAATGCGTCACCAGCACCAGCACCGATAGTCCGATCAGCGCCGCCAGCACCACACGCCGGAAGGTGGCGCTCGAGAAGCGCGCGAACACCTTCATCCCCAGCCATAATCCCAGCAGAGAAGCGGGAAACACCTGCAGCGAAATCTTCAGAATCTCAGGGGTCATCACGCCCAGGGCCAGGTACGAGACCAGCCCGGCGGCCACCTCGAGCATGAAGAACACCAGCAGCGTGCCGCGGAAGATGTTCTTATCCTCCCCGTGGGCCTGGCTCATGAACAGCACCACGGGCGGGCCCGTCATGGCGATGCTGCCGCCCAGGATCCCGGAGAACAACCCTGCCAGCCAGGGCGGCGCCTGCAGGCGCCGGGTGATTTGCTGCAGGTCGAACAGGTTCAGCACCGCAAAGGTGAAGATCACCACCACCATGCCTGTCAGCAGGAACTGCGGATTGGCGGACTTCAGCAGATACGCTCCCAGCAGGTTGCCGGCGATCATGGGCAGGATCAGCCTGCGCAGCAGGACCCAGTCGACAGGGAAGCGGTACACCGCCAGGGTGAATATGTGCAGCCCCAGCGAAACCAGGCGGATCACCGGCACGGCGCTGTCGGGCGTGAGGAAGAACAGCAGCAGCGGCATGGCAATCATGGCGTTGCCAAACCCGGTGATCCCCAGCACGAGGGAGGCTGTAAAGAGGATGGCGTTCAGCGCGAGGGTCATTGGGATGGCTCCGCTGCGGGCAAGCATTTTCTGATGTGATTACAGGAACCAAATACCGACGGGTGGGTCAACATTAGAATCTGCCTCAGAATCTTGACACAGAACAAAAGTTCTAGTATTCTACAAGAGTTGAACATGTGTTCTGTTATTTTGTATATACAGGTTGTTGAACACTCGGGTCTTTTTCAGAAAGGAGCATGCCATGTCCGAGACGATCTTTGAAGGCCCTGCCCTGGTTGAGATGCAGGGACTGCGGGTTTTTTCGTTTCTGGATAAGAATCAGGACTATGCCCGTTATACATTGATCGGATTTTCGAACCCGGAAGTGCTGCTCGTCGATTACCGCACCGAAGGATTAAATGCCATTCAGCACGTGCTCGATAGCGGAGATCTTAATACCTTTGCCGGTAAATTTAACCGCCCAGCCGAGATACGCGTCTGGTCTCCGGAACCCAATCGCCTGCAGATTGAACTCAAGGACAGCCGCAGCGAGAATCCCGAGAATGTATTATGGGTGGCCGTCGGTATGGAGGGCGGCTTGCCTGCCTACGATTTCAGTTTCTGCGAAATTAATCCCCTCGATGATGGGAAATACGCGCTGCTTTCGATCTACGCGCAGCCCGTCCTGGAGCACGCTGCAGCGTGAATTTGATCTCCCGGGGTTCAGGCTGTTTTTTCGTTAACTCTCTATAATCATAAATAAAATTTACAGGCCTGACCGGAGAGACCCGGTTAAAGAAGTCACTGATTGTTGTCCAGGTGTCTCTTTCTTCATCAAGATCATCTGGCAGTTTTTGGTTTAACTGCACAAGCAGTTGGGAGCGAAACAGGTCGTATGCCGACCGGATCATATTCCCATAAGTCATCACAAGCAGTTGGGCAGCCCTGTAAAAAATAAACGTGGCTGTTAGAGACACACCGAATGCGATCAGGTAATTCTGGGTCAGGTCTGGCTTAATCAATCTCGTCCAACCCAAAATAATCAACGAAAGCAGCGTGAAAAGCCCGGAGAGCACTGCGCAGTTGACGAGAAATGACAGCTGGTTCCAGCTGTGCTCGATCATTTCATAATATTTCAACGGGATTACGTAGATCAGCCGCGGCCAGACGGGTACAGCATCGATGCCGTAACGAGTGCTGGGATAGGTCTCTGCAGCGCGCAGGATATTCCCAAAACGCGTGGGCAGGATATACCCTTCATGATGAGGAAAGTATGAATCCAGATGAGAAGCAAGGCGATATTCTTGATCGAGCAGCATTTCGAGTTTTTGTTGTTTCCGTTCAACCATCTTGGATAATCGTTCATATTCTTGCTGTTCTTCAGGGGTTCGGTCTTCTTTGTAAAGTAAATATAACCATTTCTGCTTCTCATCTGATGTGAGATTAGCAGCTTCGTCGAACCGGTTAATGCTCTTCTCAATTCGTTGGTGTTTTCTTCTCAAATAGCGAAAACGCTTGATTTGTGCGCGCCGTAGAGAGGGCAGCCGGTGTAATAGGATATACCCTTCAAATGTCTTGATAAAAAATGTATTCAGGCTGGAGAGGGTAAAGCCAAGCAGAACGCTAAAAACGACAGCGAACCAGAAGCGCTCACTGGCTGCATCGAGGAGATGATTGATATTGAATTCTACAGTCGGAGACACTGCTGGTTGAAATAACATGATGACCAGCAGCACAAAAGACAGGGAGGGCACGATAGCGCCAACCAGGAAGTTGCTCCCCATCTTCTCCAGCGAACGCAGCACGTTATCCATTTCGCAGTGAGCAGCTATTTATGACTGATTACTCTTTTACAATGTGGGCAGACAGTTTTTCCGTTAATCACCTGAAACTTGGAAAAATTACGCTTGCAGTGAGGACACTTACGCTTCCCCGGTCCGCTGGGCGGGCGAATCGGGCCGCCGGGAATCTCCAGAGGTTTTGAGAGCATGATCCATCTCCTGCCTGATCATGGCTGCAGTCCATGAACAGTTAGATCACTTTCCGATCAGCCCGAAAAACCGTTCAGGTCTTCGAGCGCTTTGATAATGTTGTCGACCGTCTCGTCAACCGTCACCCGCAGCTGTGTGACGGTCCCTCGCATCTGTTCGAGATCACCCCCTTTGCTTTCAAACAAATCTTTGAAGGTGAGATCGATCTGGTTGATCTGGCGCACGTAGCCCATAAAGATCACGTTCATTTTGACCAGGTCGGAGACCGCATTGCGGATCACTTTTACCGGGTTGCGGTAGTAGATCAGGATAAGGATGACGAAGCTGACGAAAATCCCGGTCAGGCTGGCAGCCACAGGTATTCGCTCGTCACCGCTCAGGATGAGGTAAAGGCTCAGACCAAATATGACCACGCTTACGCCGATGACGACGATTGAGCTGATCACATTCAACCAGTAGGCCCGGTTAAATTCGGCAGTCATCTCATTAAAGCGTTTCATAATGAGATCGTCTGCACTTTTAAGTCGCTGGGTATATTCCTCCATCAAGCGCATGCGTTCAACCTGGGCCCATGGAATCATGTTGTCATCACGCCTGCCGGGGAAGGAACGCCTGCGGCGTGATTTATGTTGAGGCATCTTTGCAGCTCATAAGGCAAGATCACGATCCTTTTCCCCAGTAGATAGCGCTCTTCGCAATGGAAAAAGAGCAGATTCGAACCTGCCTGTGAAGGAAGTTTCACGAACCACTGATCATCATCAGTGCTGTGTTGTCATTTGAGTGAATACATTCAGTTTACTGAAAAAGCAACGGAAAGTCAACTAAAGATCGTCATATGAAGATTTTTTTGAGCACCGGGTTCGATTCAAATATATAGATACGAAGGTGCGCAGCAATTAAGCAATAATGGTTGCTTTAACAGGTAACCCGCTGCACGCGCCTCAGCGGTTCAACCACTCCCGGAGTATAATCACCTCAAAGAGACAACCACAGGAGGGAAAATTGCAAAGCGACGCCAGAGACGTAGACACATACCTGGAGCAGGTCCCCGAAGAGCGCCGGGAGGCGCTGATCAAACTGCGCGAGCTGTGCCGGTCGATCCTGACCGGTTTCGAGGAGTCCATGGCCTACGGCGGCCCCACCTATGCGCGCAGCGGCGAGATCGAAGTCGGTTTTGCCAGCCAGAAGAACTTCATCGGCCTCTACATCCTGCGCAGCGACGTGATGGACGCCCACCGCCACCTGCTGGTGGGCAAAGGCATCAGCGTGGGTAAGGGGGCCATACGCTACTCCCGCCCCGAGCGCATCGACTTCGCCGTCGTCGAGAAGCTGCTGCGAGCCACTGCTGAGTCCACGGGGCCCATTTGCGAATAGGACACCGGGCGCCGGCGGACTGCCCGTCTGGTGAATCCATAAATCGTTTGAATAAAACCAAATCCAGGAGCCCGGAAAATGAACCAAGCTGAATCGACAGCCGTTGAGTTTCTGGCCTACAACCGCTGGGCCAATTTGAAGCTGTTCGACGCCTGCTGTAACCTCCCGCCCGACGTGCTGGCGAGCACAGCCCCCGGATGCTACGGCAGCATCTACGATACACTGGCGCACATCGTGCGCGGCGAACGGCGCTACTACTGGCTGCTCACCGGAGAGGAGCTGGCCCCACCGTTTTCCTGGGAGGCGCAGCCCCCGCTGGAGGAGATCCGCCCGTACGCCGAACGGGTGAGCAGCGCGCTGCTCGAAGCCGCCGGCCAGCTCTGCGACCCGGAGCGGGAGGTGGTGGAAATTGGCGAGCACGGGGAAGAATGGCACTACCGGCCGTTGGCGCTGCTGATCCAGACCATCAACCACGGGATCGAGCACCGCACCAACATCACCACCATCCTTTCGCAGCTGGGTATTGAAGCCCCGGCTGTCGACGGGTGGGCGTATCTCGACGAAAACATGGACCGGCTGGGGGTGTGAGACAGTGGGCGCTCGTCCGCGTCCCCCTCACCGCGCCTCGAAGTTCACCGGCAGCCAGACCTGAAAACACGTCCTCCCGGGTTCGGAGGTCACGCGGAGATCCCCGTTGTGCTTGTGGACGATGATGTTATAGCTGATCTCCAGCCCCAGGCCGGTGCCCTTTCCGGGGGGCTTGGTGGTGAAGAAGGGCTCGAAGATGCGCGGCAGCACTTCCGGCGGGATGCCGGGTCCGCTGTCTTCCACCTCCACCAGCACCCCGTCGCCTTCACGGCGCGTGCGCAGGACGATGCGGCCCTTTCCGTTCATGGCGTCCACGGCGTTGTCGATCAGGTTCGTCCACACCTGGTTGAGCTCGCTGCCGTAGGCCACGATGCGCGGCAGGTCGGGGGCGTAATCACGCACCACCTCAATCCCCCCTTTTAGCTTGTGCTGCAGGATGGTCAGGGTGCTCTCCAGCCCCTGGTGAATATCGACATTCTGCACCGGGGCCTGGTCCAGGTAGGAGTACGATTTCAGCGCTTTGACGATCTCGGAAATGCGCCCGGTGGCGGTGGCGATCTCCTCCAGCAGGCCGTAGACATTGGACGTGGCGCTCAGCCAGCGCAGCACGCGCTGCAGGGATTCGCCGCTGAAATCTCGGGCCAGCTCCGCCGTCTCGGCCGGGGTAAGGCCCATATCGACGAGCGAAGGAGCGCACACCCAGGGCTGCTGCACACCGCGCTCGTCCAGCCAGTCTTCGAACTCGGCTTCCAGGTCGCTGCGTTCGAGGGAGCTGAGGTTTAAGTACTGCGGGCGGCGGCGCACGCGCCTTTCCAGCAGTTCCAGGCTGGCCTTCTGTTCGGGGGTGAGCTGGGTCTTGCTGATCTGGTCCCGGGCCACCCCCAGCTCGTCCAGGGCCAGGCGCAGCTGGTCGGCGGAGCGCTGCACGGCCGCCGCGGGGTTGTTCAGCTCGTGTGCCACGCCGGCGGTGAGCGTCCCCAGCTCGGCCATCTTTTCACTCTGGCGCAGCTGCGCCTGGGTGTTGCGCCAGCGCTGCAGCACGGTGTAGAACAGGATGCGCGCCGCGCTCTGGCTGGCGGCGATCAGCCCGTCCAGGTCGGCCTGGGTGATGGCATACAGCACGCTGTCGCTGCGGGCGCGCACGCTGGCCGTGCGCGGCGAGGAATCCAGCAGGGCGATCTCGCCGATCACCTCACCCGAGCGGCGCACCGCCAGCAGCACCTCGCGCCCCCGGGAGGTCTTGACGATCTCCAGCTCGCCGTGGTGGATGATATACGCCCGGTCGCCCACATCGCCTTCCTTAAAGAGCACATCGCCCTGCGCCAGCTCCACCCGCTCCATGCGCTCGCAGAGGTCGTTCAGGTCCTCCTCCGGAAGGTCCTGAAAGAGGGGGATTTTCTGCAGGAAATCGTACATCATCTCATCACACTGTCTTGAGGTACTGGTGCACCAGGTTGATGGCGATGGCGCCTTCGCCCACGGCTGAGGCCACCCGGCGGATGGCGCCGTGGCGCACGTCGCCGGCGGCGAAGATTCCGGGGATGCTGGTCTCCAGCGGGTAGGGATCGCGGCGCAGCTTCCAGCTTTTCGGGCGCCGGCCGTTCTGATACAGGTCGGAGCCGGTGAGGATAAACCCTGCCTGGTTGGTCTCCAGCACACCCTGCACCAGTTCGGAGTGCGCGCGGGCGCCGATGAAGATGAACATGGCCGGGGTCGAGCACTCCCAGGTTTCGCCGGTATCCACGCTGCGCAGGGTGACCGCTTCGAGGCGGTCCTTCCCGTGCGCCTCCACCACTTCGGTTTTGCAGAGCACATCGATGTTTTCCGCGGCCTCGATCTGGTCGATCAGGTACTGCGACATGCCCCTGGCGAGGGTGCTGCTGCGCGCCACGATGCTCACCCGGGAGGCGTAGCGAGAGAAGAACATGGCGCCCTGGCCGGCGGAGTTGCCCCCGCCCACCACCAGGATGTGTTCGCCGCGGTAGTACGCCGCCTCGGTGAGCGCGGCGCCGTAGTAAACGCCGGCGCCGGTCAGACGCTCCACGCCGGGGGCGTCCAGCGCCCGCACCGATACGCCGGTGGCGATGATCAGGGCCCGGCAGCCGAGTTCCAAGTCGTTCGCCAGGCGCACGTACTTATAGCTGCCTTCCACGCGCACGCCCACTGCTTCGACGGCCGTGAGGATCTCCGCACCCAGGCGGCGGGCCTGCACGGTGGCGCGCCGCGCCAGGTCGGCGCCGCTCAACCCGCGCGGAAAGCCCAGGTAATTCTCGATGCGCGAGCTGGTGCCCGCCTGGCCGCCGGTGGCCTCGCGCTCGATGAGCAGGGTTTTCAGGCCTTCGGAAGCGCCGTACACGGCCGCCCCCAGGCCAGCCGGCCCGGCGCCGATGATGATCAGATCGTAAAAGGGCAGGGCGGCGGTGGTGTGCAGCCCCAGCTTGCGCGCCAGGTCGGCATTGTTTGGCTGCACCAGCACATCGCCGTCGGAGAAAAAGACCACCGGCAGGCGCCATTCACTGCCCTCCAGCGTGGCCTCCACCAGTTTGCGCGCCTGTTCGTCGCGGTCGATATCCAGCCACGCGTAGGGGATCTGGTTGCGGGCCAGGAAGTCTTTCACCATGTGGCTGCTGGGCGACCACAGCGTGCCGGCCACGCGCACGTCTGGCTCCGGCTCGGGCAGGTTGGCCAGCCAGTCGCTGAGCAGGTCGTCCAGGATGGGGTACAGGCGCTGTTCCGGAGGGTCCCAGGGCTTCATCAGGTAATAATCGAGGGCGATCTCGTTGATCGAGACGATGGCGGCCTCGGTATCGGCGTAAGCGGTGAGCAGCACTTTGGCGGCGCCGGGGTAGAACTGGATCGCCTGGCGCAGGAACTCCACCCCGCTCATGCCGGGCATGCGCTGGTCCACCAGGAAAAGGGCCAGGTTCTCATTGCGCTGTTTGAGTTCTTTGACAGTCTCCAGGGCATCGCTGCCAGAGCTGGCGCGCAGAATGCGGTAGTTTTCTCCGTACTGCTGGCGCAAATCGCGCGCCACCGCATTGAGCACGGCGGGCTCGTCGTCAACAGCCAGAATGATTGGTTTTGCCATACGTTCCGTATCCTTAATTTTGAAGATCAGGGTGTGCAGCGAGGTATGTCAGGCTGCTGTGGACAGCAGCTCGCGAACTTCGGGGATTTGCTCGAAGGCCTGCTTCAAATCGGGGCGCCCGATGGAGGCGGACAGGCGGCGGACTTCGCCGGAGGCCTCGCGGCGCAGCGCCTGCGCTCCCTGCTCGTCCCCCAGCGCCGTGCAGGCGCGGGCCTGCCCGAACAGCACCTTCCACAGCAGGCGGCGGGAGCCGGTCTCGAGGCATTCCTGGTGGGCCTTCTCAAAAGCCCGGCGCGCCTCCTGCAGCCGGCCGAGTTCCAGCAGCGCGCGGCCCTGCAGCTCATAATAGTCCACCAGGAAGATGCGCGCGTGCGACTGGCGGCGCTCCTCCAGCCCCATCTGGGCCAGGTCCAGGGCGTTCTGATAATCTCCCCTGCGGAAGGCCAGCTCGGCGCGGAAATAAGTGAACAGCGGGCCGAAGAAGGCGTCGGCTCGCGAGCTGGCCTCCTCCGCGCTGGCGATCTGGGCGAAGGCCTTTTCCACCCGCGCCAGGTTGTCGGCATACAGGTAAAGCACGCTGTTCACCGCCGAAATATAGCCAGCATCGGCCACGCGCGTGCGGCTGTCGCGCCGCACCTGCTCCATGATCTCCAGCCCGCGCATCGGATCACCAAGCTGTGCATACACCCAGGCCAGCAGCACCCGCGCCGAGAAGACCGGCGCCAGGAAATTAGCCTGCTCGCCCAGCTTCTGGGCCCGGTCCAGGGCCTGGAGCGATTTCTCGATCTCGCCGGTCTCCAGGTAGATGTGGCCGAGGCCCATCAGGCAGTAGGCTTCGCCCCACAGGCTGGCCGCCTGGCGGCTCACGCGGATCCCTTCTTCGCTCAGCTCGATGCCCGGCTGGTACCGGCCCATCAGGTACAGGCCCTGCGCGCCGGTCCCCAGGCTGTCGGCCAGCATGGGCAGGTTGCCCAGCTCGCGCCACAGGGCCTTCGATTCTTCGTGCGCTTCCCAGGCGTCCTCAATGCGGCCGACTTCCATATAAGTGCGCGACAGGTCGTGCAGGGTGTAGGCGAGCTGCTCTTTGAGGTCGTGGCGCCGGGCGATGGCTTCCGCCTGCTGCCCGTACTCCAGGGCGCGCTCGTTGTTCAGGCCGATGCGGCTTTCGAGCAGCCCCAGGGTCCACAGGGCGCGCGCCTCCAGGGCCGGGTCGTGCACCTGCTGCAGCAGGTCCTGGATGCGGGCGGCGATCTCCTGGCTGCGCCAGGGGTCGAACTGGACGGAGGGGATGACGTGCACGATCGCCTGGGAGGTCAGGGCGGCCAGCTCGAGGCTCAGGCTGCTGCGCTGGCGCGCCAGGCTCTCCAGCTCGCGGTAATTCTCCATGGCGGCGTCGAACTGGCCGTCCAGCTCCAGGGCGCGGCCGCGCTGCTGGTACAGCTCCCTGAGCTGCGCTTCAGACACCTTTTCGGCCGGCATGCGGCGCGCCACCTCGATCGCCCGGGCGAAGAAGGAAGACGCCTCGCTGAGGACAAACAACCGGGCGGCGTTCTCCCCGGCCAGCACGGCGTACTTCAGGGCGCGTTCGTCGTCGCCACCTTCCAGAAAGTGGTGCGCCAGCCGGTGGGCGATGTCTTTGACCGGCGGGCCCGGCATGCTTTCCAGCGCTTCCCCCACGCGCAGATGATCGCTGCGGCGCTGGCGGTGCAGGATGGATTCATACGCCGCCTCGCGCAGCAGCTCGTGTTGAAAGGCCAGCTTGCCGGGGCCGGCTTCCTCAGCCCGCCGCAAAAGACCCAGGTTCTGCAGCTCTTCAAGGATCGCCGGCACCGGGCCGGGATCGTCGCTGACCCGGGCCAGCAGGTCGGGGTGAAAGGTGCGGCCGGCGACTGCAGCAAGCTGCAGCAGGCGGCGTGCTGCTGGCTCCAGGCGGTCGATGCGGGAGGTGAGCAGCGTGTGCAGGTTGTCGGGAAGGCTGCGCAGGCCGCTGCTCCCCCCTGAGTCCAGGCTGTATTCCCGCACCAGCTCCTCCAGGAAGAGCGGGTTGCCCTCGGCCCGCTGCAGCAGCGCCTTGCGCAGCCCGGGAGAGATCTCTGAGTCCTGCACCAGGCTGTCCAGCAGCGCCTGCGTCTCCCCGGCCGGGAGGGGCTGCAGTTCGATCTCCTGGAGCATGCGCGCGCATCTGCGGCGGGCATACTCCAGGGCGTGCCAGCCCGGCGAGACGTAAAGCGGCCGCAGAGCGCACAGATACAGGATGGGGAGCTCCTCCGCCAGCAAGAACAGCTCTTCCAGCAGTCCAGTCGAGGCCGGGTCCAGCCAGTGCATGTCTTCGATCACCAGCACCAGCGCGTGCTGGCTCGCCGACATGCGGACGGACTGCTGGACGACGGAAAAGATCTCGCGCTTCAGTGCTTCGCCTTCCAGCACCGGGTCCTGTGCCGGGCGCTGGTTGGCGGAGAGCAGCAGCATCTCCACTGCCCGGCGCATATGACGGCGGTGGTCCTCATCCTGGGCCGAACTGTTCTGGTCGATCGCCTGCATGATTTTGCTCTGCATCACTTCAGGCGGGTCGTTCTGATCCACGCCGCAGGCCTGCCGCAGCAGGTGCAGGAACAGGCCGTAGGGGCGCTGGGTGTCGTAAGAGACGGCGCGGCTCTCCACCCAGGCGACCTGCGGCGCCGCACCCGGCTCCTCAGGGCCGGCGGCCTCCGTGATGCGCTGGCGCAGCTCTTCGATCAGGCGCGATTTTCCCAGCCCGGCTTCGCCGCGGATGAAGACCAGCCCGCCCTGCCCGGTACGCAGCAGTCGGTCCAGTGCCTCCTGCAGGCGCTGCAGCTCGGCCTGACGGCCGGTGAAGGGGGAGAGCTCGCAGCCCGGTCCACGCCGGCTGGCGGGATCTTTGCGGCCCAGCACCCGGTAGACCGGAACCGGCTCGCGTTTGCCCTTCACCTCTACCGTGCCCAGCGGCTCACATTCGAACAGCGGGGCAATCAGACGGTGTGTGTCCTCGCTGATGCGGATGGTGCCCGGGTCGGCGCTCTGTTCGATGCGTGCTGCCAGGTTGACGGCGTCGCCCATGGCCGTGTATTCGGCCGCCTCGCCCGCGCCCACCTCCAGCATCACCACCGGCCCGGTGTGGATGCCGGTGCGGACGTTGAAATCCAGGCCGTAGTCTTGAGCGATCTCCCGCCGGAAGGACTCCAGGCCGCTGTGGATGTCCAGTGCAGCCAGCACCGCCCGCTGGGGGTCGTCTTCATGCGCCGCGGGCGCGCCAAAATAAGCCAGGATGGCGTCGCCCATCAGGCGCGAGAGGGTGCCCTCGTAGCGCAGCACCGGCTCGATCAGATAGTGGAAGGCAGAGCTCATGATCTCGGCCCATTCTTCGGGGTCGAGCTGTTCGGCGAGCGCGGTGGAGCCTGCCACATCGCAGAACAGGATGGTCAGCAGACGCCGCTCGCCCTCCATGCCGGCCCGGCGGCTTTCACCAGAAGGTGTTTCGGGTGGATAAACCATAACCGGTAAATTTATTCTGCGTCCGGTGGGTACAGCATGACCTTGTCGACGTAGCACCACACCCAGTCTTCGCCGGGCTGGAACGACTGAATCAGCGGGTGGCCGGTGGTGTGAAAGTGCTGGGTGGCATGTTTGTTCTTCGAGTTGTCGCAGCAGCCCACGTGACCACAGGTCAGGCAAATGCGCAGGTGGACCCATTCGTCCCCCATCTGCATGCATTCCTCACAGCCTTCCGTGCCCGGTACGACGTCCTGAATCTGGTCCAGGTGTTCACACTCTCCGGACTTGAGCCGCCCGGACCAGATGGCCTGGCGCAGCCGGTCACCCAGCCCAAGGCGTTTCTTGCTGCTTTCTTTCATTTTCCATCCCTTCTGGGAACAGGCGGGCAGCGGTGAGCGAGATGAGATAGGCATTCGATGCCTGCAGCCTGCAGTCCCCCTGTCGAAAACACGCTTTCAGGATACAGGCGCGATTATAACGAAAAAATATCCAAAATGGGGCATTAACAGGCGGGTGACGAATGACACTTGTGCGGCGGGCAGATTTTTATGTATGCTCGAGAGGCGGCACTGTTCAGGATGGAGGTGAACCCATGAAGGAGCGCAGGAGAAGGCGAAGAAAGCTGCTGCCGGCGGGCGGGCTGCTGGCCCTGGGCCTGGGGACGTTCTGGTTCTACCAGCGGCAGGCCATGCCGTGGATGCGGCGCTGGGGCGCGAGCGACGAAGAGCTGCAGGCCGTGCTGCCGGGCGACGAGCTGATCCCCGGGCCGGAGCTGACCACCACACGGGCGGTGACCATCCAGGCCCCTGCGGAGAAGATCTGGCCCTGGCTGGTGCAGATGGGCGCCGACCGCGGCGGGATGTATTCGTACACCTGGCTGGAGGCGCTGCTCAACTGCCCGCAGGTCAACGCCGACCGCATCCACCCCGAGTGGCAGGACCTGCAGGTGGGCGACCAGGTGCGGCTGTGCATGGGCGAGATGCCGCCGCCGTACACGGTTGTGGCCATCGAGCCGGGCTGCGCGCTGGTGCTCGCCCACCCGGCGCTGACGGAGGAAGACCGCCAGTTCGGGCCGTGGTGCGACACCTGGGCTTTTGTGCTGCAGCCGGCTGACAGCGGCGCCACGCGCCTGATCGTGCGCAGCCGCACCGCTCGTGCAGTCTCCTGGCTGCGCTGGATCGAGGCGGGGGTGTTCGTGATGGAGCGCGGCATGCTGCTGGGCATCCGCGACCGCGCCGAGGGGAGGATCCGGGCCTCGTAGAGGCAGTGCTCTGACCTGCCCGGTAATGATTGCGTGACCATAGACAGCGGACGCGGGCGAGCGCGCAAAACGCGGACCGGACGCGGAAATTTTTATATTCCGGACCTGGGAACTGTGCCGGGTTCCGTTGGAGTCGGGCATGCCGTGGGGATTGACCGCAGGGGCGGGTCTCTGACCCGCCCTTAGATTCAAAAAAACATTTAATGATCTGTGCCTTCTCGGGAACCATCCTTACAGCCGCGCTGATCCGGAATGAAAACGTCGTAGACCTTGAAGGATTTTAAAAATAGGAGCGGAGGGACAGGTCGCAGATCTGTCCCTCTTCCTTATGATTAAACAGAATAAATTAGATGATATATGTCACTAACACATCCTGCGCCGCAGCAGTAACATGCCAGCAGCTGATGCATCCTCCTGCGGTGAAAGGATCTCAACTCGTGAAAAGAACACACCTCACACGGTTCCACATCCTCTCTCTGGTCTCCCTGCTGGTCCTGCTGCTGGCTGCCTGCACGGGCAAAGCCGCCGAAACCGACTTGAGAATGGCCCCCATTGAACATATGCCCCCCGAAGTACAGTCCGCCCCGGTGGTGGTGCGCGAAGCCTACCAGTTCGCCGTCGCCAACCCCGAGCTGATGCAGGAACTGCCCTGCTACTGCGGCTGCGGACCGGTGGGCCACACCTCCAATTATTCCTGCTACGTCTCCGGCGTCGACTCTGAAGGCAGCATCACCTTCGACACGCACGCCCTGGGCTGCTCGATCTGCGTCGATATCACACAGGACGCCATGCGCATGACCCGCGAAGGCAAAACCCTGGAGGAGATCCGCAGCGCCATCGACGCCACGTATTCGGCCTTTGGACCCTCCAACATCCCCTGACCGCGTTGAACCTGCCGCTCCAGTCCGTTTCTCCTGAGCGCCGGCGCAAATTCGCCGGGCTGGTCGTGCTGGCCATCGTGGCGCTGTCCGTGCTGGCCCTGCCGCTGCCGCTGCCGTCCGCCCCTCCGGCGGACCGTCACTTCCACCTGCAGGCCAGCAGCTTCGCCTACCAGCCGGCCGTGCTGCACGTGAACCGGGGAGACCGCGTGACGATCGAAATCGAAGCGCAGGACGTGGTGCACGGGCTCTACCTGGACGGCTACGACCTGCAGGTGACCGCCGAGCCCGGACGCACCGCCGCGCTGAGCTTCACTGCAGACCGGAGCGGCTCCTTCCGTTTCCGCTGCCCGGTGACCTGCGGCCCGCTGCACCCGTTCATGATCGGACAGCTCAAGGTGGGGCCGAACACGCTGTTGTGGAAAGGCCTGGCCCTGGCCGCGCTGGCGGCCCTGGCGGGTGTCTGGAGCCTGCGGCGGTGACCAAACTCGACCTGCTCCGCTTCCCCTTGATAAAAACGCTGCTGCGCAGCCGCTGGCCGCAGTTCCTGGTGCGCCTGCTGGCCCTGGCCGGGTTCGTGCTGGCGGTGCTCGCCGGGCTGCTGGGCACGCCGGTGGGCAGCCGCAGCTTCGCCATCGTTTTCGTCTGGATTCTGTGGTGGGCGCTGCTTATGCTGGCCGCCGTGCCGCTCTTCGGGCGCGGATGGTGCAGCGTGTGCCCGATCCCCATGCCCGGCGAATGGGCGCAGCAGGGCGCGCTGCTCGGCCCGCTGCAGGCCCTGACCGCCCGCTGGAGCCTGGGCCGGCCCTGGCCCAGGCGTTTGCGCGGCATCTGGCTGCAGAACGCCGCCTTCGTCCTGGTGGCCCTGTTCAGCGCCCGCGTGCTGACCACGCCGCTGGTCTCTGCGCTGGTGCTGGGCGCCTACCTGCTGGTCGCCCTGGTCACCAGCCTGATCTTTGAACGGCGCGCCTTCTGCCGCTACCTGTGCCCGGTGGGCGGGTTTATCGGCCTGTACTCCCAGCTCGCTCCGCTCGAACTGCGCGTGCGCGATACAGCCGTCTGCGCCTCGCACCGCGAGAAGACCTGCTACAACGGTTCGCTCGAGGGGCCATATGCTGGCTACGGCTGCCCCTGGGGCGCCTTCCCCGGCGGGCTGGTCCGCACCACCTCCTGCGGGCTGTGCATGGAATGCCTGCGCACCTGCCCGCACGATAACATCGCCCTCAACCTGCGCCTACCCGGAGCGGACCTGGAGCAGCGGCGCGGGCGGGGGCTGGACGAGGCTTACAAAGGCCTGATCATGCTCGGATCAGCCCTGGCCTACAGCGCGGTGATGCTCGGCCCGTGGGGCGCGCTGAAGGCGGCCGCGTTCGCAGTGGGCAGCCTGCCCTGGCTGGGCTACGCCCTGGGTTTCCTGACCCTGGTGCTGGGCGTGCTGCCCGGGCTGTTCCTGCTGGCGGCTGCCGCCGGTCAGCGCCTGGCCGGCCGCCCCCTGGACCGGCGCTCCCTGAAGCAGGCCTTTGCCCAGAACGCTGTGGCACTGGTCCCGCTGGGGCTGGCCGCCTGGGCGGCGTTCAGTCTGGCTTTTGCCGCCTCCAGCCTGACGTACATCCCCGTGGCGCTCTCGGACCCGTTCGGCTGGGGCTGGGACCTGTTTGGGGGCGCCGGCGTGGGCTGGACTCCGCTGATGAGCGGGGCGGTACCACCGCTCCAGGTGATCGTGCTGGCCGGTGGAATCCTGTGGGCGGCGCGCTCCGCGGTCGATGTGCAGGGCGGGCGGGCTGCCCTGCCAGTGATTGGGTTCTGTCTGCTGGCTGGCGCCGGGCTGCTGTGGCTGCTGGTGGGGTGAAGATGGACCTCTCATCTGCGCATAGCCATAATTGGATGCCGGCTCGGCGAGCCGAGCGAACAGCCCGCCTGCTGGCCGTGCTGCTGGTTCTCGGCCTGCCGCTGGGCCTGCTGCTCGCCCGACTGATAAGTGACCGCTCCTCGCCGGTCGTCGAGATCCACGCCCGCATGCCCCATGACGGCGGTTTTCTGCCGGGCGAGATCCAGGCCGTGGCCGGCGAACCGCTGCGCCTGCGCCTGGTCTCCGACGATGTGCTGCACGGTTTCGCCGTGGGGCAGACAGATTTCCCCGAGATCGACCTGTACCCCGGCCAGACCGTGGAAACCACCCTGGTCTTCGACCAGCCGGGGCGCTACACCTACGTCTGCACGCGCTGGTGCGGGCCTGACCACTGGCGCATGCGCGGTGTGATCGATGTGCGCCCGGCTGCGGGCGAAACGGCTTCACCGCCGGCTGCAGACCCGCCGCTCTACCTCGAGCTGGGGCTGGACCTGGACGCACCCCATCCCGCCCGGGTGACCCCTGCGAGCCGTCCCGCTGCCGTGACCGGGATCGAGCTGCCCGGACGGTACCGCTCGCAGGACTACTTACGGGCCGCCAGCCCGGCCCAGGTCTGGGAAGCCCTGCGCAGTGATCCGGTCACTCGCGGCATGGACGACGAGCAGGTCTGGGGCCTGGTGGCCGGGTTGTGGCAGGAGAGCACCACCCCGCAGCGCCTGGAGCAGGGCAGAGAACTCTACGCCCGCAGCTGCGCCGCCTGTCACGGTGAAACCGGCACCGGCGACGGGGTCTTTGCCAGCCAGACGCCCCGGGATGCGGAGCGCAGCGACCACGCCGGTGCGGTGGAAGGTCATGCCTCTCCGGGAGGGGCAGTTGACGGGCACGCCATCGAGGCGCCCGCCGAATTCACGGATCCTGAAAACATGCTGGGCGCTGCGCCGGCCCTGCTGCACGGCAAGATCGTGCGCGGCGGCATGGGCACCGGCATGCCGTACTGGGGCACCGTATTCAGCGATGATCAGATCTGGATGCTGGTGGAGTACCTGTGGACATTTCAATTCGATCTGGAGGAAGGTAAATGAGCATCAAGAAGGCATATAACACCCGGGCAGCCGCCCGCCGCAGACAGCGCAGGCTGCGCGCCCGCATCGCCCTGTTCATGCTTGCTGGCGGCGTGCTGCTGGTCTTCGCCGGCCTGCTCGCCCTGGGGGAGCGCGGTCCGCTGGCCGGGCTGATCCCCGACCGGGGCACGCCCCGGCTGCAGGTCAGTCAGGACTTTGTGGACCTGGGTGCCTTCCGGGTGGGTGAGCCGGCACACGTAACCTTCACGCTGACCAACACCGGCGATGGGCCGCTGCGCATTAAGGAACAGCCTTACGTGGAGGTGGTGGAGGGCTGCTGCCCGCCGGTCCCGGCCGTGAGCTCCAGCGTCATCATGCCCGGAGAGCAGGCCAGCCTTACGCTGGCGTTCACCATGCACGCCGGGATGGGCGGTCCGCACGATTTCCGCGTGCACCTGCAGACTAACGACCCGGCCGCCCCCGAGCGCGAGCTGGTGGTGCTGTCAGACTGGCTGGAGTGATCCTTCCCAGCTGCCGGACGGCATCTGGTTCAGGGTTAGGAACCAGGTCAGGTCTGATGAAGGCGCTGATCATTTTCTAGATCTGGCCGTCGAAAACGCAAAAATCCTCCCCCTGGAAGGGGGAGAATAAAAGGTGGGGGTTGAATGCATACAGGCAGACTCGCACTGAATGCGCACGAGTCTGTACGGCGCATGTGCTGAAAGTGGATTTTATGCCCGGCGCCCTTCGACCAGGCGGTCGATTTCGGACCGCCGCTCCGGGAGCCTGGCTGGCAGTCCGGAGCGTTTACCCCGATCACAGACTGATAAAAAAACCTGGATCCGCCGGGGGCAGGGGTAACAGAAAAAGGCGTCCGTGTACGCCTGGCAGAACCGGGCCGGCGGTGTATATTCGCGTCAGCGCCGGCTCGCCCGGCTGCGTGAACGGGTAAAGATGGAGTTGCAATAAAATTAAGACTAAATTTTTACGTAAAATTTCTGGACTTTTTACGTTTTATGTATAGAATCGGAACATCATTGGCCTCCCTGACAAAAACGATAGGTGTATTCAGAACTCACATATAGATAGCTGTCCCGGCAAGGCCATTCACCAGTCGAGAAGGTGAGTTTTCCCTCTCGACCAGGACAGCGCGCGGCTGCCGGTGCCTTTAATGCTGCCTGTGGTTTCGTCACCGCTGCCGCCCGCGATAATATTTAGAGAAGGTGTATTATCGTGATACTTGATAAGCCGTATGGCTTGTGGACCAGGTTGGTATCTGAGACGGTTGAACTGGAACAACCCGGCTTAGAGCGGCAGGTGCGTCTGCTGTCGAATATGGTGGCGGTCTGCCTGCCGCTGGTGTTGTTTGGGGGCGCGGTATCCACCCTCATCCCCTGGGCCCGGCCGGCGACCAGCCGGACCCTGTTCTTCACCTCCGTTATCTTAGTGCTGGTGTTTATGCTGAACCGCCGCGGCCGCCATGCTGCTGCGGTCTGGCTCACCATCGCGGTCTCCGCCCTGTCCACATTCCTGATTTCCTTTAATATCGCTCAAGAAACGGGCAGTGTGCTGTATTTCACGCTGCTGTTTACACCGCTGCTGTTCGCCTGCTTTTTCCTCTCCGAGCGCATCGTCACCCTCCTGTTCGCGCTGTTCATTGCCAGCGTCGCAGCGGTCCCACTGATCCTGCCCACCGTCAACCCGGTCGAGCTGGCGTTTGGGCCGCTCTTCTTCCTGCTCATCAACGGCGGCCTGAAGGTGCTCTTCGTGCGTCACCGCCGCGAGCTGGAGCAGGACCGCCGGCAGGAGCTGGCCACGCGCGAGGCGCTCGGCCGCGCCCTGCTCGAGACCAGCTACGAGGGGATCGGCATCGTCTCCGGAGGGAAGATCGTCGACGCCAACGCGAACCTGGCGCACCTGTTCGGCTACACCACTGAGGAGATCATTGGCCAGCCGCTCGCCAGCCTGATTCCGGAGGACTTCAGCCCGCAGGTGGTGGACGGCAGCGCGCCGCTGCGTGAACAGCCCCGGCGCATCGCGCTCAAAAACCGCAGTGGGAAAAACCTGATCGTCGAGGCCATCTCCCGGCAGCAGTCCCAGCACAATAAGCCCATGCAGGTGATCGCCCTGCGCGATGTGACCGCCCAGGTGCAGGCCGAGGAAGAGCGCGACCGCAACGCGTACCTGTACCGCACCCTGTTCGAAGGCGCCTATGACGCGATATTTCTGGTCGATTTTGACGGCCAGCTCATCGCCGCCAACCAGAAAGCCGTCCAGATGCTGGGCTACTCGCTGCAGGAGATGCTGGGCAGATCGGTTATTGACGGAGTGCTCGCCTCCACCGGCCGGCCGCTGAAAGAGCTGGCAGAGGAGTTGAGCACCGGCGGCAGCCCGCTCCCGGTGGAGATGAGCCTGCGCCGGCAGGACGGCACCCATGTCCCGGTGAAGGTCAGCCTGGCGCTGGTGCGGGCAGGCAATGACCAGCCGCTGTGCATTCAGGCTCTGGCGCGCGATATCACCGGCGATAAAGAGGCCGAAGCGCGCATCCAGCGCCAGATCGCGCAGCTGCGTGCGCTGCGCGAGATCGACCGCATGATCACCTCCAGCCGCGATCTGCACGCCACGCTGGACGTGCTGATCGAACAGACCGCCGGGCGTCTGGGGGTCGATGCGGCCGCGGTGCTGCTGCTCAACCCGTATCTGTACCAGCTAGAGGCGGTCTCCCAGTGGGGCCTGAAATCATGGACCGGCGGGCAGAGCATCATGCTGCGCGACGAGCCTCTGGCCGCCCAGGCGATTGAGACCGGACACCTGGTGCGCATCCCGGACCTGGACGAGGCCGACCGGACCAGCCTGCGCCTTAAAGGTCTGGCGGACGATGGCTTCCTGGGCGGGTTTGCGGTGCCGCTGACGGCCAAGGGGCAGGTGAAAGGGGTGCTCGAAGTCTTCATGCGCCGGCCATTCGACCCGCAGGCCGAGTGGCTCGAGTTCCTGGAAGCGCTGGGCGGACAGGCAGCGATTGCCGTGGAGAACGCCGAACTCTTTACCAACCTGCAGCGCTCCAACCTGAACCTGGTGCGCTCCTACGACGCGACCCTGGAAGGCTGGGCCAAAGCCCTGGAACTGCGCGACAAAGAGACCGAAGGCCATTCCCAGCGCGTGACGGATATGACCGTTCGCCTGGGGAAAGCCCTGGGGTTGAACGGCGACGAGCTGGTGCACCTGCGCCGCGGCGCCCTGCTGCACGACATCGGGAAGATGGGCATCCCCGATTCCATCCTGCTCAAAAACGGTCCGCTGAATGAGGAAGAGTGGGAGGTGATGAAGCAGCACCCTGTATATGCTTACCAGATGCTGGCCTCTATCCCCTTCCTGGCGCCGGCGCTGGAGATTCCCTACTGTCACCATGAGAAATGGGACGGCAGCGGCTACCCGCGCGGCCTGCAGGGGCAGGAGATCCCCCTGGCGGCGCGCATCTTTGCCGTGGTGGACGTATGGGATGCCCTGAGTTCCGACCGTCCGTACCGCCCGCGCTGGTCGGATGAGGAGGTGCTGGCTTATCTGCGCGAGCAGTCCGGGAAGCACTTCGACCCGCAGGTGGTGGAGGCATTTCTGCAGCTGCTGTTCGAACAGCAGCCGGAGACGCGTGCGTGAAGATGGCGGGTTTCTGGATGCAAAACCCTCGCCCGGCCGGGGCGAGGGTTTTGATTATTTGTGGGAGTAACAGAAAAACTTCAAGGTCTTAAAGGAACCTGGTGGAAAAAAGATCCTTTCCTCACATCGGATTCCATCCAGGAGGTTACCGGCGGAGACCTTGAAGGTTTTTACATCCCTTACTCCTCAATCGTCGTCAGGTCGCCTTCGGGCTGGCCCAGGGCGCGGGCGCGCAGCACACGGCGCATAATCTTGCCGCTGCGCGTCTTGGGCAGGCTGTCGACGAACTTGATATCCTCCGGCCTGGCGATCGGACCCATCTCGTGGCCCACGTGCGCCCGCAGCTCCTCGGCCAGCTTATCGCTGGGCTCCACTCCCTGGCGCAGGATGACAAAGGCATGGATGGCGTTGCCCTTGAGGTCGTGGGGCAGGCCGATGGCAGCCGCCTCGGCCACCGCCGGGTGGCTGACCAGCGCGCTCTCCACTTCGGCCGGCCCCCGCCGGTAGCCGCTGCCCTTGATCACATCGTCCATGCGCCCGATCACCCAGATGTAGCCGTCCTTATCCTTGCGGGCCGAGTCGCCGGTCTGGTACATGCCGGGGAATTTGCTCCAGTACTGCGTCTTAAAGCGCTCGGGGTCCTTGTAGATGGTGCGCATCATGCCCGGGAACGGCGTTTTGATCACCAGATAGCCCTCCTCGCCGGGAGGTGCGGACTCGCCCTGCTCGTTGACCACGTCGACCTCGATGCCGAAGAACGGGCGCGTGGCCGAGCCGGGCTTGAGCGGCGTGACCGGCAGCGGGGTGATCACAAAACCGCCGGTCTCGGTCTGCCACCAGGTGTCCATAATCGGGCAGTTCTCCCTGCCCACCACCGAGTAATACCAGCGCCAGGCCTCGGGGTTGATGGGCTCGCCCACCGAGCCGAGCAGGCGCAGCGAGCTCAAGTCGTGGCGCCTGACCCATGCGTCGCCGTAGCGCATCAGGCCGCGGATAGCCGTGGGTGCGGTGTACAGCACGGTGATGCCGTAGTTCTCCACCATGCGCCACCAGCGGTTGGGGTAGGGGTAGTTCGGGGCGCCCTCGTACATGAAGCTCGTCGCCCCCAGGATCAGCGGGCCGTAGACGATGTAGCTGTGACCCGTGATCCAGCCCGGGTCGGCCGCGCACCACCAGCGGTCCTCATCTTTCAGGTCGAAGACGTATTTCAGCGTGGCGTAGATGTGCACCATATAGCCGCCGTGTGTGTGCACCACGCCTTTCGGGCGGCCGGTAGTGCCCGAGGTGTACAGGATGAAGACCGGGTCTTCCGAGTCCATCTCCTCGGTCTGGCAGGAGTTGTTGGTGATCGGCAGGCTCATCAGCTCGTGATACCAGTAATCGCGCCCGGGCTCCATGTAAATTTCCTGGCCGGTGCGCCGCGCCACAATGCAGCTCTCGATGGTCGGCTGGCGGGCCATGGCCTCGTCGGCGATATCTTTCAGGCCGACCGTCTTGCCGCGCATGTAGCCGCCGTCGGCGGTGATCAGCACCCGGCTTTCGGCGTCCTCGATGCGCTCCGCCAGCGCCTCCACGCTGAAACCGCCGTACACCACGCTGTGCGGCGCGCCGATCTTGGCGCAGGCCAGCATGGCGATCACCATCTCGGGGATGCGCGGCATGTAAATCGTGACGATATCGCCCTTCTTCACCCCCATGCTGCGCAGCACGTTCGCAAACTTGCACACCTCGCGGTGCAGGGCAAAATACGAGAAGGTGCGCGTTTCTCCCGTTTCGCCCTCCCAGATGAGGGCCAGTTTGTTTTTGCGGTAGGTCTTTACATGCCGGTCCAGGGCGTTGTGCACGATGTTGGTGCGCGCCCCTGTGAACCACTTGAAAAAAGGAGGGCTGCTGTCGTCCAGGACCTGATCCCACTCGCGGTACCATTCCAGCTCGCGGGCGCGCGCCTCCCAGAAGGCCTGCGGATCCCGGATGGACTCCTCGTAGAGGCTCTGGTAGTCCTTGATATGCGCCTGGCTGACCACATCCGGCGGGGGATAATAGATTTCTTCCGTTCCTTCCTGACTGATAACGGCCTCTTCCATACTGTCCCTCCTCTGGCTGGAAATGGGTATATAAGGTTGAAAATATCCAAAAAAAATATGAGGCGATTGTACGGGATCAAGGGGATGTTGTCAACAAGAAAAGAAGTTCGTATCCCAATAAAAGTGCAGGTTCGCCGCTTCTCATCTTGATTTCTAACCGCTCTTCGGATATGATCATTTCATGCCGGCCCCCTCGGCCCAGCTTCCTGTTCCATCTCAACTTCTCGAGCGAATCCAGGCCTGCCGGCCTGATCTCACTATTCATTCCGCGCGCAGCGTCGATGAAGGCCTGGAGAACCATGTGGTGATCGTCAATGAGGCCCTGGTCTTTCGCTTCCCGCGCCGCCCCGGGGGACAGGCGCTGGCCCACGAAAGCCGGGTGCTCAAATTGCTGACCCCGCGCCGCAGCCTGGCGGTTCCCGCTTTCGAACCCTGCGGCGATGGGGTGGCCTACCCGCTGCTGCCGGGCGAACCGCTCAATCAGGGCCGCCTGCTCTCCCTCGACCCGGCAGCTCAGGAGTACATCGCCTGGCAGATCGGGACGTTTTTGCGGCAGATGCACGCCGTCGACGCGGATGCGGCGCGGCAGGCCGGGGTCGAGCCGGCCGGGTCTGTGCGCAGCCAGCGAGATTGGGAAGAACTCTACCAGCAGGCCCAGCTGGAGCTCTTCCCGCTGCTGGGCCGCGACGGCCAGGACTGGATCCACAGCCTGTTTGCTCCGCTGTCCGGCGGCTGGCTGGACATGGAGGCCTACGAGCCGGTGCTGGTGCACGGCGACCTGGCGCCTTACCATTTCCTGTGTGATTACCCGGCGGGCCGCCTCAGCGGCGTGCTCGATTTCGGGACAGCCGGCCTGGGCGATCCGGCGGATGATTACGCCAACGTGATCGCCGGGCTGGGCGAGCGCTTTCTGCGCCGGGTGGCCCGCTACGACCCCGGCGTCGAGCCGGCCCTCGAACGCGCCCGCTTCCGCGCCGGGGCGCTCGAGGTGTGGTGGGCCCTCAACGGTCTGCGCAGCGGAGATCCATCCTGGTTCCTGGTGCATCTGGGGCGGGCGCGCGACGCCGGCCCGTACGGCCTGCGCTGGGAGGATCCGCCGGCGTGGTGATCGCTGTGCGAAATGAAGGAGATGACGTTTTGAATCGGGTGGCATGGTTCCAGAACTGCAGACGGAGCTCCGGACGGGCGGGTTATCTGCCCGCCCGCAGGCGGGTGCTTGCGCTGCTCCTGCTGACCGCGCTCACCGTTCTGGCCGCCTGCTCGCCTTCCGGAGATGCCCGCTTCCTCTCGACGCAGAACGCCCCTGATCCGACGCGCACCTACCGCGCTGTGGCGCCGCTGCCTCCCCAGGCCACCGAGCAGGCTGCGGCCACAGCCGCGGCCGCGGCTGTCGAGACCATCATGGCCGCTGTAGATGCCGCCTCCGGGCCTTCCGAGACCGCCGCTCCGCCGCCCACCTCCACGCAGCCGCCTGTGCGGGCTTTTTATCCCCACCACGCCATGCTGCCTATGCTGGTGCGCCACTACCAGCCCGGATCGGAGCAGCAGGTGCAGCTGGCGCAGCCCACCCCGGTCCCGTCTTCACCTACCCCAACCCCGGTGCAGGAATGGACGCTGATCGGATATTACAGCAAGGCCCGCCGCGACGTGCAAGGCCGCGCCGGCATCTGCGAT
>JAAYXE010000094.1 GCA_012516075.1 Chloroflexota bacterium | reverse complement strand
GAGCGTCTATGTAGTTTTTTTTTGGTCTTTTGTTCAGCAAGGCATCGAAAGACTCCTTCGCAGGGAGCAAAGCCAGAGATTGTCAGTCAAAAACTGACGAATCTTCGTAAAGGAGAAAAAGATGGAAGAAAAGGCACAAGGTAATACAACAAATAAAGTCTCCAGGCGAGATTTTATTAAAAGTGCTGGCCTGCTGCTGAGTGGTCTTGCTGCCGGTGCAACCGCCGGCGCCGGGATCACTTACAGCCTGGAATCCACTGCTGCCTCTCCAGCAAGTGGACCTGCTCAGGTGGTCGAGGTTGTCAAAGAGGTTCCGGTAGCCACAGAGGGCATCCTCCCGCCCGCTCTGGAACCCGAAGAGACCATCGTTACGCAGATTCAGCACTTGATCGCGTTCGACCGCAAGAACGGTCGTATCGTTCGCGGGCGCCGGGTTCGCTATACGGATGACTACCCGGAACTGGAGCCCTGGACGATTTCTGCGCGCGGCAAGACCTGGACCGCGCCCACGAAATCCCCGGCTCCGGCCTACTATCTGTCGCACCGCAAGCGCACCGACTCCCCGAACCGCATTCTTTACCCTCTGAAGCGCGTCGACTGGGAGCCCGGCGGCGACCCCGACAAAATCAACGCCCAGAACCGCGGTATCAGCGGTTATGTGCGCATCTCCTGGGAAGAGGCCGCTTCGCTGATCGCCAGCGAAATGAAGCGCGTGGCCGACAAATACGGCCCTGAGGCGCTGGCTCCTCTTTACGGTGGTGGCCACGATGAAGGTCACAACGTGCCGGGCAGCCACGACACCCAGGCTGCATTCATGGACTGGTGGGCAATGAAAGAGTACGGCCGGCCCTGCACTTACCAGGATGCTCCGGCGACCAGCTCCTCCGGCGGCCAGCTGGGCGGCCGGTATGTGCTGGGCACCGACTATGAGCCGGTTGATGTGCTCAAGGACGTGGCCGAAAACGCCGAGATGCTCCTGATGTGGGGCGCAGACCCTGAGGCAAAGTCCTGGCGCTACACCTACGGCCAGGTGCAGGGTATGTGGTACCGCTGGTTCGGCGAGCTGGGCATCAAGCGCGTCGCCATCACCCCGAACCAGAACCTGGGCGTGAGCCTGTATGCTGACAAATGGATTCCGATTCTGCCTGCTACCGACGACGCCATGATGCTGGCCATTGCCTACATCTGGCTCCAGGAAGGCACTTACGACCAGGAATATCTGGACACCCATACCGTCGGATTTGAGAAGTTCCGCGCTTACGTGCTGGGCGAAGACGACGACACCCCGAAGACCCCCGAGTGGGCTTCGCCGATCTGCGGCGTACCGACCTGGACGATCAAAGCTCTGGCGCGCGCCTGGGCTGCCAAGCCGACCAGCATCGGTTACGGCCGTTCCGGCGGCGGCGCCGTCGGCCGCTCGATCTACGCCGACAACCGCCAGCGCATCCAGCTTTACCTGCAGTGCATGCAGGGCCTGGGTGGCCCCGGCAAGCACCAGCTTCAGTGGCTGCAGAACGCCATCGGTAGTGCTGCGAAGGCCCCGAAGACCGGTATGGTTGGCGCCAATTCCATGATCGAGGCTTCCATGGCTGCAGCCGGGGTGGAACTCCCGCCCAAATCCGAACGGCAGGCCTTCCCGCGCGGCCTCTTTGCGCAGGCGATCCTCGAACCGCCGGTGGAATTCTATTCGGTGGGCGATCAGTTCACCAAGATCACCTACCCGAAGCCGGGTATGTCGGAGGTTCACTTCATCTGGGGTACCAGCGCTTCTTACACCGGCAGCCACCAGTGGGGCTTTGGTGTTCAGAAGGCCATGCAGAGCCCGAAGCTGGAGTGCATCGTCCACCAGACGATGTGGATGGAAGATGCTGTGGTCTTCTCGGACATTATCCTGCCGATCACGACTGCAGCCGAACAGCCCGATATCAACACCACGATCGATGTCTACAACAGCATCACCCTGCGCACCGAGCCGGTCGTTCCTCCGATCGGTGAGGCCAAGTCGGACCTGGAAGCTGTGATCATGGTTGCCAATGCGCTGGGTTGGGGCGATAAGCTCACCGGCGGTAAGAGCTACGATGAGCTCATCCAGGAACGCCTGCGCGAAGGGTATGAGAAGTCGGGTGTCAAAGACCTGGTGAGCTGGGACCAGCTGGTCAAGAAGGGTTACTTCCCGCAGGTGCCTGATCCGTCGTGGTACGATCGCGAGCCCGCTTACAAGAAGTTCTACGATGATCCGGTGAACAACCCCCTGGTTACCCCCACCGGCCTGCTCGAGATCGAATCGCAGCTGCTGAAAGAGCACTTCCCCGATGACAAGGAGCGCCCGCCTGTGGCCCGCCGTGTGATTGGTGGCCCCGAGTCGGAGGGCTGGTCGCACGACGAAGACCTCACCAGCGAACGCGCCAAGCAGTACCCGCTGCTGGTGGTCTCGGACACCTCGACCTGGAAGCACCACTCCATGTTCTCGGACGTGCCCTTTACCCGTGAAATTGAAAAAGTGATCGGTTGGGATGGCTACGCCTACTCTCCGGTGTGGATCCACCCGAAGGATGCCGAAGCCCGCGGCATTAAAGACGGCGATATCGTGCGCGTCTACAACGAGCGCGGCAGCGTCCTTGGCGGCGCCGTCATCTCCGAGCGGATTATCCCCGGTGCACTGCGCTTCGAAAAAGCCGGTGGTGGTCACCATATCATTCCTGGTGAGCTCCATCGCGGAGGCAACCCCAACTGCATCAATCCCAAGATCGGCTTCTCACGCAACGTTTACGGCCTGGCTCCCACACACTTCCTGGCTGAAGTCGAGAAAGTAACCGGCGCTCAGATGCAGGAATGGCGGGAGAACTACCCCGAAGCATTTGCGAGAGATTATGACCCGGCTTACGGGCCGTTCTTCACCGGCTGGGTTGAAGGAGATAACTAATGAAAGTCTTCATCTTTGACGCTGCAAAATGCAATGGCTGCTACAGCTGCCAGGTGTCCTGCAAGGACGAGCACTGTGGTAACGACTGGACGCCCTACGCAAAGCCTCAACCTGAAACTGGGCAGTTCTGGTTCAAACTGAACGAATACGTGCGCGGCTCGATCCCAAAGGTGAAAGTGGCTTATGTGCCTACCATGTGTATGCACTGCGATGAGGGCCCCTGTATTCCGGCCTGCCCGATGGCTGCGATCACCAAGCGCGAAGACGGAATGGTCCTGATCGACCCGGCCAAATGCAATGGCTGCCAGCTCTGTGTGAATGCCTGCCCGTACAATGCGATCTTTTTCAACCGCGCCCTGCGGGTGGCTCAGAAATGCACCGGCTGCGCTCATCTCCTGGACCGCGGCTGGCCGATCAAGGAACCCCGCTGCGTGGACGCCTGCATCACCGGCGCACTGCGCTTCGGCGAAGAGTCCGAGTTCGCGGAAGAGATCGCAAAGGCCGAGGTTCTGGAGCCGAAATCCGGCGAATCACCGAAGCCGCGGGTTTACTACATCAACCTGCCGAAGCGCTTCATTGCCGGAACGGTGTACGATCCCGAGGCTGAAGAAGTCGTCATCGGCGCCAATGTCACCCTGAGCGGGGATGCCTCTGCTACCACCACAACGGACGAGTTCGGTGACTTCTGGTTCGAGGGCCTGGAAGTGGGTTCTTACAAGGTCGTCATCGAGGCGAGCGCCTTCCCCACCAAAGAGATCGACGCCATTTCCACACAGGAAGACGTCAATCTGGGTGATATTGCTCTGGCATAACTTGATGAGGGGGAGGGGCATGGCTCAGACCAGACCCCTCCCCGGTGTGGGCCCGCAGGATTTGCGTCTGTTTTATTAGACCGTCCTGCCGGCATAATCACAAAGAAAGGGACCATTGAAGAATGAATAGCCCAAGGTCTTGGAGTTTCCGCATTTTGACGATCGCAGGGCTCGGCGGGCTGGTGGACACCTGGTTTCAACCCTGGTGGACCGCTTACATTGAAGCCCTGCGCGAGAATGGCGTGACCATCTTCCCGTATAACATGGTGATCTCCGGTACCCTGCGCGACTACCCGCAGTGGATTGTCGGCGCTGAGATGCCCACCTGGTTCTGGCCGCTGATGTGGGTCTACCTGGCTGTGATGATCGGCCTGCTGCTCCTGAGCCTGTTTGTCTCCAGCGCAGATCGCGTCCGCCTGGGCAAGATCGACATCTCTCTGCCCCAGCTGCTGGTTGGTCTGGCCGGCTTTGCTTACATCGTTTACGTGGTGACCTTCGTTGTCGTGGTCGCAATTCGCGCCCCGCAGTTCTACGATGTGCCGGTGCAGGGCAGCATCTTCATCAGCATGAACGAACACACCGAGAGCTACGTGATCACCAGCCTGCAGTCTGGCTACTTCACTGCCTGCGCTGTGGCTGCTGTTCTGTTCATCCTGGGCTTCCTGCGCGAGAAAATTGTTGGTAAAGCTGAACTGTTGGCCGGTTAATAGACGTACAAAGTTTTAGTGGTACGAAAAAGGAGAGCACCGCGAAGTGCTCTCCTTTTTCGTATTTACGTCATTACAACCGCGTACCCTTGAAGCGATTTGTATTTGCTAATCAGAGGAAAACCCCGGAAGCCAGATCTCCTCTCCGCCCTGCTCAAGCCGGTAATAAGGCACCCAGGCAACGCCGAAGAGGTCCAGGAACACATCTTTCCTGTACGGTGTAACCGTGATCTCACTCACTTCATTGGCGACCTCAGCCCATTTCGCGTTGATCTCTTCGATCGCCTGACTCTTTTCGGCTTCCAGCGCCTGGATCTCTTTCTGTAATCGGGCGATCTCTGCCTTCGACTCCTCGACATCGGCACGCGCTTTTTCCGTCATACGGCGTTTGCTCAATGAGCTGGAGACGCGGCGCGAACTTCGCCGGCCTCCAAAAAGGCCGAAAATATTTTCGGCATGTGTGCCCCATTCTTCCATTTTGCGGTGAGAAAGCTCTGCCTGATCCTCTTCCAGCTCACGCTGTTCTTTTTCGAGTTTAGTCTGCAGGGAGGACAGCTTCTTATCGTAGCTGCTGGAAACCCGGTCAATTTCAGCATCACGCTGCCGGCGAGCAGCGTCCGAGCACAGGCTGCGAAACTCGGCGGTGGAGATATCGGGCCCGGCATAGACTTTCAAGGGTTCGTTTGCCCGCACGGTCACCTGGCTGGAACGGAACACCCAATCGAGAAAATCCTTTTGCATGCTGTTCAGGATTTTCGCCTCGGTCAGAGGGGCTTCCAGGAGGTCGAAGTGAGCCCGGGGATCCGGCGAACGGTCCAGTTGAGCAGGGTCGAGCGGAGTTGTCGACCAGTCTTCCCAGCGCACAACGCCGCGTCGATCCGGCTGCGAAACCAGGGCTGTGCTGTGCTCCGTGGTGTCCAGGTTGTATTTACGGTTCAGGAAGCGGACGGAGGCCTGAGCCAGAAGGGCCGGCCGGTAGACCAGATGTGCCCCACCGGCTTCTGGCGTGGAACTGTGGCCGGCCCGCTGCAGAGCCCGGGTCAGGGGGAGATTGTTGGGCAGGAAATATTCCATCGTCCCGGAAGGTACTACGGGGCGTATTTCCAGGAAGCGTTTGGTTTTCTTCTCGCTTTCCCTGGGGACGGCGGGAACTCCGATACCGGCAGCCGGCTGGCTCACCGGCGCGGTCCCCGCTGCTGCCTGTGCCGGGAAGTGGGCGGATGTTCCTGCCAGCCGGTTGAGTGCCGGTATCTGAGAACGCGTCAGCGGGCCAGCCAGATAGTTCATGGCCCAGCGGGTTTGAAAGACGAGCGGGTCGGGATTGTGCACGTTGTGCAGCAGGAACACACGCTTGCCCAGCCCGGAAATCAGGCGGTCGTACTTTGCGCGATCCATATTGGCCGGCGCAGCTCCCTGCAGCCCGTCCAGCAGGCGCTGCTTATCCTGATCCGTTTGCAGTTTGCCAATAAACCAGGAGCCGGCGTTTGAAAGCGCCTTGTAGTCCACATCCACCGGATTCTGAGTAGCCAGCACCTGTCCAACCCCGAAAGCACGCGCCTGTTTGAGCATGCGCAGCATGGGCTCTTTGGACGGCGGGTTGGCGGTGGGCGGCAGATAACCGAAGATTTCGTCGAAATAAATCAGCGCCTTTAAGGTTGTGGAGCCGGGCTGGGTGCGCATCCAGGATTCGACTGCCGAGTACAGCAAGGTGACAAAAAACATACGCTCGGCATCGTTAAGATGTGCAATGTAGAAGATGCTGTGCCGCGGGCGCCCGTCAGGGGTGTAGAGCAGCCGTGCAACGTCCAGCGGTTCGCCCTCCAGCCACGTCTGGAAGCCTGGGGCGGCGATGATGTTGTTCAGCATCATCGCCAGAGACAGGCGGTCTTTTTCGGGGAAGAAGGTGTTGACGTCAAAGACACCCAGCTTGGTGAAGGGCGGATTCTGGGTCTGCAGTATCAACTGCTCCAGATCCAGATCCTTCCCCTGGCTCCAGGCGTGCTCGAAAATATTGGAGAGCAGGACGTGCTCGCGCGACCGGATGGGATCGATGTCCGCCATGCCGGTCAGCCCCAGCAGTGCGGTTACTGTTCCCTTAATTTTCTCGCGCAGCAGCTCCCGGTTGCCTTCCCAGGGGATGTCCGGCGCCTGCAGGGAGGCCAGGATGCTCACCTGCACCCCGGCATCGGACCCGGGGGTAAAAACCGTGAATTGGGCAGAATCTTTCAGAGCCTGGATGCGCTCCGGGCCGATCCCCCACTGCGCCAGGCCCGATTTCCAGTTTTCAGCCGTTTCGGCTGCGGCCTGTTCCGGTGTTTTTCCCTCTCTGCGCGCCTGATCCGCATCGATCCAGGGGAGAAAATTTTCGGGGGTCATGTCGGGGAAGTGCAGCAGGCTGTTGGTAATATCGCCTTTCGGGTCAATCATCAACGCCGGGATCCCCTGCAGGGCGGCCTCTTCCAGTAAACAGATGCACAGCCCGGTCTTACCTGATCCTGTCATCCCGACGACGACAGCGTGCGTGGTCAGGTCCTCAGGGTCGTACAGCAAGGGTGCGTCGGCCGGTTTGCCAACTGCCGGATCGACCAGCCTGCCGAGGTAAAACTGCGTTTTTTCTGCCATGATTTGGGTTCCTCCCGGGATGCAGTGGTAGTTTCTGGTTTCAATTCTACCCTTTATGGATAAGCGATACCAAGAAAGGGGGAAGAATTGGTGCTGCCGGTATCAGAGTCCGCCTGATTGAAAATCCGCTCGAACTCCTGCCGGTACTGGGCGGCGATTTCAGCGCTGTACAGTATCAGGACGTTCTCATCATTGCGCGTTTCGGCGCTGTTGCTGAAGTTATACGACCCGGTGATCACGATGTCGTCATCAATGAGAATGACCTTGTGATGCATATTGGCAGGGTTGCCGTCCAGGCGCACATCGACGCCGGAGCTCAGAAAGTGATCGAACTCGGTCCCCTGGTTCGAGTAGTACTGTGATGTTTCGAAAACACCCGACACGTGCACCCCCGCTTGAGCACGCTCCAGCATGGCCGTGGCGAGCTCATCGGAGGTGAACGAATAAGCCAAAAAGGCGATGCTCTGCTGCGCGCCGCCAATTAAATGCAGCAGGCGGTCCTGCACCCCGTCATCCGGGGAGAAATAGACCTCAATCTGGGTGTCGTTGACTGTCAGGCGGGGATAGGGGGTGTTTGCCGGTGAGCGCGGGCCAAACTGGTCCTGGACAAACATCTCTTCAAACTCCACCAGGTAATTCTGGGCCAGGCGGGGTGAGCGGATGCGGATCAGGTTGTTATCATTCCGGTAGGCATCGTTGAGCGAAAAATTCATCGAGCCTGTCCACACTTCCATACGGTCCAGGATCACAAACTTATTGTGCATCAACCCTTCCTGGCGGTCGCCGAGCACTTCGATCCCGGCGCTGATCAGCTCCTGTACCTCTTTTTCATCCATATAGTCGCTTTCCATCACCAGGCGAACCTGGAGCCCGCGCTTGTGAGCATCGATGAGTGCGTCGCGGATGCTCCACAGGTTGAGCTGTTGAACGGCAGCATCGACGCTGACAGATGCCTGGCGGATGGCCTGGGCGAGATCTTCGTCCGGTCCACCTCGATATTGCTTCGCGGTTGGCGCCAGGGGGTCTGTAAAGTAAATACTGTACCAGTCAACGGTCTGCTGCGTGACCAGCGGAGTGGCGTTGGGGGGCGGAGTGTATTCTACGCGCCGCGGCGCCGCGCCGCTCTGTGACTGAAACACTACAACCAGGATCACGATGGCCAGTAAGACAAGAGTGCTGATCGTGGGGAGCTTCCGAAAAGGGCTGGAATTGCGGGGCATTCGTGAAATCCTGGGGCGATCAGGCGGCTGTTGTCAGTTGTGTCTCAGGGGAGGATCCACAGGCAGGGTGTGGAAAGTTCCAGATTGAAATCGAGTTTACGAATTTTGTCTTTCCGTCCGGCCTCGAGGGCAACGACGACGAACTCGGCTGCCGCGGGAAAATCTTCTGTGGAGAGGGTCACAGGCTGAAAACTGACAGGTGGACCGGGGTTCAAATCAGGCGGCCGCACCAGGTAGTCCATCCCCAGCCGGAGCATATCTTCCAGGGAGCAGGAAAACGCAGGAACGAAAAACTTGCGCGGTACGCTCCAGAATTCTTCCCCCTCACGTCCAGATTTTCCAGATGATCCGTAAGTTTCGCGCTTAAGAGTAACTTTGCCTTCTGCCATCCAGAATGGGCGCCCTGTCTGGTGGGAAGGGATCAGTGCAGAATAGTAGATATCCAGGGGCTTGAGCCCTGTTATTTCATCCAGCACCAGGCCCTGACCGCAGTTTGCACATACCCAGGCTCTCTCATCCACCCCTGCCGGAACAGGCGTGCTGCATTTGATGCACAGGAGGGGCACTAATTCAACTGGTCGATCCATTCTTCCAAATCCCTGGTGTTCAGAGAGCTCAAATTCTTCAGCGAATCCAGCGATATGCCTGCAGCGGAACCGTTCCGGGGTGGTGTGCTGCGGTATTCGTACTGTTCACCGTAGCGAAACCGCCGGTAGCCAACATACATGAGGGCCAGACCGATCAGGAGGAGAATAAACGCGAAGCTGATCAGCCCTTCGCTGTCGCCATCGCTGGCCCACAGCAGGAAGGCAGGAGCGTCGACAGCCAGCAGAGCGCCCACAGCCATGCTGGCGACCAGTACGGCGGCCCGGTAAATGGTGTTTCCCGGGGCTTTGCCGTAGAGGACCTTCCCGGAGTAGCCGTCGACAACCACCTGAAAAGCACGGCCGCGATAAAGGTAGCGCAGCACCCACAGAGGGTAGTAAATCAGGCCGTCACGGCGGCGGAAAGTCCGTAAGAAGAGCTGCGAGATGCGGTCCAGATGGGATCGTGAGCGGATTTCTGCTTCAAAGGTTTCTTCAGCTTCCTTCCGCGCCTGGGTGAAGGAGTTGACCGGCTCAAACACCATGCCGCTGGCATGCAGCGCATCGGGGTTGAAGGGCTCCATCTCCTGGCCGTCGAGTGGAATCTGCTCGACGCCGAACTCGCCCACATCGCATGCCGCTCCATTCCAGGTCACATCCTGGACGATGCGCACCTCGCGCGGTTCGTAGCGTCGTTTATCGCCGCTGCCAACCGCTTTCTGGCCGAATGCCCAGGCCGCAAGGCGTGCCCAGACTGTCCAGAAGGGGAGGTAAACCAGGAAGGCCTCCGTGAGCTGGGCGTTGCGGGCCGCATCGCGAGCGATGGCCCAGTTTGAAGATAGAAAACGCTTTAATACAGCCAGGACGCTTTCGCGATCCGTTTTGGGCAGCACCTGGTAACGTTGCAGGCCGCGCTCGCCGCGCACAAAGGAGCGCAGGTCGCAGTATGGACAGTGCACAATGAGCTGACCTTCCGGGATGACCAGCGTGCCACCGCAGTTGGGGCAGGTAAGGCCGTGAAGATGATCTTCTGCGCTCATATTTTTGCTGCTACGTAAGCCGCTAGGGCAAAGAGCAGTGGAGCTGCGATCACGCCGGCGCCGATACAGGCGAACATACCGATGCTGGCGCCCGATCCGCCGTCCACAAGGGCTCCGATTACCGGGAAAGCAGCCAGACACAGGAATACCGCGGCAGTCAGCCCACCTGCCAGCATGTAAGGGGCTTCGGCCTTGGCCGGGTAAATATTGGCAAACACGGCTCCCGTTCCGGCCTCTACGAGCGCTGTATAGGTGCGGCCCTGGAACTCATATTTAAAGGTGAAAAGCGGGATGTGCACCAGCGCCTGCTCTTTGACCTCGCCGGCCGGGAGCTGCCCCTGAGACAGCCAGTCGAGGGCGGCCTGCAGGGGTACTGTGGGGGTGTGGGCCTGGGAATCCAGAGAAGAATCGTATTTTCGCAGGTCGCCGGCGAGCAGTTTAAGCTGGCGCAGTTCGCTGATGGATATGGCCGCTGCGGGTTCAATGGCAGTGATCTCCGGCCCGTTCTCTGGCTGAGTTTTGAAGTACCAGACCGGGAAATATTCGAAAGCAGCGCTTACGATGCGTGCTTTTTGATCCAGGTCCTTAACCGTCTGGTTGCCTGCCATCCAGCGCCGCAGAGAAGCGCGCGCTTTTTCTTCGTCAAAGGTCGGCGCCAGATACCAGTGAAAGACCACGCGCGACTTATCGATGAAAACAGCCGCACCGCAGTAGGGGCAGGTCAGGAAAATCTGGCCTTCATCCGGATGGAGTTCACCGCCGCACTGCGTACAGGTTAAGGCCTGAGCGAGTGTTGTATTCATTAGAGAGGATTATAATCGAAAGGGTCTGGTGAGATGCCGCGTTTGTGATAGACTCGGGTGCTGGCAGTAATTACTTCTCGTACTCCCAAAATTACCGTTCCAAGGTTTATGCTCAATTGAAAAGGAAGGATACATCCATGACTCCAAGCCGAGAAACTTACCCTGTTGATGTTGCCGGCCTCCACAGGGACCTGCCGTTGTTTGAGGTTGCCCCTGGGGTAAGGATTGCGGTGTTGAACATTCTGGGCGATACCGAACTCGTTCAGGCCTGTGCCAGAGAGCTGGCTAAAAAACTGGAAGGTCATACCTACGACATCCTGGTGACCGCAGAAGCGAAAAGCATTCCCCTGGCCTACGCCCTGTCGGTAGAAACCCAAAAGCCGTATGTGGTGCTGCGCAAGTCTTATAAACCCTATATGGGTGAAGCAATCTCGGCGGAGACTTTATCGATTACCACCGGCCAGCCGCAGACTCTCTACCTGGATGAAAAGGACAGGGAGATGATTAAGGGCAAGAAGGTGGTGCTGGTGGACGACGTCATCAGCACCGGTTCCACCCTGCAGGGCATGCGGCTGGTCATGGAGAAGGCCGGCGCTGAAGTGGTCATGGAAGCCAGCATCTTCACCGAGGGCGAGCGCGCCCAGTGGCGCCATATCATCTCGCTCGGGCACCTGCCTTTGTTTACGCAGTGACAGACTGCGGGTAACAGAGGATAATGATCGGGCGGCCGCGCAGCCGGGTGAGGAAGATCACCCGCTCGTGGTCGCCTTTTAATTTCAACTCCTGGATGAGCGCTTCCGGCTGCAGCGGGGAGCCGCGCTTTTTTACCACCACCCGGCCCACGCCGCGTTCCCGCAGGGCCGCGCGCAGGCGTTTGAGCTGAAAAGGGAACCAGGCTTCCACCGTCCAGGAACGGGCAAAAGGGGTCTCCACCTGATGATCAGCCGTCAGGTAAGCGATATCCGGGTCGAGCTGGGCGGCCTGCAGCTGCAGGCCGAGGTCCTCCACCAGACCGGCGCGGATCACCGCAGGGTCGGGCTCGTAGATGCAGGCGCGCGGTTCATTCACAGGAAGGATCTGTCCCCGCTGCATCTGGGCCTGTTCAAAGGAAAGGCTGGACTGCAGGCTGTGCGGGCCGGGGAGCAGCGTGGCGCGGCGTGCGGCCGTCTTCAGCGGGCCAAACCACAGCACGGTTTCTTTCAACTCCCCTTCAAGGGAGATAAATTCAATTTCGGCTTCATAACCAGCAAGCTCCTGCAGGTTCACTCCGGGTGAGATCTTCACGCCCAGTGCAGGGAAGCGCTCCAGCCAGGTGTGGGTCACGCTCAGCGGGGGGTGGTAATCCTGCACGGAGAAAACGCGGCGGCCATCCGCGCGCCGCGCGGGGTCAAAGAAGAGCGCTGTTTGCGAATCCTTCTGGCGCGGCTCCAGCGGCAGCGGGGCGTTGAGGTCGGCCTGCACAAAGCGGGCGTTAGCCTGCAGGTCGAGCGCGGCCAGGTTGGCGCGTGCCATCGCCAGGCGCAGCGGGTCCAGGTCGATCGCCAGGGTTGGCGCCAGAGGCGCCAGCGAGAGCGTATCGCCCCCGATCGAGCATCCCAGATCGACCAGGCACTTGAAGGGCCGAAAGCGGGCGGAGCGGTAAGCGGAGACCAAAAAAGAGGAGGCCTGCTCCAGCGCCGGGCGGGTGAAGTACATCTGAGCGGCAAAAGGGAATTTGGCCTGCGCCTCGCCGCGCAGGATGGCCGTTTCCAGGGCGGCGCGGGCCAGGTCCTCCGGATAGCGGCGGCGCAGCGCGTCGAAGTGCTTGAGGAAATCGACCTCGCGTGGTTCGTTGGCCGCAGCAGCCTCCAGGGCCTGCTGCCCCTGGGGTGTGAGAAGAAGCTTGAAAGACTGCAGGTCCACCAGATCATTTTAACCGGGAAGGGGGGTACAATTAAAGCGGTTCTCATCAGGCTTCTCCGTTCACACCGCCGTCCGGACCATCATGCCCCTCTTCTGGCTGTCACTGGCATTTCTGAGCGGGATTTTTCTTGGCGACCTGCTCAACTGGCCATTGTGGGCGTGGATGATTCCGGTGCCTGTCTGCGTGGTGGTGCTTGCACTGCGCTCGCGTCTGAGGCAGCGCATCCCCTTTCCTGAACATCCTCTCCCGGTTCCGGCCGCGCTGCTTTTGCTGCTCCTGGCGCTTGGCGGCGCCCGCTACCAGCTTGCCCATCCACCCCTTACCACAAGAGATATCGGCTGGTATCGTGACCAGCCGGGAAAATACATCGTTCATGGCCATCTGGTGAAGCCTCCCGACCGGCGTGACGGCTACACTCTGCTGACGATTGAGGCCCAATCGGCGCGCCTGCCCGGGGAGTTGAGCCACCGGCCGGTGCGCGGGCTGCTGCTGGCAAGTGTTCATGGATACGCCCGCTATGGAGACAAAGTCAGGGTTGAGGGCAGCCTGCAGACTCCGGGAGGAGAAAGTAACTCCTCCTACCGGGAATACCTGAGGCGCCGCGGCATCCACGTGTACATGCCATCTGCGCAGGTACAGGTGCTGCGGCATGGTCAGGGAAATCCCCTGCTGGCACTGATCTATGCGGTCAGAGATAGCTCTCTTACAGCCGTGTACCGGGTATTCCCAGATCCCGAGGCTTCGCTGGCTGCGGGCATTCTGCTGGGCGTGGAGAGCGGTATCCCCGAGACAGTGGCGGAAGCTTTCCGTTCTACGGGGACGGCGCATGTCATCGCCATCTCTGGGGCTAATTTTGCCCTTATCGCCGGTCTGCTGGTCGCTGCAGGGAGCCGGCTGCTGGGTAAACGCAGAGGCGCTCTGGCCGCTGCTGCAGGAATTGCATTTTACGCAGTGCTGGTAGGCGCCAACCCTGCTGTCGTGCGTGCGGCCCTGCTTTCGGGGCTTTCGCTGCTGGCCAGCCTGGTCGGGCGCCGGCAGGATGGACTTAACAGCCTGGCCTTTATCACGGCGCTGATGTCGCTGTTTGCTCCTGACACACCCTGGGACATCGGTTTTCAACTTTCCTTCACTGCCACTTTGGGGTTGATTTTATATGCCGGCCCGCTGACGACCTGGTTTTCGAGGACAGCGGGCCGTTTTCTACCGGCGGATTGGGTGCGCCGGCTGTCTGGCCCTGTGGGGGAATATTTTCTCTTCACCCTGGCTGCGCAGGTGATGACCCTGCCGGTGACCGTCTATCATTTCCAGCGCCTGTCGCTGAGTTCAGTGCTGGCGAACCCCTTGATTTTGCCTGCCCAGCCGCCCCTGATGATCCTCGGCGGGCTGGCGGTTGTGATCGCCCAGTTGGCGCCCGGGCTGGGCCAGCTTGCAGCCTACCTCGTCTGGCCTTTCCTGGTTTACACCATTCGCATGGTGGAACTGTGCGCCCGTGCGCCGATCAGCGAGCTCGCCGTAACCCAGATCCCTTTCTCCTGGGTGGCGCTGTTTTATGCACTCCTGCTGGGTTTCACCTTCCTGCGCACCCGTTTGCAGCAGTTCTCCTGGCTCAGGCCGGCCGTCGTCCTGGCAGGGCTGAGCGCCATCACCGTGGTGGTCTGGCGCTGTGCCCTGTGCGCTCCCGATGGTCGGCTGCACCTGACGGTGCTTCCGGCTGGCTGCGGCGATGCCGTTCTGCTGCAGACACCCGAAGGCCGCTGGCTGCTGGTGGACGGCGGCCCCAGCGCCCGCTCGCTCTCCGATGCCCTGGGGCGGCGGCTGCCCCTGCACCACCGGCGCCTGGACTGGCTGATCGTTGGCGGAGCACAGGAGGAGCAGATTGCCGGCCTGCCTGCCGCGCTGGAACGCTTCCCTCCCCGGCAGGCGCTGTGGTCGGGGGCGCCTGCCGGGACACCGGCCTCGCGTGCACTGCAGCGCAGCCTGGGCGAGGCGGGTGTGCCGGTTACGCTGGCTGAAAGCGGGCAGGTGCTGGACCTGGGACAGGGCGCAGTCCTGCGGGTGCTGTCCGTCTCCCGGCGAGGATTGGTGGCTCTCATTGAGTGGGGCGATTTCCGGGCGCTGCTGCCTTTCGGGATGGATTTCGAAACGCTGGATATACTGCAGGCCGACTCCAGCCTGGCAGGGATTTCGGTTTTCCTGCTGGCCGACGCCGGATACGCCCCCGTTAACCCACCGGAGTGGATCGAGAAACTACATCCACAGGTGGTACTGCTCAGCGTGGAACCCGGCAGGGATACCGACCGGCCCTCTCCGGAGACCCTGCAGGCGCTGCAGGGCTACCCGCTGTACCGGACAGACCAGAACGGCTGGATTGAGATCACGACAGATGGGAAGCAAATGTGGATGGCTGTGGAGAAGCAGTGACGCAGGTGGTGTAAAATTCTGTTCATAAATTCTTCAAGACGCATTCAAGGGAGGAAGGATAGGAGGATAGTTTCATGGCGAAAATTTACTTCGATCAGGACGCGGATCTGGAGGACCTTGCGGGACGGACCGTAGCGATCATCGGTTTTGGGAATCAGGGGGCTTCACAGGCGTTGAATCTGCGCGATTCAGGGGTCGAAGTGATCGTCGGCAGCCCGCGCGACAGCTCCGCCGAGCGGGCCAGGATGGAAGGATTTGAAGTTTTTACCATTGCGGAAGCTGCGCAGAAGGCGGATATTCTGTTCCTGCTGGTGCCAGATGAGGTGATGCCCCAGGTTTACACAGAATATATTGCTTCTGAGCTGCGCCCCGGGAAGGTGCTCAACTTCGCCAGCGGTTACAACATCACGTTCGGGTTCATCCAGCCGCCGCCTGACGTGGATGTGATCATGGTGGCGCCGCGCATGATCGGCAAGGGCGTGCGCGACACCTTCTTGCGCGGCACCGGTTTCCCCAGTCTGATCGCCGTCCATCAGGACGCCAGCGGGAAGGCAATGGAAATCACCCTGGCGCTGGCCAAAGGGATTGGTTCCACCCGTATGGGCGCCGTGCTGACTACTTTTACTGAAGAGACCACCGTTGATCTGTTTTCCGAGCAGATTGGCGAGCTTTATTTTCGCCGCATAATGTTCGAGGTGCTGACGGAGGCCGGCTGTGATCCGGATGTCGTTCTGCTGGAGCAGTATGCTTCTGGCGAATGGAGTGAGATCTACGCCGCGGCGCGCGATATTGGCCTGTGGAGCCAGCTCCGGCTGCATTCTCTGACCAGTCAGTATGGGCAGCAGGTGACCTCAAAGCGCTTCCTGGCGGCCGATGCCCTGCGCGAGCAGATGCGCCGGGTAGTTGAACATATTCGCAGCGGGGAATTCAGTGAAGAGTGGGTCCGGGAGCAGCAGGAAGGGTATGAGAACCTGCTGAAGGTCACCACGGAAAACCTGCAGCACCCCATGCAGGCGGCTGAAAACCGGCTCTACCGCCTGTTGGGACGGCGAGATAAAGACCTGGTCTCCCCCGAATGGCTGCAGCGCGAGCAAACCCAGGACTAGTCTGTCTTGCGGTAGAAGAAGAGCGAGTTTTCTGTGGAAACAGAAAGAGGGGCGGTGCTGTTTACCGCCCATCTTTTCTCTGCAGCGTCCCCTGGCCGTCTGCACGATGGTGGCTGATATCTGAGGGCTGACGCTTCAGGGCACCGGCCTGGCGACAATGATCAGGCGGTGCGTATTGCTTTCATAGGGCCAGCAGGTGATTAAGGTCACCCGCTCGTCTGGAGAGGGCAGGATCCAGACGGCATTGTCCATGCGAGTGTCGATGGCTTCATACTTCTCTGGAAGGATCATTTTGTTCGCGATCTGGTACCTGTAAACATGGTTGTCGGAATAGATCAGGATCTCGTCGCCCTCTTCCAGTTTATCCAGATCACGGAACACCTCGCCGAAGATATTGTGGTGTCCGTTGAGGACCGTGTTGCCCGGTTCGCCCAGACGAGCGGAGTCAGTATGCCAGCCTGCAGCGTATTGATCTGGGGCTGCCCACTGCCGGTATGTGCGCCCGCGCACCTCGATTTCCACAGTTTCAGCGGGGACGATTGGGGCGTTGAGGTCGATGGCCGGGATGTACAGCCCTTTGGGCTCTTCCGGCTGGCGGGTGGGCTGGGGTTCCCCGGTCAGGACCGGCGGTGCAGGCGCGGCCTGCGTCTCGACCGGTAAGCCCGGGTTCTGGGCCGCGTCCACTACTCCGGGCGGCACGGTCGCCGTGGGAATGGCCAGGGCGCTCACCTGGCGGTCACCGGCAGGTGAAGCGGCTTCGCTCATTCCCAGGCTCTGGAGTTCCTGGACTGCGCGCTCGGTGGCTGCCTGAACCCGCTGCAGATCCACAAACAGCGCGGCCAGACCGGTATAAGCGATCAGCAGCCCCAGGATGATCAGCACGGTATCCGGACTGATCTTTTTCCAGCGCTTCATCGGCTACTTCCTCAGTTTGCGCAGCATTCCAACCGCCACCATCCCCAGTCCGAACAGGATCATGCCGAGCTTCGGCAGCAGCAGGGGGGTGTTCTCGGCTGCCAGGCTGAGGTCCAGGCCGGTCTGCGGCAGGATCACTGCTGGCACTCCGGCTGATGCAGTGGGCGGTGGCGGCAGCGTCCCGGCGGGAGCCGGTCTGGTAGGCGTGCGTACGGGCTGGTTGGGCTCATCCGTCTCCCCCGGAGAAGTTGGCGTGGGCTCCAGGGTGGTGGTTGCCGGAGGCGGTACGGGAACCGTCTCGGTTGGGCCATCCGGTGTGGGCGACGGCGTGACAAACGGCGTTGGCTGGGCAACCGGGAGTGTGCTGGTAGCTGTCGGGGGCAGATCCGGACCCGGAGGAGTCTGGGTTGGGCCTGGCTCGGTGGGTGTGGGACTTACTTCAGTGACGGTTGGTGTAGGCTCCAGGGTAGCTGTTGCCGGAGGCGGCATGACCGGTGTATCGGTTGGCGGAGGGGCCAGGAACCAGGTGATTTTGTACACCTGGCGGGTGGAGCCGGGTGTGCTTCCCGCAGTTTCATCCCCATGACGGATGTCCAGACGCAGAGTCTGGCCAGGGGTTACATCGGCTTCCACGGTTCCACAGAGGACATCGGGGTCGCCAGCCTCGCCCAAGTCGGGGCAGTAAACCTGCCCAAGGATCTGCCCGTTGGAGCGCAGCGTGAAATACGAATGCTCATTGGGCTGTTTCTGGCCGGGTTCACCTTTCTGGTGCCAGTACACCTCAATCCGTACACGCACTGCGCCGTCAGGGGCTTTCACATTTTTAGAGTCACTGGGCCCACAGGTGTTGTGAGTGCCCTCGCTGCAAACAGCCCCGCTGGTGATCGTCTGCTCAATGGTCTGGTACGCATTGCTGGCCAGCGCGTGGACGGGAAGTATGAAAAATGCAGCCACGATGCATGTGATTGCAATATATTTGGAGATGGTTCCGGTATGTTTCATAGTCATGCTCCTAACCGGTAATAATGTTTTTTTCGGGCCAGCTGGAAGTTTAAAAAACCGGCCTGTTGAGCCGGTTTCGCTATTAGCTCCTCGATGGCGCTGCCTGTGAGATTATGCAGGGCAAGCGACCAGTTTACGCCATCGATTCATCGCTTCTCAAAAATCTCTTTTTAGTAAGACTACAAACCCGGTTGAAAAGTTCCACTGTGCCCGTCAATCCGTAATCCCCCAGAAAGCGGTCATGATGCCAGGGTGTGTTATCTGAACCGCATTCATCCTATTTAACGCAGTGAAGCGGGTTATGTTACAAGTTATTTAAGAAATGTTATCAGGAGGTTAAATCAGGCTGTGACCCCGGAAGAGTCAGACGTTTTCCGGGGTCACAGGTCACTGGCTGGCTTTCTGCAGCTGGAGGGCTGCGAGATCGAAGCGCAGGTTCTGGTTCCGTGTGAAGCTGTTCTTGATCTCTTCGGCAGGCAGGGGATCCGACAGCAGGGGGCCTTTTCCATACTCGCACTCCAGGAGCTGGAGCTGGTAAAGTTCAGCTTCCTGGGTGATCCCCTCGGCGAGGGCTTTGAAGCCAAGCTGGTGTATCAGGTTGAGGACGGCCTCCAGCATCCCGGCCTTTTTGGGATCGCAGACCTGACTGGTGAAATTCGAGTTCAGCTTGATCGTCGCCAGTGGAAGATCCCCGATCTGACGGAGAAACGAAAAACCAAGCCCCAGGTCGTTAACCTGCAGGCGAACCCCCAGCTTGCGCAGCTGCTCGAGAACATGCTGGCTGCCCGGCTCCTGAGATGTGATCATGTTTTCATCCAGCTCCAGCCTGAGACATTGGGGAAGAAGGTCAGTCTCACGCAGAATCTTTTCCAGGTGATAAGGGAAGCCTCTCTGGCGAAGCTGGCCGGCCGAAATCGAAACGCACATCGTGATGGTTGCCGGTAGAGAAAACTCCTGCTGCCACTGCCTCATCTGGCGGCAGGCCTCGGTCAGGGTCCAATCAAAGAGGGGCAGGATCAGGTGCGATTCGTCGACCATGTGCATGAATGTGGATGCCGGGAGCAGCCCCTGTTCGGGGTGATCCCAGTATACAGTGGCATCCAGACCGCTGAGCCGGCCGGTCTTCAGGTTGAAGACCGGCTGGTAGAACAGCCTGAGCTGCTGGTTTTCCAGCGCCTGGCTGAGGGTCGTTTCGATTTGCACGCGCGCGGCCACGCGATCGCGCATTTCGTCCTTGAAAAATTCATGGCGCGCCTTGCCCCTTGCTTTTGCCGCATACATGGCAATATCTGCATCTCGCAGCACATCCTCGGCGCGATAGTATCCGCGGTTGCTCAACACGATCCCGACGCTGGCAGTTATGTAAATATCCTGGTCATGAAGCCGGAACGGGTTCGCGAGGGCTTTCTCAATGCGTTCCGCCAGCCGCTCCGCACCGGCCTGGTCGGTTTCCTCAAGCAGGATTACGAATTCGTCGCCGCTCAGGCGGGAAACCAGATCGGTGGTGCGCACACCGGAGCTCAGCCGGTTGCCGATTGCAACCAGAAGCTGGTCTCCGGCCAGATGACCCAGGCTGTCGTTGACATTCTTAAAGCCATCGATATCCAGGAACAGCACCGCAAACTGGTATTCGGGGCGGCGTTTCACCCGCTCAACCGCGAACCGCAGGTGATCCATGAAGAGAGCCCGGTTGGGCAGACCGGTAAGGGGATCGTAGAACGCGTCGTGGAGCAGCTTTTCCTCTGCCGCCTTGTGGTCCGAGATATCGGTCAGCGAACCGGCCATACGGATGACCGTGCCCGCTTTATTACGCACGGCCACACCCCGGCTGAGAGTCCAGATATAGCTGTCGTCTTTGCGGCGCAGCCGGTGTTCGACCTGGAACTGCGGGGTGAGATTCTTAATGTGGTTGGTGAGGTTGGCGCGTGTGCGTTCGATGTCATCCGGGTGGATGCGCGAAAACCATTCGTCGGGACTGCTGCCGATCTCTTCCTCCTCATAACCGAGGAGCGACTTCCAGCGCGTCGAATAGAAAATCGTATTCGTCTGGAAATCCCAATCCCACAGGCCGTCATTCGCGCCCTTCATGGCCAGGGCATAGCGTTCCTCGCTGACGCGCAGCTTCTGTTCGATGCGCTTGCGTTCGGCCAGTTCCTGCTGCGCCTGCCGGAAGAAGCGGGCGTTCTGCAGCGCAACCACTGCGTAACCGGCAAGCGCCAAGAGCCGGGCTTCATCCTGTTCGGTGAACAGGCGGTTTGACGTGCGGTTGTCAATCGCCAGCACACCGATAACTTTACCGCCCGACAGCAGCGGTACATAAAGCAGGCTGTGGACGAGATATCCGGTGCAGATCTTTAGCTGGGGCAGGTCGGATACCCGCGATGAACGGTAAGGGCGGCCGGATTGGACCACACAGCCGACCAGGGAATCGTCGAGAGGTATATGCATGGTCTTGCTGCGGGCTTCGTCGATGTTCTTGACGGCGCGCAGGTAGAGCTGGCCGCTGTTTTGATCCAGGAGCGCCAGAAACCCTTCATCGGCTTTGGTGACATACACGCCTGCTTCAACAATCTTGCAGAGCACCTCATCCAGGTCGAGCGTTGAGGTGAGACTCTGCCCCACCTTTTGCAGCACCGCCAGCCAGGAGATGTGCTCTTCGAGCGGGCGAGCCAGCTTTTCTTTGGCTTCACTCAGACGAGTCTGCGTCAGGGCGCGCTCAATGGCTTCCTGCAGAGCGTTAGCTTCCAGCGGCCGGGTGAGATAATCCACCACTCCCAGGCGCAGGGCTTCTATTTTGATTTGCTGAGAATCATCAGCGGTGATGAGAATTGTGGGGACGTTAATCGTCTTTTCCGACATCCGGGCGAGCATGTCGAGAACGGCTCGTCCGGGTACTTCCAGGTTAAGCAGCATCAGTGCAACCGGTGTTGAGCGCAGGATCTCGACGGCAGATGGAGCATCGTATGCGATCCGGCTGTCGTACCCTAATCGCGGCAATAACACCTTTGCAAGAAAATCAGCCGATTCATGGCTGTCGTCAACGATTAGAATGATGTCCTTGTTCATTGCATTAACCCGATGGGACAGGTTGTACGACGATGGCTGTGATGTTCCTATCTGTCGGATTTTGCAGAGGTTTGCCGAATTGATAGAAGCTTTCAGAATGGCTCTGGGTTGGTCGGTGAGGACATGTTCATACAGGTCCCCTGCCTCGATACCCTCTGAGGCGGGTGTCCCATCTGCCTGTACGGTTTGACCTCTTACGTAAGCCCGGGTACGCGCATTCTTACAGTATCTCAGTGTTAACTGCCGAGCGAGTGACAAACGTCAGCAGCTAAATATGCCAAATTTCATGTGATTTTTGGTCAAAGAGCAAAATTATCGGAGATAATTGGCTGCAGTAATGATATCCGAAAAACAGGATTTAATAAATGCTTAACACCTTACAATCTTTATGGAAAAAATATCCACGCCAGTTCTGGCTGCTGCTTTTCGGTATGCTGATCAGCACAATTGGTTCGAGCATGATCTGGCCTTTCCTGATGATCTACGTCAGCGAGCGGCTGGACCTTCCACTAACGGCAGTGGCCAGCCTGATGACTCTGAACTCGGCTGTAGGGATCCTGACGTCGTTTGCGGCAGGGCCGGTTATCGACCGGGTGGGGCGAAAATGGGTCATGGTGCTCAGCCTGATGTCTAACGGTCTCGGCTACCTGTTCATGAGCAGGGCAGCAAGCTTTGGCGCGTTTGCTCTGCTGATGAGCTTTCAGGGCGCCGCGCAGCCGCTTTACCGGGTGGGCGCCGACGCAATGATGGCGGACCTGATCCCCGCCGAAAAACGTATCGACGGATATTCGCTGCTGCGTACCAGCAACAACCTCGGCGTGGCAACCGGCCCTGCGATTGGTGGTTTTGTTGCCACGCGCTCGTATACGATTGCTTTTCTCTGCGCTGCCTGCGGTTTGCTCTTTTACAGTCTGCTGGTTCTCTTCTTTGCTTCCGAAACCCTGCCTCAAAGGGATATTGAAAAGGCAAAAGCTCCTGCCGAGCGCTTTGGTGGTTACGGCCGGGTCCTGAAGGACCGCCCCTTCTTATCGTTTGCTGCCGCCTTCACCCTGACCCAGATCTGCGCCCAGGTGATGTGGGTGCTCCTGTCCGTTCATGCCAAGCAAAATTACGGCGTCTCCGAGAGCCAGTATGGCTTTATCCCGACCACGAACGCGCTGATGGTGGTGTTCCTCCAGCTTCTGGTCACCAGATTAACCAAACGGCACCCTCCAATGCTGACCCTGGCTGTGGGATCTTTTTTCTATGCAGCTGCGCTCACCAGCGTCGGATGGGGAAGGGGCTTCTGGTCTTTCCTGGCGAGCATGGTTGTGCTGACAATCGGTGAGCTCATCCTCTCGCCCACCTCAACCACCATGGCAGCGAACCTGGCCCCGGCCGACATGCGGGGCCGGTATATGAGCATATTTGGTCTGACCTGGAGCTTTGCACACGGGATCGGCCCGGTCTTCGGCGGCTTTATGAACGATACCTTCGGCCCTTCGGCGATCTGGTATGGCGCAGGCGCAGTGGGTATGCTCAGCACACTGGGGTTTCTGGCCTTATCCTATCGCTATGACCACAGGACCGAACTCGCTTCTTGAGCTGAAAGATTACCACCCGCCCGTGTCCAGCCGGTTTTTAATCTCATCTCGCAGGGCGGAGAGCATATCCTCGTAGATCTCGCGATACATAGGATGCGTGCTCATGGCCTGACTTTCAAGCTGCTGGAGCAGGTAGATAAGCCAGGACAGCCAGGGCCGCGGGTTGTCCGACACCTTTGCAAACTGGCCGGCGACTCGTTCCAACTGTTCACGCAGATCGTCACGCTCTGTCATCGGGTTTTCTCCTGTTTTGAGAAGGAGGTCTACTGCCTGTATTCATTGTACTGTTTCTTGCATGGTATATTAAGACGGTTCTGTAATCCGGTCGGTCATAAACGGGCCTGTGAAGATCTGAAAACATAGAAATGAGGAATATCATGCCGGTTGACGAACGGCCAACCGTATATTCAACGGAATGGGAATCGGCAGAGCCCTGCCCGCGCTGTAAGCGTATCCCCTGCCGCTGTAAGGACTCGTCCGCCAAGCGCCTGCGCAGCCTTCCGCCTTCTCAACAGGTGGCTGCCATACAGCGTGAAAAGAAAGGCCGGGGCGGCAAGACGGTCACTGTGATTCGCGGGCTGCAGTTGAACCCCAATGACATGAAAAAGCTGGCTGCCCAATTAAAACAGGCCTGCGGCACGGGCGGTACGGTGAAAGACAATGTCATCGAGATCCAGGGAGACCAGCGGGAGAAGGTCGCTGAAAAACTGCGTTCTTTAGGCTATGCAACGAAATTCGCCGGAGGCTGATCTTTGAACTGGCTGAAAGACAGGCTGGAAATCAGCACACAGGGAAAAGGGTTGTATCCATTTACCCGGGCGGTGGAGGAGCGCATTCGCCGCTGGGGGATTCAAGAAGGGATGTGCTATCTGTATATACAGCACACAAGCGCTTCTCTCGTCATTAGTGAAAACTATGACCCCACAGCGAAGATCGATCTGGAGGCTTTCATGGAGCGTCTGGTGCCGGAGAACCAGCCCTGGTACCGCCATACGCTGGAAGGGCCAGACGATTCGCCTTCGCACATGCGCGCTATGCTGACGCTGCCCTGTGTGACCATCCCGATCGATGCGGGACGTTTGAGCCTGGGCACCTGGCAGGGTATCTATCTCTTCGAGCACCGCAGCGAGCCCCAGCGCCGCAAGGTGCTGCTGCGCTGCCTGCAGGTGGAATGAGGTCAGGGCAGCCAGTTCAACGCGCACGAAAATTCAGCGCTCATACTTATGGTCTCTTCTACTGCCTGCCCGGCTTCTACACTTGAGATGGACTGCTCAAAGATATATCTGCCCTGAAAGACGTTGTCCCGGACGGTGCCCTCAACAGCACGGCGGGTAATCTGCCGGCTGTCCACTTCCTCTTCTTGAAATGCAATGAAAACTCCCTCCTCCTCGACCAGCGATGCAGCAGCCGGCGTTCCGCTGGAAAGGCTCAGGCGGCTTTCCTGGAGTGTGTAAACATCCGATTGAACCGCTTCCAGCGCGTGTGCGCTCACCTCGCTGGCGGGGATCTCAAATGCAAATTCTCCATTGGGGCCGGGTTGAGATGCGATGGCCGTTCCTTCAGGGGAACTCACCTCACAGGGCGGGCCGGCCTGAAACGATCCGCTGCCGCCCTGCCAAACCAGAGCGTAGAGATCGTTCTGAGGAGCTGGAAACAGCCAGCGCAGAGGAGCGCTCAGTACCTCGCCTGCCGTCTCTGCCGCACCCAAACCCAGAGCGAGGCACAGGCAGGCGGACAGCACCAGGATAAGGCAGGGTACGGCAAGCAGCATGCGGGGTTCGCTGCGAAAAGGTTCACCACCCATCTCATGATTATACAGGGTTCCTTTTCGGCGTACCTGTGTGACAGTAAGGCGGTTTACCTACCAGAACGATTGGAATTAATTTTGTAAATATAGATGGAAAAGCATGGTCATTAATGGCGAATGGGACCAGAGATCCCTGACGATAAGCATAAAAGCAAACTGTCTGACCATCAGCCTCTCGGTATCTGGGGGAGCCGAGGTTTACAGCTTCGATGGCGAGGGCCGCCTGTGGACTGCTCTACTTGATGGCGTTTCTTACCGGCGCGGACTGGATGGCAAACTCGTTGCCAAGTGGCAGACTCCAGGTGGTGGGCGCGATCGATGCTGGCTGCCGCCGGAGAAGGCTGACGAACTTCAGGCATATATTCGCAAGCAGGTGGCAGGGCTGCTGCGGGCGCTGCAGGACGGCCAGGTCCGGCTGGATCAGCCTCTCCCGCAGCAGGGTCTGGACGATATGAGGCGCGCGGTCGCTTTTGACCAGCAGCGGATCGAGGCCGATGTCGCTCGCTACCATCAGGTTTACAAGCCGGTAGGCATCCTGCCCCCAGACCAGTATATGGCCGTTGTCCTGCAGGCGACGGAGGGCTGTGCCTTCAATACCTGCACATTCTGTGACTTTTATAAATCGCGCCCCTTCCGGATAAAAAAGCCGGACGAGTTCAGTGAGCACCTGCTGGCTGTGCGAGAGTTCCTGGGGAGGGGCTTGAGTCTGCGCAGGACGATTTTCCTGGGAGACGCCAATGCTCTGGTCACCCCGATGAACCGCCTGGTTCCCATGTTCGAGGCCGTCCACCGGGTTTACGATGTCCAGGGACTGGGTGGGATCTATGCCTTCCTGGACGGTTTCAGCGGCGAGAAAAAGTCGGCGCGAGACTACCACATGCTGAGTGAAATGGGTCTGGAGCGGGTGTATGTGGGCCTGGAGAGCGGCAATCAGGAGCTGCTGAATTTCCTGAAAAAACCGGGGAAGGCTGCGGATGCGGTTAAAGCGGTGAGGGCGATGAAAGCCGGTGGAGTGGCGGTTGGGGTGATTGTGCTCCTGGGTGCGGGCGGTCATACCTACAGCCGGGCGCACGTGCGCTATACCATCGCTGACATCAATGCCATGGTGCTCGATCTCAACGACATCGTTTACTTTTCTGAGCTGGTCGAAACCGAAGGGAAGGCCTATGTGCGTGATGCCTACCAGGCCAGCCTGCGTCCTTTGACGGAAGCAGAGCGCATTGCACAGGCGGAAGCCATTGAAGAAGGCTTACAGTTTTCACGGCGTGGGGGTGTACCCCATATCAGCCGTTACGACATCCGTGAATTTGTTTATTAGTAGATTTTTTTACTGGTGGGAGATTGGAATTCCAATCTCCCGCCTTTTTATTTAACTGTTTTTGCTACGGCAATATCATCGTTTAAACCATCTTTGGTAAATATAAATATATGAG
>JAAYXE010000093.1 GCA_012516075.1 Chloroflexota bacterium | reverse complement strand
GTTAAAAGGATGTTGATATGGTCCCAGTCCTCGTTTGATTCGAGAGAAGCATAAACCTGACCATCGCCACCAGCCAGGCCTTTTACCAGCTCTTCCAGGGAAATGCCGTGAGCGTTCTGGAATGCCGGCCCTGTGCTCTGGCCGTGATCCGAAAGCACCACGATATGGTAGGGGCGGGGTGCATACTGCAGAGCGCGCTCGATCCGAGCAAAGTAGCGGTCGGTTTCTTCCAGCACGCCATAAGCTTCTGGGGTTTCCATCCCGGCAAAATGGGCCAGATCATCGTACCCGGCATACAACGCATAGATCGCCGGCAGCCCGCGCAGCACATCGCTGATGACCGTGTATGTCGTCAGGTCCTGCAGGACAGGTCCCATCACACCACGCAGAAATGCGTACAGCAGGTTACGGCGGCGGATGATAAAGCGGTCTTTGCGCAGCCGCTGCCGCCAGGCCTGCCACACCTCTTTCACCACTTCAACACAAAACAGGGTGAGCAGGCGGGCAATTATAAATGGGCTGACCAGGTAGAGGTAAAAGCCCGGCCCGGGATTGTGCCTGCGGTTCAACATTGTTCCAAATGTAAACAGGCTCTCTGCTGCATCGCCTGAGAACATGTTGCTGCGCGATGCGCCCCCGTCGCTGAGCAAACCACGACCGCTGCTCAAACGTTTTTCAATGGATACGGCATCGACCGGGCTCCCAGACATTACGATGCGGCATTCCTTGCGGTCCCACCAGCGGTATGCAGGCACCTCCTCGTTGCTGCCCATGAGGATACCGGTCTGCATTGCACCCGTCTGAGCGGAAAAATCGGTTTCCCAACCGGTGATTTTATGCGTTCCGGCATCCAGCCATCGTTTAACCGCTGGCATTTTCCCCTTCTCCAGGGCCTGCCGGAAAACCTTCTCGCCTAAACCGTCAATCTCCAGAAAAAGAAAACCGGGTACTTCTGTTTGAATGGGCTGGCCGCGCCTCGCCACCAGTTTGCGCGTTACGTTGTTGAAGAATTTTTCGTCCAGGTCCAGAGACAGCAAGCTGCCCAGGACCGTATTGACCACTGTAAGCACGATGGAAATCCACAAACCGGTGCTGACACGGGTGATCTGCACGCCGGGAATCAGATTGCCGACCAGCATCACCACCCCGCCGGTCAGGACGAAGGTGAGGAGAGGGTAAAGCCAGACCGGCAGCCTGGAGAAGAAGCTGATAAACAACCACCAGTAGAACTCCTGGGCCAGAATATAAGCCGCGGCTACAGCAGCGGCCGCAGGGATGGATTCGATCAGTAAACCATCCAGCCAGAACGCCAGGAACAATATGGCAATCACCTGGACGACAGCGATGATCAAGAAATGAGCGATCTGCATCTTCAGTTTCATCTATTTACACTCCACGCCGGCCTGGCAGGAACGTCGTGGGCCGGGAGAATCTGGCATCGGGGATGTGACCTGGGCCACGGCGATATCTATGCCTGAACACCGTGATCCAGAGACACCGCGACAGAGTACCCGCGCCTCTGATAGAAGTAGCCGAGGATAATCAGGGCCAGCCAGGCGAGCAGCCACAGCCAGGAGTCGTTTAATACCGGCTGGACTGCATTTCCTGCGTCCTGAAGACCGTCCACTGAGACCCGTCCGATCAGCAGCAGGAGTGACAGCAGGACAGCGTTAGCGCCAGCAGTTGACGACATCAACATGGACCAGGAATGCTGGAATTCTGTACCGAAAAACAGGCTGGCTGCGAGGATGGCCAGTACCAGTCCACCCAGGGCAGCGAGGATCCCTCCCAGGCCAATCGTTGAAAGCAGACCGGAACCCCAGATGATAGCCAATGACAGCCCCCACGAGCCCTATAGAGAGGTGGTGAAAAAAATGAGCCAGTGCTGCACCAACTGCTCCGAGTATGAGACCGGCAGCCCAGCCGGCAATTGTACCCAGGAAGCCCTGTCCGAGGGCCAGCGCAGCCAGGTCCGCCCCCAGCCAGAACCCGGCTAAGAATCCCCAGACAGGAAGCACCGCCCTGAGCACCCGGAAGCCGTACAGCAGTAAGACTCCCCCAATGATCAGGGAGAAAAGAGAGATTAATACCATCTGCATCTCGATGTTCCTTTTAAATTGATCCACCGGTAGACGCACCGGGACCCATTTCGGGTGTGGTTTCTCCGCCCGCGCCTGGAGTTTCCGGTGTACGGGTCAGCGAGATCGAGCGGAACCATTTCCAGGCCTGTTCGAACAAAAGCACCTGCCCGGCACCAAATAAGAGAAATAGTATCGATACGCCCGCGCTGGACAGGTCGATCCAGCGCGGGATACTCACTTTCAGTGATCCCAGCCTGAACAGCAGGGCAGAGGTGGTCGATTTAACCCCGGCAAGGGTGGTTTCAGCGCGGTTCAGCCCCGCTGCCAGATCGTTGACAGGCTGGAGCAGCCGGTTTTTTATTCCTTCCGAAGAAGATAGTTGGACCTGAATCTGTTCCAGGTCCTGACTGATCGAATCAACCCGACTATTTATCGATGCGATATCTTCAGAGAGTGTGGGCAGGTCGATTCCGGGGACCCTGTTGAAAGCAGTCAGTGCGGAATTGAAAGCCAGTACCCCTTTGCTGATCGCCCTGGTTGTGCTCACCAGCCCCTCAATGGCAGGGCGCATCTCTTCACCGGCAATCTCGGAAATGACCCTTTGCAGAACCGCTGCATCGCTAATAGTTGTGCTGTTCAAATCATCCTGGATTCTGCTGATAATCTCCTGCTGACCGGCGAATCCGGTCTGGAGCCGGTCCAGGGTCTGGTCGATCGAGGTGAAATAACTTTCAACGGTTTCAATAGTTTCGACAACCCCATCAGACAGCGGTGCATTCACAACCCACACACCGATGAAAACAGCGGCGCATATCAGGAGACCTAGCAAGGCCAGGATCATCAAAAGTGCCGCTGTAATCTTTTTCAGCCAGTTCATTTTCACACGCAGGAAATTTCAGGCCACCACCGTCTTCAACGGCGATGTGTATATTCTCCCGGCGCGGGAGAGGCAAGAAGACTGCTGCTTATCATTGTCGCGCAGCGGCGGATGATCATCACCCTTCAAAGAAGGTTTTTTTCCTGCTGTTCACAGGATGGGTGACCGGCTGTGGCAATCACCGGCCGGCGCATCTGCCCTGTAGACATCCAGAAGCTGCACCTCGATCAATGCAGCGAGGTCCAGGGCATCCGCTGGAGAACGATAACGCTGCCACGGATACGCCCGCTGAAAGAAGACCCCGTCGCGGCGGAAGGAGCGGTGCAGGCTGTGAGTGTCACGCCGGCCAGAAGGAAGAATATGGGTCTCCCAAAACGCATCATCCTCCCACTCTGGTCAGGCGAAGCGCAGGCGTGATGCGGATGTCCGGTCTTGAATGAAATAACCCGCTACTGCCAGCGCCAGCCAGAGCAGCAGCCAGAAGAATGAATCCTGCAGGACAGGCTGAATCGTGTCCCCGGCGGACTGCAGTGTGTTGAGTGCAACGCGGCCAACCAGAAGCAGGGCTGCCAGGATGAGCGCGCTGGCACCGTAGACAGCGGTCACTGCCATAGCAAGAAGTCGCTTGAAGTCAAACATGTAAAAAAATCCTGCGGTTACAAGAGCCAGGACGAGCCCGGCCAGTGCAGCAAGCAAGCCTCCCAGACCCAGTGCGGCGAACAAACCTGAACCGATCTGATACCCGATCACCGCTCCTATCACCCCGATGTACATCTCAACATACACCTGAGCGAGCAGTGCAGACACCAGCCCCAGGGCCAGACCGACCAGCCAGCCGGCCAAACTTCCCAGGCAACCGGAACCCAGGCTCAGCGCGGTCAGGTCTGCACCCAGCCAGAACCCTGACAGAAAACCCCAGACCGGAAGCATCATTAAGAACACCCGGTAACCGAACAACAGCAGTACCAGGCCGACCAGAGCGATGAGCAGAGAGATAAAAATGGTTTGCACAGGTGCCTCCTTAACTGCACGTGCCGCACAGAGTCTCCCCCGGGGGATATGATTCGAATTCGGGAAATCACGCCCCCCGATATATGTCCTTCTGCAGAAAATTGTAGAGCAACCTGACGCTGGATTCATCCTCTTAATCACGTAATTTGTCCTGCTGATACCGGAAGGAAAAGCGTTCTCTGGGCTGTCAAAATGCTGAGTATAAGTGCGTAGATCTACTTGTCCGGGGCTGTTTTATCCCCAGAGAGTTTGAATCCAACTGACCGGTGCAGGTCACAGATCCTACGGTTGGTGGGCTCTGCAGTGCCCAGCCTTCTTATCGACTGGAAGCGCAGCGACGGGATCGTTTTTGTGGTGTCGCAGTGATAAGAGCAAGGTCCAGGGGAATACAGCTGAAGGGTGAGAAGCAGTCGGTGGGACTGTACACCGGGGAAGAGGTTGAGACTGTCCACAGCACTTGCGATCACCGGATCGTGTGAGTCACAGAGTCACAGACCGGTCTGAGTTTATGGAAAAGAAAATCTGGCTGAAATGTGCGAGAAAATAAAAGCCGGCCCCGTAACAACGGGGCCGGCAAACAGGGGCCGGTTTTGCACCGTTTGCAGGCTGTTGTGACCGGTGCTGTGCTGAAGGTTCAGGGCGCCCCTGGAATTTCAACCGCGTCAGTTCAGAACTCCTGGAGACGGTGCGGCGGAGCTGGGGCGAGGTAATCCTCTAACCTACCGGAATTTTTGTGGGAACTGGCGGATGATGCCATCGCTGAGCATGTCCGCCATGTGCAGGATCTGGACGTGGATCTCATCATAAGCGGCAATATCCGCCTCCCAATCCTCGTTCAGGCGTGCGGAAGCTTCATTCAGCGTCAGATCCAGATGTTCCCTCATCATCTCCTGCATCTCATCCAGCGGCCAGTGTCTGGGGTTGGCCGCATGGAGAAACGCCCCGATCTCGTCGGCGTTTACATACCAGCGAGCATGGGCGTCCTCAAAGGCTTCGGCGTCACCGTTCTTCGCAGCATCCACGAGTTCGGCAGCAATCAGGATATGCTCACGCAGCAAACCGGAAAGCTGGTCGCCAGCCTGCTCGCCGTAAAAGGGCCTGATCGCATCCCCGATATCATCCTGGTTTTTCAGCAGGCGAGCGGCGGCATGATCCTGATCGGGCAGACCGGCAAGCGCACTGATGATATACACCCGTGTCCAGGTCACATGATCTTCCCACAGCTTGCGCATCTCATCGTGGAAGGTTTGCCTGGTCACTTTTTTGTTGGCTGAGACATAGGTGTAGCTCCCCAGTGTCAGCGCGACGGCCAGCAGGATGCCGAGCACGCGAACCAGGCTGTGACGGAAAACGTTCATGGTATTTCCCTCCTTATCCGCAAATTTGATCGCTTCCTGGCTATAGGTCGCATGCACGGAGAATATCTTACGAAGATTAAGAAACACCCATCTTCAGCAGCCAGGTGGCTGTTGAAAATGGGTGTAGATGCGGCGGGAAAGCCTGATTGCGAACGGCTGTCAATAGAGAAACTGCACCGCAGGGATGCAGGAAGATCGTATGAGATGATTATTGCTGTGCCGCCCGGGCAGCGCTCAGCAGATGCGCGGCAGCATCTCCCCAGCAAGCATGTCGACAACGCGAGTGCCGCCGATGGCGGTTTTCATCAGCACCTGGCCGGGCGCTCCGGCCTCCACGCGGCCGATGATCGCAGCTTCTGTTCCGTAAGCGTGGGAACGCATGGCATCCAGTACGTCCTGCGCGGCATGTGGGGCGACGATCGCCACAAGCTTGCCTTCGTTGGCGACGTACAGCGGGTCGAACCCCAGCATTTCACAGGCAGCGGCCACGGCGGGGCGTACGGGGATGCGGTCTTCCTCCAGCAGAATCCCGACCTGAGACTGGCGGGCAATTTCGTTTAAAGTGGTGGCAAGCCCGCCGCGGGTGGGGTCGCGCAGGACATGCACAGCCGCGGCGTTTGCAGAGAGCAGGGCGGAAACCAGGCCGTTCAACGGGGCCGTATCACTGCAGATGTCCGAATCAAAACCCAGCTCGCCGCGCGCCTGCAGCACGGCGATGCCGTGATCTCCGATGGGGCCAGAGATGATGACCACATCACCGGGCCGGGCTCCGGCGCCGCTGATGTTCACCCCGGGACGGATGACGCCAATGCCCGTGGTGGTAATGAACAGGCCATCCGCCTTACCTTTCTGCACTACCTTGGTGTCGCCGGCCACGATCTGCACGCCGGCCTCCTGAGCCGCGGCCTGCATAGAGGCCACCACGCGCTGCAGCGTTTCAATTTCCAGGCCCTCTTCGAGGATAAAGCCTGCAGTCAACCAGAGCGGCTCGGCGCCGAGCATGGCGACGTCGTTTACCGTGCCGCACACCGCCAGACGGCCGATGTCACCGCCGGGGAAAAACAGCGGCGAGACGACGTGCGAATCGGTGCTGATCGCCAGCTGCTCCCCAGAGCTGGTAAGCAGCCGGGCGGCATCGTCTCTGGCGGTGAGCGCCGGGTTGGAGAAGGCGGCGAAGAAGGTGCGGGCGATCAGGTCATGTGACATACGCCCGCCGCTGCCGTGCCCCAGGACGATGCGGTCGTTGTGGGGAAGGGGCGTGGGGCAGACGGGGCCTTCGATGTTTACTGACTGCAGAGATTGGTTTTCGGGTTTCATCGTCATGCTGATACCGGTTCTTCAGTAAGATTATGGCGGTCACGATGGTAGCGATAATAGCCAGCGCAGGCGCCTTCGGAGGAGACCATCGTGGCGCCCAGCGGGTGCTCGGGGGTACAGCGCGTTCCAAATGCCGGGCACTGGAAGGGCTTTTTGAGCCCCTGCAGGATCTGCCCGGCGATGCAGTCTTCCGGCTCCCGGGTCTGGATTTCGCTCACCGGAAAACGAACTTCGGCGTCAAATTCGGCAAACTCCGGGCGCAGCTTCCACCCGCTGTCGGGGATCATTCCAATGCCGCGCCACTGGCGGTCGCAGCCGGTGAACACGCGCCGGATGACATCCTGGGCCGGCCGGCTGCCCTCAAAGGTGACCACACGCGGGTAAGCATTGGCCACCTGCACACGTCCACTTTCCAGCATCTCTATGGTGAGCTGGATCCCGCGCAGGATATCCACAGGCTCGAATCCGGTAACGGTGATGGGCGTGCCGTACTGCCCGGCGATGGGCGGGTACTCATGATAGCCCATCACCGTGCACACGTGCCCGGCAGCCAGAAAGCCCTGCACACGGCAGCCCGGCGAGCTGAGAATGGCGTGCATGGCGGGCGGCACGCGCACATGGGAGACCAGCACGCTGAAGTTGCGCAGTCCGAGCGCCTGAGCCTGCAGCACGCTCATGGCGTTGGCCGGAGCGGTGGTCTCGAAACCGACAGCGAAAAAGACCACCTGCCGGTCGGGGTTTTGCTGTGCGATGCGGACGGCGTCGAGCGGCGAGTAAACCACGCGCACATCGCCGCCGGCGGCGCGCACCGAAAACAGGTCCTTATCCGAGCCAGGCACGCGCAGCATGTCACCGAAGGATGTGAAAATGACGCCCGGCTGGGAGGCGATCCACACGGCGCGGTCGATCTGCTCCAGAGGGGTGACGCAGACCGGGCAGCCGGGGCCGTGCACCAGTTCGATGCCAGGCGGCAGGATTTCATCCAGCCCGTAGCGCAAAATGGCGTGCGTCTGCCCCCCGCAGATTTCCATGATCACCCAGGGGCGGGTGATTTTGCGGCGGATCGCCTCCACCAGCCCCTGGGCCAGCTTTGCATCCCGAAATTCGGTCGTAAATTTCATTTCTCTACCGCTCTCATCACCTGTCAATAACGCCGGAGTCTGCTGCCGCTCAGGGTTCGCCGGTTTCGAGTTCGTCCGCCGCGATCTGCTGCAGAATCTCCAGGGTCTCGAGTGCTTCCTGTTCGGAAATGCGGTTAAGAGCAAAACCGGCGTGGATGACGGTGTACTCACCCACGCAGGCATCGGGCACATAGGCGAGGCAGACCTCACGCGTGACCCCGCCGAAGTCGATCTTGCCCATTTTCAGGCCGTTGGCCTCGTAAATTTCAACGATTTTCCCGGGTACTCCCAGACACATGACGCCTCCAGTGTGATGCTACCGCCGCCTGTCCGAGCGCCAGCCCGCCATCGTTGGCCGGCACCAGGCGGTGGAGAAGGACTTCGAAACCGTTCTCCTGCAGCAGCGGGACGGTCTTCTGCAGCAGGGTGAGGTTCTGCCATACACCGCCGCTGAGTGCGACGGTTGTCAGACCGCTATCGCGGCGCAGCCGCTCACAGACCTGCAGGACCATCTGCGCCAGGCCGTTATGGAAGCGGGCAGCGATGGTTTTTACGGCTGCGCCGGAGAGCACATCGGCGACCACGGCTTCAAGCAGCGGGCCGGGGTGGATGACCAGCGATTCGCCGGACTGCAGGTCGAACTCATAAAGGCCTGATTCATGCGGGTCGACCAGCGCTTCCAGTTCCACCGCCGCCTGGGCTTCGTAGTTGACCCGCTGGCGAACACCGGCCAGGGCAGCGACCACGTCGAACAGACGGCCCATGCTGGATGTGAGCGGGGTGTTGATGCCCTGCTCGAGTTGAAAGCGCAGGGCTCTCTGTTCCTGAGCGTTCAGATCCTGGGCAGGGGGCAGGTCCGGGTCCCACGACAGGCCGTAATACTGCAGGGCAGCCAAAGCGGCGCGCGCAGGCCGCTGCACGGCCGCGTCGCCTCCGGGCAGGGGAAAGCTGTCCAGATGGGCGCGGCGTTGAAAACCGCTGTAACCGGCGATCAGGAACTCCCCGCCCCAGATGGTCCCGTCTGTGCCGTAACCGGTGCCGTCAAAGGCAGCGCCGATTACCAGATCATCACCTTTCAGGCCGTTTTCTGCCATGCAGGCGGCAATATGAGCGTGGTGGTGCTGCACGCCCACAGCCGGCAGGCCTTCTTCCCGGGCGCGCCTGAGCGCATACCGTGTCGCCAGGTAATCAGGGTGCAGGTCGTAGGCCAGCACCTCGGGGCGGATGTGGAACAGGAGCTCGAAATGCGCCACGCCCTGTTCAAAGGCCTGCAGGGTCTCCCAGTTCTGCAGATCGCCGATATGCTGGCTGAGGAAGGCATAAGTGCCGCTCGCCAGGCAGAAGGTGTTCTTGAGCTCTGCGCCGGCTGCCAGCAGGGGGACGGACTCCCAGGGCAGATGAACCGGCTGTGGGGCATAGCCCCGGGCACGGCGCAGCATCATGGGCTGGGCCGCCGGTTCGCTCTGCCGGGGAATACCAGATGAAGGGATGGACATACCGGGGACCAGCACGCGCACGACGGAGTCATCGCAGCGGGTGTGGATCGGGCGGTCGTGCATCAGGAAGGCATCGGCCAGTGCGGACAGACGGCTGCGCGCCTCGTCGTTGTCTGTGGCGATCGGTTCTTCGCTCAGGTTGCCGCTGGTCATCACCAGGGCCTGGCCGGGGAGGGTGTCTGCAAGCAGCAGGTAATGCAGAGGGGTGTAGGGCAGCATGAACCCCAGGGTGTGCTGCCCGGGGGCGATGCCCGGCGCGACCGGGGAGTCAGGCCGCCGGCGCAGGATCACGATCGGGCGCTGCGGCGACTCTAAAAGCTGGCGCTCCTGTGGTGCTATATAACAGTGGCGTTCGATGCTCTGCAGGTCGGCGGCCATCAGGGCAAAGGGCTTCTCCACGCGCCGCTTGCGCCGGCGCAGCTCATCCACGGCTGCGGCATTGAGGGCATCACAGGCCAGGTGAAAACCGCCCAGGCCTTTCACCGCCAGGATTTTACCTTCCTGCAGCATGCGCCGGGCTGTGAGCAGAGCTTCATCCCCGTCCGCCATCCGCGCTCCCTGGCATTCCAGCCACAGCTGCGGGCCGCAGGCCGGGCAGGCGACCGGCTCGGCGTGGAAGCGCCGGTCGGCCGGGTCCTGATATTCGGCCAGGCAGTCCGGACAGAGGGGGAAGCCGGCCATGGTGGTGTTCAGCCGGTCGTATGGGATATCCCGAATGATGGTGAAGCGCGGTCCGCAGTTCGTGCAGTTGATGAACGGGTAGCGGTAGCGCCGGTTGGTGGGGTCGAAGAGCTCGCGCAGGCAGTCCTCACAGGTGCATACATCCGGGGAGATGGGCTGGAACGCCCCGGCCTGCGCCTCGGAGGTCAGAATCTGAAAGCTCGTGTACCCATTGGGGGTGCAGGGCTGCACCTGGATGTCATCAATGCGTGCCAGCGGCGGGGCCTGAGTCTGCAGGAGGTGTATGAACTCCTGCAGGTCCCCGGGTTTGCCGGCGGCCTCAATCTCCACACCGGCGGAAGTGTTGCGCACCCAGCCGGTCAGCCCGCTGCGTTCCGCCAGCCCGTATACAAAGGGCCGGAAGCCAACGCCCTGAACAATGCCGGTGATGTGGATATGTACAGCGGATAGGGTTTCCATCATCACACCCTGTCGGCCAGAGGCCTGCTGCTATGCCCGGTTTTTTACCTGGGCAGCCAGCCAGTCCAGCCAGGCGTCCAGGCCCTCGCCGGTACGGCAGGAGAGTGGAAAAGTCATCACACCGGGGTTGAGCATTTCAACCCCCCGGCGGAAGTTCTGCATGTCGAAGTCCACGTAGGGGAGCAGGTCGATTTTATTGATCACCAGGGCGTCAATCCCGCGGTAAGAGCCGGGGTATTTATAGGGTTTGTCATCGCCCTCAGGGGTAGATGCGATCAGGATGTTGCAGTGCACGCCCAGTTTGAAGCTGGTGGGGCAGACCAGGTTGCCCACGTTCTCCACGATGAGCAGGTCCAGGCTCTTCAAGTCGAGCTGGGGCAGCGCGGCGTGCAGCATTACTGCGTCCAGGTGACATTCGCCGCCAGTGTTGATCTGCACGGCTGCGGCACCGGCAGCAGCGGCGCGGTCGGCGTCCAGGCTGCTGGCCAGGTCGCCTTCGATCACACCCAGGCGCAGTCGACCTGCCAGTCCCTCCACGGTGCGCTCCACCAGTGAGGTCTTCCCGGCGCCAGGTGACGCCATCAGGTTAATGGCAAACACCCCGGCCTTATCGAAGATGGCCCGGTTTTCCGCGGCCAGACGGTCATTGGCGCTGAGGATGTTCTCTACAACAGGAATACATGTGCTCATTTGTCGATCTCGATGGATTCCAGGTAAAACTCTTCTCCGGCCGTGATTTTGAAGCGCTCGCCGCCGCATGCCGGACAGGAGAATTCGTCATTTTCAGGCGAGTAGGTGTGTCCGCAGGCCTCACAGCTCAGCTCCACCGGCACCCGGCGAAAGTGAAGCTGCGCCTCCTCTGCGATAGTGTCCCGGGCAACGATGTCCCAGTAGAACTGCACCGAGGCGTCGACGATAGAGGAAAGCTGGCCGACGACGATGTGCAGGGCGAGGATGCGCTTCGCCCCTGCCGGTTCTGCATGTCGCAGGGCAATTTCCAGCAGGCTTTCGGTGACGGATAACTCGTGCATTCTGAGTTGAGGATATCACGGGGGAGCGGCTGCTTACCAGTGAATAAAGTCACGTGAAAATATGTACTATCTACCTCTAATAATTCTAATAATCCCCGGTGAGCAACAGTTCCGACACCAGCGCGCTGAGCTCCCTCACAGCGGTAGAACCCGGGGGGGAGAGCGGCATGCACAAATCCATCTGGGCCGGCTGGATGCCCACCAGAGCCAGATCGCAGCCGGTCTGCTGCGTCAGATAGCGGGCAAACAGGCTCAGGGAGAGGGCGTGCGTACCCAGGCTGCTGTGATCCAGGTCATGCGCATCCAGCAGGCAGCAGGCGCCGGGTGGGCCGTCCAGAGCGGCGGCGTCGAAAATCAGCGCCAGGTGGGGGCGAAAGCGGACCAGCGGCCCGGTGAGGTTCTCGGGCGCAGGCCCGGCTTCCAGCGTGAGGATGTGCTCGCAGGTAGAGATCTTCGCCTTGATCTGCCGCAGGACTTCGATTCCGGCGGCGTCATCACCGCGCAGCTCCTGGCCAGCGCCAATCAGGGCCAGTCGGGGCGGCTCCGGAGCTGCCCGGGCAGCGGCTTCAGTCAGCCGCGCTCTCAGCTTCAGCAGCAGCGCTTCCCTCCCGGGAAAGCCCATCAAGGTACTGCTGCCGCAGGGATTCGTTTCCATAGAACACCGAAAAATCATCTCTACTGAGCGCCGCCAGCTCCCAGTCCTCGTTCGACATTCCCAGGCAGTTGAAGCGGCAGCTGTGCACACACTGCGCGCAGAACGTGCAGCGGTCGATGTGATAATGCATCAGAAACTGCTTGCTGGCGCGATCGATGATGATCAGTTCAATCGCGTTGGAGGGACAGTCCCGGCAGCACAGCTGGCAGCCGGTGCATTTCTCCGGGTTCCAGATCAACCGGCCGCGCAGCCTTGCGGGCGCCGGGCGGCGTTCGAAAGGGTAACGACGGGTAACCGGACGGCGGAAGAGGGAGGTGGTCACATCACCTAGCATGGTACCGATCTTCATTCTACCCTCCTATCCCCAGATGATCATGACCAGGATCTGCAGCAGTGCGAGCAGCGCACCCCAGCGCCAGCCGCGCACCACCTGGTCGATGCGAAAGCGGGTGAGCACAGCCTGCAGCGTAACCAGAACCAGCAGCAGGACCAGCGTTTTGAGCAAGAAGCCGGGCAGGTTGCCCACGCCCCCCAGGAAGAAGGCGGCAATCAGGGTCAGTCCGACGACCATCTCCACGCCTTTGCCCAGGCGGAAGAGCGCCAGACCACGCCCGCTGTACTCAGTCAGCGCGCCGGCCACGATCTCGGTCTCTGCCTCGGGAGCGTCGAAGGGCGGCAGTTCCAGCTTGCCCATCAGGCCGATCAGGGCCACCAGGAAACCGAGCGGCTGAGTGAGGAGCAGCCAGCGGGTTTCGGCGAAGGCCTGTATGCTGCGGATCTCCCAGGACCCGGCAGCGATGGCTGGCCCCAGCAGCGCCAGCAGAAAAGGCGCCTCGTAGGCGAACACCTGAGTCAGAGTGCGGGTGGCGCCCAGCACCGAGAAGCGGCTGGCCATGTTTGCGCCTGCCAGGCCGGTGCAGATGGTGAGCAGCGACAGCAGGTAGATCACCACGATCAGATCACCCTGAAAACTGTACATGGGCGGCAGACCGAAGAGCGGTACGTACAGGGCAGCGGTGAGCGGCCCGGCCAGGGCCGCCACCGGCAGCAGGTTGAAAATCAGGCGGTTGGCACCGTAGGGTACGATCTCTTCCTTGCTGAGCAGTTTCACGACATCGGCTAAGGGCTGGAACCAGCGCGGACCCAGGCGGTTCTGCATACGAGCGAGCAGCTTACGGTCGGCCCATTCATATGCCAGGCCGGAAACCAGCAGCGACAAACCGCCGGGGAAAAACAACAGCGCAGCAGCACTCAGAAATGCGTTCATTTCTTCCTCACCACGATCATACGGTCGTTGCAGGAGAAGCAGGGATCGATTCCGGCCAGCAGCATGGGCATATCGGCGAACTGGTGGCCGACGGCTGTGTGGATGACAGAGCCAAAGTTGCAGATGGAAGGAGTGCGCACTTTGACCCGTTCCGGCTTATCGCCGCCGCTGCTCTTGATAAAGTAGAACAGCTCGCCGCGCGGGGCTTCAACACGGCTGATCGTTTCACCGGCCGGGATCCTGCGCGGCACGCGGGCAACCAGCTCGCCCGGCGGGAGGTTATCCAGGAGGGCGCGCAGCGTGGAAATACTGACCAGCATCTCTTTGACGCGCACCACAAATTTAGCCTCCAGGTCGCCGGCATGTTCGATCACGATGCTGACGGGGAAGCGGCGGTAGGAGCCGTACGGGGCTTCCACGCGGATATCCCTGTCCACACCGGAGGCGCGCGCAGTGGGACCGACCACTCCCAGCAGCTCAGCCTGCTCACGGGTCATTGTGCCCACTCCGCGGGTGCGCTGTAAGAAAGCAGCATCGGTGGAAACTACATCGAGATAATGCCGGCAGCGCTCCTCCAGGTAGTCCAGTCCGGCGAGAATGGTGCGGCGCTGTTCGTCGTCCACATCGAACTTGACGCCCCCGATCAGGTTGGCCGAGTAGTTGACCCGGTTGCCGGTCAGTCCCTCTAACAGGTCCATCACGGTTTCACGGTCGCGCCAGGAGTACATGAAGAGGGTGTCGAAGCCGGCCTCATGGGCCGCCACACCCAGCCAGAGCAGATGACTGTGAATGCGCTCCAGCCCGGCGACCAGCTCGCGAATAGCCTGGGCACGCTCCGGGGCTTCAACCTGCGCCAGCTTCTCCACACCCAGCACATAAGCGTAGGCGTGGCTGTTGGAACAGATCCCGCACACACGCTCGAGCAGGTACATGGCCTGAGTCCAGGTGCGTTCCTCACAGGCTTTCTCGATGCCGCGATGGACGTACCCCAGCCGCACGCTGGCGCCGGTGACGATCTCGCCGTTTACCGTAAATTCAAAGTGGCCGGGCTCTTTCAACGCCGGATGCTGCGGTCCAATGGGGACGATGTACCTTCCTGCATTGTCACCGTTTGCTTTCGGCTTCACCTGGGGGACCTTTTCCTGGGGGTTGAAGGATTTGCGCAGCGGGTAGACCCCCTCAGGCCAGTCATCGGGTAAAAACAGGCGCTGCGGGTCGGGGGTGCCGGTCACCTGCACGCCGAACATCTCCATAAACTCGCGCTCATAAAGCGTGGCGGAAGGGATCACCCCGCAGATGGTGGGCAGAGCCGGTTCCGCGTAGGGGACGCGCACACGCAGCGTGAGCACGGCCGGGCCGCTGCAGAAGTGGTAGAGGGCTTCGACCTCACTGCTTTCCGGCCGGTCCAGCCCGGTGATGGCGGCCAGGTAACCCCAGTGATTGTCCACCAGGGTCTGGACTGCCTGCGGCAGGTCGGACGGGCCAATAACCAGATCCAGCCGGCCGGGCTCGGGCGTCTGTGCCTCAATGATCTGGCTTTCCAGCAGGCTGCGGCCGTTCTCGAGGAGGCTGTCAAAGGAAATCAGCTCGGGATTTGTCATGCCATACCCTTTCCATTGGAGGCGGGCTGCGCACCGGCAGCGCCAGGTTTCAGGCTCGACAGCAGCTTGACCACTCCGTCGATGATTGCTTCGGGGCGGGGCGGACAGCCAGGGATATATGCATCCACCGGGATGACCTCGTCAATGGAGCCAATCACGTTGTAGCAGCCCTGGAAGGCACCGCCAGAAAGGCCGCAGGATCCGACCGCGACCACAAATTTGGGTTCCGGCATCTGTTCGTAAATACGCAGCAGACGCTCGCGCGCCTGGCGAGTGACCGGGCCAGTGCAGATCAACACATCGGAATGACGCGGGGAGCCCTGCAGTTTGACGCCGAAGCGTTCCAGATCGTAGCGCGGGGTGAGGGTGGCCAGAATCTCGATATCACAGCCGTTGCAAGAACCGCTGTTGAAGTGGATTGCCCAGGGTGAGTTGATTCGTGCCCAGGCTTTCATCTGGTCCATCATTCTGTTCCAGGGCGAGTTGATCTGGGTTTCCATTGCCATTTTCCTTTTCTGTATGCCGGTAGAGCTTTCAGCCGAGGATCAACGCTACCAGTGAAAGCAGCAGACCGGCCAGATAGATACCGGACAGGGGCGTCAGGCTGCCGCTGGCCAGCATCAGTACGCCCAGGTGCAGGATGGCAAAAAAGAGCGCATAGATAAAGAACTGCCGGTAGCCTGGTGCGGCCTGACCTGCCGGAGGGGCTTCACCGCTGGCGTACAGGCTGGACTTCAGGGCAGAGGGACTGCCTTTGCCGGCGAGAAGGCGCCCGAACAGGTAAAGTAGTCCAGCCAGCGCAAAATAAGCCAGAAAAGCGACCGGGGGAGAGAGCAGGACTTCAGACATCAGAAACCTCCGATAGCGCTCAGCAGGCTGCCGGCCGCTGGTCCGGTAAGCCATTCTGCCAGGCCGGGGAAGAAGCCGAACAGCAGCACGACTGCGGCCAGCAGCGCCAGGGGGATTGCCATGAGACGCGGGATGGGCACCCCGTGCTGAACCGCTTTCGATGGCTGTTTGCGGTAGACGGCGTTCACCAGCGGGGCATAATAAGCCAGCGATACCACACTGTTCAGGGCGGCAAAACCAGTGAGCAGGAGCACTGCTGTGCTGTGGGTGTTAAACCCGGCCACGAAAATCTGCCATTTCGACATAAAGCCGGCCATCGGGGGCAGTCCGCCTAAACCCAGCAAGGCCAGGCTGAAGGCCAGTGACGCAGTGGGATAGCGCCGGGCTGCACCGTTCAGGTCTGCGATGGCCAGCGAACCGTGGCTCTGTGCGCCGTTTGCAGCGTGCAGTCCGCTGAGGGCGTACAGCAGGGCTCCGGCCGCCAGAAATGCCAGGCCTTTCATCAATCCATGGTTGAGCAGATGGAACAGACCGCCCTGCGCTCCGGCTGCCTCTCCAGCCCAGATGGCCACCCCGAGACCGAAGACCATGTAGCCGACGTGGCTCAGGCTGGAGAATGCCAGCAGACGCTTTACCTGAATCTGGCGCAGGGCCAGCAGGTTTCCGAAGAGCATATTGAGGGCGCCAAACCCCATCAGCAGCAGTCCCCAAAGTGCGGCACTCCGGGATTCGCCACTGATCGCGGCCAGCGAGCGCAGCATGGCGATCAAACCGGCTTCGATCACCACACCGGAGAGCATGGCGCTGATGCCGCTTGGCGCCTGCGAGTGGGCATCGGGCAGCCAGGTATGCAGGGGGACCAGGGCAGCCTTGACCCCAAAACCGGTGAGGAACAGCGCCCCGGCGGCCAGCAGCAGCGGGGAACCGGCTGCGCGGGTGTGGATCTCCATCAGGTCGAGTGTGCCGGTTTCCGCCAGCGTGAGGGCGATGCCGATCAGCACCAGCACCGAACCGGCGGCGCTCTGAACAACGTACTTGACGCCGGCTTCCAGGGCGGCGGGCTCCTCTTTGTAGAATACGACCAGCAGGTAAGACGAGACGGCCATGCCCTCGAACCACACCCACAGGTTGAACAGGTCACCGGCGCTGCCCAGGCCGATCATCATGCCCACCATGGCGGTGAGCATGGCGTAGTACTTCTCTTCGCCGCTCTCGCCGGCCATATAGGGGACGGAGAACAGGGCAACCACCCCGCCCAGACCGAGCGCCACGGCAGCCAGCAGCAGGCTGAGGCCATCCAGGCGCAGCGCCACGCCGCCAATGCGCGTGACGAGCGCGCCTGCTGAAGAGAACTGCTGCACAGCCTGGACAAAGGGGATCCAGCCGGCCAGCAGTGCCAGCAGCGCAGCCCACTTCGCCAGGTTGAGCGAGCGATCAGCGGGCTGCAGGGCGAGTGACAGGCGCCCCAGCAGGTAGATCAGCGGGGAAGCCAGCAGAGGCAGGAAGATCAGGATGATGACCGTGTTTTCCATATCCACCTCTCACACCTGAACCGCCCAGAGCAATATCACCAGGACGACCAGCAGTCCGCCGATAATGCCGGCCAGGTTCCAGGAGATCTGTCCGCTCTGGGAGCGGCGCAGGAACCCGGCAAACCCCTGGACGAAGGCCACAATCTGGTGATTGAGCCACTCAAAACCGAAACTCTCGCTGGCAGCACGCTGCAGAGGGGCAGCCAGCGCCTGCAGTCCGGTCAGCGCTGAGCGAAAATGCCAGGCAGCCAGGCCAGCGGCGATCACCGCCAGGGCCAGCAGGGTGGCCGGTGCGCTCAGCACCTCGAGCAGCAGCGCACCTGTGCTTTCAGCATGCAGCTGGTGGAAGGGCAGGCTGTTTGAGAGCAGAGCATCGAACGGACCGGCCAGAAAACCGCTGACCAGAGCTGCAAGGGCGAGCGGCGCCAGGGCTGTTTTCATCGCCGCCCCCACGGTGTGCACTTCGCTCACGCGGCTGGGAGTGAAAAACACCATCCAGACCGTGCGGAACGTGTAGAAGGCCGTCAGGCCGGCTACCAGCAGCATCAGGGCGAAAGCCCAGACGGGTCCGCTGTGCAGGCCGGCCTCCAGAATCAGCTCTTTGCTCCAGAAGCCGTTGAGCGGGGGGAGGCCGGCCAATGCCAGTGCACCCGTGATGAAGACATTGCGCACGAAGGGCATTTTCTGTCCCAGCCCACCCATTGCACGCATATCGCGTGTGCCGACGCTGTGGATGACCGCGCCCGCTCCCAGGAAGAGCAGCGCCTTGAAGACGGCATGGCTGAACAGATGGAACTGGCTGGCAAGCACCGAACCGGCGCCGATGGCATAGACCATATAGCCAAGCTGGCTGATGGTGGAATACGCCAGGACGCGCTTGAGGTCGTACGTGGTGCAGGCCATCAGAGCGGCCAGCAGGGCGGAGAGCAGGCCCACCAGCATCACCGCAAATGTCCAGCCGGGCACCGGGGCGAATGCCGGGAAAAAGCGCGCCAGCAGGTAGACGCCGGCATTGACCATCGTCGCGGCGTGGATCAGGGCGGAGACCGGCGTGGGGGCTTCCATGGCGTCCGGGAGCCAGGTCTGGAAGGGGACCTGCGCGGATTTGGCAGCGGCAGCAATCAGGGCGCCGAAAGCGAGCACAGCCAGGGCCGGGGCCGGCAGCTCGCCTGATCGCTCGAGCACGGTGCTGATCTCGTAACTCCCCAGGTAGCTGTAGACCAGCAGCGCTCCGGCCAGCAGCCCGAGACCGCCCACCGAGGTGATCAGCAGCGCTTTGATGCCCCCCGCCACGGCCCTGGGGTTGTCGTTGTCGAAGGAGATCAGAGCGTATGAGCACAGGGCTGTGATCTCCCAGAAGATGAACAGGAAGAACAGGCTGCCGGTAAGGACGAGGGCGGCCATTGCCCCGATAAAAATCAGCACCAGGGCGTAGTATCGGCCTAACTGTGCTTCGCCGTGCATGTAATCGCGTGAGAAGTGCACGGCAAGGCTGCCGATGACCGCAGCTACAGCAGCCAGGAACACCCCCAGACCATCGGGGATAAAGGTGAGATCGCCGAAATAGGCGCCTACGGGAACCCGGATCACCACCTCGCTGCCGGTGAAGGCCAGCAGCACCAGGGATGCCAGGCCAGAGGCGCCGGAGAACAGAAGGGCCAGGCTGTGCTGCAGGTTTTCATCCCGGTCGCGAACCAGCCAGACCAGCAGGGCCCCCAACCAGGGGAGCGCAATAACCAGGGTGATCAAGAGTGCAGCCATGGCATCATCCTCTCAACTGCGAGAGTTTCTTGAGGTCCAGGGTCCCACAGCGGCGGCGCACCTGTACGGCCAGCGCCAGACCGATCACCGCCACAACCGTGTCGGCAACGATGACGGTGGCGGCCAGGCTCTGCCCCAGGTTCACCTGACCGCTGGCCCGGCCGGCCAGCACAAGGGCCAGCACCGCCGCTTTGATCAGGATCTGCAGGACAGCAACCATTTTTATCAGGTTGCGTACTGCCAGCAGACCATAAAAACCGACACCCAGCAGACCTAACATCCCAATGACCAGGATACTGGCCGGATCGGAGAGCAGTGCGTTCATACCTGCACCTCCTCGATTGCGGGTTCGTATTCGGGTGTGCTGAGCGGGGGCGGTGGGGATTCAGGGAGTGAAGAGACGGTTTCTTGCAGTGCTTGATCTTTCCGGAGCTGGTGAACGCCCCCCAGCAGACCGGTCAATCCCATGACGCCGGAGAAGATCAGCGCTACCTGAACCAGCACGTCTAATCCGCGCTGTTCCCACAGCACCACGGCAAAGGACGGTTCTGCAGCGCGATCAGGGAAGCTGGCAGCTGGCAGCGTGTACCAGCCCAGAAGGGCCGCAGCCAGCAGCACCAGACCCCAGATCAGCGGCCGGGGAATCAGTGAGGCGGCTGTCTGACCTTCTTCGCCGACGATGTTGAAAGCAAATACAAACAGGACGGTGACCAGACCCGCTCCGACGCTGAGCTCAATGACCGCAACTTCAGGGGCGCCAAGCCTGTAGAGCAGAATGGATACCAGTGCGCTGACTCCCGCCAGCCACAGGGCGGAAGACAGCAGGCGGGGCGACCGGACTACCTGAAGCGCGCACAAGATTGCTGCAATTACCAGCAGCCAATCCAGCATAATGCCCTCCTTGGTCGGTTGCTTAAACCATTGCGTCAAAATTACTATATATCAAAAGCCGCCGGGTGGAATGTGATATTTGTCACAAGTTTATGCTACTTTGATCCCTTGTTTATTTCGGAATGGGTTGAAATGAACCACAATCGATTTGCCGTTATAATCACTGTGCTGGGGGTTATCGAGGATCCACAATAACCGGCTGGTTCATCGTCTCAGATCCCTGCATACAGAAATGACGCTGGGGAAGGATCACTCTTCCCTGGACCGCCGGCTGGATGGATTCAGAAATCGGTATTCGTTTTAGAAAGGAGTGGTAACTGATGGCGATGAAAACAGAGATCGATCCGGTTTGTGGTATGACGGTCGACCCGGAGACTGCAGCCGGGAAATCGGAATTTCAGGGTAAGACGTATTATTTCTGCTCGCCGGGATGCAAAAGCGCATTCGACAAAGAGCCGGAGAAGTATACTGGCAATCAGGGCGGCGCCCAGGGGATGCCGAACTGAGCTTCATGGCCTGCTTGATGGAATGGGTCATTGATGGGATAGGGGAATAGTATCCGTCATACATCCTGTGGGGTAGGCCACGTTCCTGAATAGAAAGGCGCCCATCCCCAACAGGATTTCAATCGAAGCAGCCCCAGTAAAGACCCTGAGCCCGGTAGGTTGTTTACCGGGCTCAGGGTCTTCCGTTTCAGGCGGGAATTAATACCGGTATACGGCTTTCCAGTGAGGGGGGAGCACAGGCTGTTATTACTGAGAGACCGTCACCGTTCCCAGCATGCCGGCGTCGTAGTGTACGCCGTCCTGTTCAAAGCAGCCCATCTCCCATTCGCCAGCCATCCCTTCCGTGACGTCGAAAGTCATGGTGGCACGGCCGCCTGCACCGACGATCACCATAAACCCTTCATGTTCCTTATGGGTCTCCGTTGACGTGGTCAAATCCCCCTCTTCAATAATATTGACTTCCGGCTCCACGCCGCCGGCAGCGAACATATCTTCCATGTATCCCGCCGGGCGGTTGTTTTCGTTCATCACCTGTCGTCCAAACATGATCTCGTGCGCGAGGGCACCGTTATTGTTCAGTTCCAGAGTGACCCGCTGCCCTACCTTCAGATCCAGACTGGCGGGTGTGAATGTGAATTCGTCCATCTCGATGGTTATGGATACAGGCTCGGGTGTAGCAGCCGTTCCACAGGCGGACAGTAACACCACGAGCACGCTCAACAGCGAAATCGTTCGCAAGATTCTCATCGCTTTCTCCTGTGGTTCTTAAAAATCGGAATAAACCCATGACCTTCCCGCGTTATAGAGCAGGCAGTTGTGCAGCGGGTGTGCGTGCTCACCGCCTGCTCTCAGGGGGTAGCTGGCAGTTTCAGGGCTTTTCTGCAGATCTGGCGTTCCTGAAACCGGTCACGCATGGCGAATGCCATGGCTGTCAGCACCGGTACACGCGGCTATCCCTCCTGTGCTCCGCATACCGGTATCCTTCTCTGTACTTTAATCTTAGCATTGACGCGACCTCTGGCAATAAGGGAAAACCCGGAGGAGGTAAAGTCCCTTTCTATGGATAGGTTTTTCTTACGATGATCAGGAAACTCATTACAGGGGGGCCCGCACCCACGCATCGGGGGGCACGGCTCGCGGAGAGCAGCAGACGAAGCCTCTGGACCAATACCCAAAGAAGAAAACCGGCTCTCGCCGCAACACTGGGCCTTCCAGGAATGAACCCTGCCGTTCGCTCCGGGCGATGCAGTATCCTCTTCGCGGGCTAGAATCAACAGGGGTGAATGAATAACCTGCTTTTGTGGAACAACCCCTGCACTGTGCAGATAAAGTAAATCTGCCAGTTACGCAGCCAGCCTTTCGCCGCGCAGGAACTGGGCGTTGATGGCGACGATAATCGTGCTGAGCGACATGAGCACCGCGCCGGCGGCGGGTGAGAGCAGAATCCCCCATGGAGCCAGCACGCCGGCCGCCAGGGGTAGGGCGATCACGTTGTAACCGGTTGCCCAGGCCAGGTTCTGGATCATCTTGCGGTAGCTGGCCCGGCTGAGCTGGATGATCCTGACCAAATCCAGGGGGTTGCTCTGCACCAGAATGATGCCGGCGGACTCGACCGCCACATCCGTGCCGCTGCCGATGGCAATGCCGATATCTGCCCGGGTCAGGGCAGGGGCATCGTTGACCCCGTCGCCGACCATGGCAACTCGCTTCCCCTGGCGCTGCAGCTCGGCCACTTTCTGGTCTTTATGTTCGGGCAGCACTTCAGCGAAGTAGCTGTCGATGCCCAGCTCGGCGGCGACCGCAGCCGCCACCGCCTGGCTGTCTCCGGTCAGCATAGCCACTTCCACGCCCATCTCGTGCAGCTTCTCGACAGCTTGCTTGCTCTCGGGACGGATCACGTCGGCCAGGGCAAAGCTGGCTGCCAGGCTGCCATCCACCACCAGGTGAATCACAGACTGGCCCAGGGTGCTGGCCCGGTTTTTAAAACCGGCCAGCGGCTCCGGCAGACTCAGGTTCAGGCCTTCCAGCAGGCGCGGACCCCCTATGTAGACCTCGCGCCCCTGCCAGACCGCCCGCACCCCGCGCCCCTTGATGGCTTCAAAATCAGAGACCCGGGGAAGTGCAAGCTCCCGGTCTGCGGCCAAACTGCGGATACCGCGGGCGATGGTATGCTCAGAATCGCCTTCCACGGCCGCGGCGAGGGCAAGGGCTTCGTTTTCATCCCAGCCACCTGCCGTTTCGATCCCCACCACACCGAACTCGCCTCTGGTCAGTGTGCCAGTTTTGTCAAAGATTACGGTGTCGATGCGACGCGCTTCTTCAAGGGCCAAACGGTCACGCACCAGGATGCCGTTATTCGCTCCCAGGGAAGTGGTGATGGCGACGACCAGCGGGATGGCCAGACCCAGAGCGTGCGGGCAGGCGATAACCAGCACAGTGGCCACACGGGCGATGACCTCCACATTGAAGCCAATGGCGATCGTCCAGGCAAGGGCGGTAAGCACAGCAACTCCCAGCGCGATGTAGAACAGCCAGCCGGCAGCTTTGTCGGCCAGCACCTGGGTGTTCGATCTGGAGCGCTGGGCTTCATCCACCAGGCGCATGATGCCAGCCAGGGCCGTTTCATCGCCTGTGGCAGTAACCCGCACACGCAGGCTTCCGCCTCCATTGATGGTGCCGGCGATGACTTTATCGCCGGGGTCTTTGCTCACCGGAAGTGACTCGCCGGTGATCATGGCTTCGTTCACGTCCGATGAGCCTTCCAGCACCTCGCCGTCGGCTGGCACGCTGGCCCCCGGCCGCACCAGCACCACATCGCCCTTTTGCAGGCGGTTCACCGGCACGACCTCCAGGCTGCCGTCCGCCCGGATGAGCTCAGCGGTGTCGGGCATGAGGCTGGCCAGCTCGGTGAGCGCTCCGGATGCCTGGCGTACGCTGCGCATCTCCAGCCAGTGACCGAGGAGCATGATGACGATCAGAGTCACCAGTTCCCAGAAGAAGCCCCTCTGGTCTGGAAGGAAAAGGGCGGCCAGGCTGTAAACAAAAGCCACCGTGATCGCCAGAGAAATCAGGGTCATCATTCCCGGCCGGCGGCTGCGCAGCTCGGGCACAGCCATCTGCAGGAACGGAATGCCGCCGTACAGAAAGATGATCACGGAGAAGAACGGCTCGATCAGGTTCGAGCCGGGGAAAGCCGACATGGTGAAACCCAGCAGTTCCTGCACCGCAGGGCTGTAGAGCAGCACGGGGATGGCAAGCAGCAGCGATACCCAGAAGCGCCGGCGGAACATCTCCTCATGGCCGGTATGGTCGACATGTGCACCGTGCCCGGCATGCTCTTCATGACCGGTATGCTCTGCTGCATGTGCAGCGTGCTGAGAGTGTTCTGTGTGCTCCATATGAGCGCCGTGCTCGATCACATCCCGCCCGTGGGCAGCGCGATTCATGGCCCCGCTGAGAAGAGGCCCCTCCATACGCCGCTCTTCCTGCGCGTGATCGTGCCTGTGCGTCTGGTGATGGGTTCCATGTTTCTGGAGCTCTTCACCATGCGGGTCAGCATCCGGATCCTCATCCGTTTGGTGCGGGCGCCCGGAGCGGTGTTCTGAATGATCCATGAAGAATTCCTTTCGTTTTCACTTACCCCCTGATGCCAGTATACCCTTCTTTACTTCGTCTGGCGAATGGTGTCGTTCAGGGTATCCGAATGCGGCTGACCGATCTGTTCGAGAATCTGCGGCAGGCTGGCCTGGATGTCGATATCGCGTCCCCGGTTTAAAGTCTGCCAGCATACATCCCTCCCCAGCGCGGCTTCCAGCCGGGCAAGGAGTGGTATAAACAGGCGCTGGTCGACTTCATGGCGGCCGATCAGCGCGCCGGCCCAGACAGCAGCCTCACTGAACCTTTCCTGGATGACGAGATAATGAACTGCACTGGTCAGGGCTTTGATCACCGGGTAAATGGAGCCCTGTTCGCCGGCCAGGCGCAGCGCCTCCTCCAGCGGCCGGCGGGCCTTTTCCGCCTCGCCTGAGAGCAGATAGGCATCGGCGATGTTGCGCTGCAGATTGCAGATGAAGCGCGGCAAACCCGCCTGGCGTGCAAGTTCCAGCCCTGCCTGCAGATCCCGTAGGGCGCCTTGCAGGTCTCCGCTGTGCATGCGTGCCAGGCCGGAATTCGAGAGACCGTGGATCACATCGCGCTGTGACCCGGCAGCGCGGGCTGCGGCGATCCCCTGGGCATAATACTGCAGTTCCTGTTCCATTTGACCCTGCTCGGCAGTCCACTGCCCCAGCATGATCAGACCGGCGCCCAGCAGGCGCTGGTATCCCAGCAGGCGGCTGAGCTGCACCGCGCGGCGGATATAAGGCTCAGCACGATCGATCTCATCGAGCAGCATCAGCGCCTGTGCGATCGAGAGCAGCCCGGTGCAGACCTCGCTCATACGGCCTGCGGCTTCCATAATTTCCAGGTGACGTGAAAAGTGGTGGTAGGCCTGCTCATATTCTGAGCTGTAAAGGGCAATCGCGCCCAATCGCTGCAGCGCACGCCCGGCATCGGTCTGAGCGCCCTGCTGTTGAAAGATGTTCAATGCATACTGGACTTTTTCGCGCCCCTGGGGATAACGGCCGCGTTCCTCATCCAGGCTGCCCAGGCGGTAATAAGCCCGTCCGATGGCCAGCTTGTCCTGAAGGGCCTCGGCCCGTTCCAGCAGCCGGGTGGCGCAGTTTTCCGCCTGAGGGAGATCCCCCAGCAGCTGGTAGGCGCCGCTGAGTTCATCCAGGATAGCGAGCTCAGCGCGCTCGTTTGCGAGCATCTCTGCGGCTTCCAGACCGGCACGCAGCCAGCGCACCCGCCCGGCTATGCTCTGGCGCAGGGCCAGAACCTCCACGCCAGCCAGGGGAAATTCCATACAGAGGCGCGCCCACCCGGCGTCGCGGCTCCTGTGTTCTGCTGCATATGCCTGCCAGTGTTCAATTTGCTCCCATTCCTGGTTCAGCATCTCGAGGCCATAGGCAGCACTCCCCTGACCGTGCTGGACGGCTGCGGAAGCTGCACGCAGTTTATGGAGATAATAGCGGGCCAGCTGCATTTGAACAGAGGTCTGTTCAGGAGGTGCGAGTGTCGCCATCGCTCATTTGATCCAGCAGAGAGCGGGCATGCATGACCAGCAGCGCATGCATCTGAAAACGGCCGCCACTTACCGGCTCGAGCAGCCCGCGATTGACCAGCAGGCGTGCAGCAGGACGGGGGTCATCAACCCCCCATGCTACTGCCATTGCCTGCAGGTCGAATGTGGCCGGTTTTGGGACGAACAGCCCCAGGCAGGCGAATTTCCTGCGGGTTTCCTCATCCAGCAGATCGGTGCTGCGTCTTAACAGCGCTGCCACCGTGGGCGAGGCAGCCTGCCGGGCAGCGTGCATGTCGCTGGGTGCAGGCGCGTTGAGCAGAGCTGCACCGCTGCGCAGCTCCGCCAGCAGCTCCCGCAGGCCCCATCCCAGGCGCGCTTCGTTCTGCAGCAGACGACCGGCTACGTGGATGGCCAGGGGCAGGCCTTCCAGGTCGTGGACCAGTTCACGCGCTGCCCGGGGGTCTTTCTGCAGCATTTGCGGGGCGAGCTTCCCCAGCAGGTCGAGCCCGGCCTCCTCGGACAGCACTGGCAGCCGGTAGATGTCGCCTGCGGTGGGGGCGAGTTCGATGGAGACGTCGTTCAGCCGGCTGGTGATGACGAGCGCACAGTGCTGCCCGCCCACACGGAACGGCTGCACGTGCTCAATCTGCCAGACGTCATCCAGCAGCAGGAGAGAACGCCGGTCGCGCAGCACCGCCGTAAGCTGGGCTCTCAGTTCATCCGGGTTCTGGATCCGGCCCGGACCACCAGGGAGGAGTGCATCGGCCCAGGCGGAGATCTCACCATAGATGTCCGGGGATTCACCCAGCGAAGCCCAGAAGATTCCATCGGGAAACTGGCCCGCAACCTCAGGATCGTGGGCGAGCTTTGCCAGCAGCGTGCTTTTTCCAACACCCGGCCAGCCCTGAATAACCGTGACGGCGCGCAGCTCGACGGAGCCAATGCCCAGGCGCCGTTTGATCTCTTCCAGTTCTTTATTGCGGCCTGTAATCAGGGGAGGCAGAGGCGGCAGAATGCTGACGGCAGCGGGCTGCTCGGCCGTATTAAATTTGAATTTCGCAGCCCCCGGCTGGTTCTGGATGGATTCGTAGAGGAGCCTGGTCTCTGCATCGGGAGGGGTCGCGAGTTCCTCATCCAGGATTTTCACGCACTGCTCAAACTGCCGCAGTGCATAGGTCCGCTGGCCATTGGCAGCATGCAGGCGCATGAGCTGGCGGTGAGCATTCTCATCCAGTGGATCCATAGAGAGCCACTGCTGCGCATAGCGGATCGCCAGATCATATTCTCCCTTACCGCCGTAGTATTCAGACATCTGGCGCTGGATATCCATGAACTCCCAGCGCAGCCACTGCCGCTGTGTGCGCTGCCAGTTATCGAATTCTCCGCTGTAGGATGGGTTATATCCGGCCAGAAAATCAGCCTGGTACAGTTCAATCGCCTGCTGGTTGAGTTTCACGCATTCTGCACACACGGTGCTGCGGGCATGGCTGTGGGCGCCGCGCTGAACCAGAAGTCCGATAAAGGCGTCGACGTCCACCCAGACCATATCCCGTTTCAACGCTACGGAAACCGCATCGGTGTCAATCCAGGGCAGGGGGACCGCTCTGGTGAGCGAATGCAGCGTACTCCGCAGCGCAGAGCGCGCGTGCACATGGTCGAGTTCGGGCCAGAAGAGGCTGGTGAGCGCCTCACGGCTCTGCCTCTGCTCCGCCATCGCCAGGTACGCCACCAGGAACAACGCTTTGCGGCGTTCGACACTGACCGGTTTGCCCTGATGTTCGATGCGAGGCGAGCCAAACAGGAATATTCGCACGGAGTCCAAATTTTTCCACCCCTCTGTCACATCCCTGTCACGCCGGCGTGACAGTCCGTTGTCATAATATTAGCATGTTAATCGGTCCGATTTATCTTATTAATTCGCCAGTTCCAGTGAATTCACGCATCAAGTTTATTTGCAGCGCAGCGATAAATGAGTCCGGGTAAATCCACCCGGGCACTGCCTGTTCACTGACCGACCGGCTTTCAACCACACCATCAGGATGTGCAGTCCACTGCGGGGGCGAACAAATCAGAGGAAGGTTCCTTCCAGGGAGTACCGAATGAAACCGTATTACTCGATCACTCAATTACCGTCCGTCAATACGCTGGAGAAAATCCAGGCCCTTAATGAGCTTGGAATTTTCACCATTCGAGACATGGCGGAGTTTGCGCCCTGCCGGCATGCTGAATATTCCATGGCTGCTTTCCGACAGGGTAATGTGGAAAATGCTGGGCTTGAGCACTACATCGAAGAGGAGGCTCTGACCCCCGATAACCTCAACAGGCTGGACGAATTAGACATCATCTACCTGATCAGTGTCGACGAAGCCGCTGCCGGCCAGCTTGAAACTGTCTTCGGCGTGCAAACGCTCAGCCAGCTTGAAGCTTTACCACCGTATCAGGAGGCACAGGAGATCATTCTGGAAGCAGTCCGCGGGGAGTTTTACGAGAAGCCATCCGCTCCTCCGGCGTTGATCCCGAAGCTGATCGGCAGCACCCATACCCAGGTACGCTTCAGCAACTACGTAAAGGAGAAGGATTACCGTCTCAGCGATTACGAACTGACGTATTTTTCGGACAAAGACGAGCCTGACCCGGCGGAAGAGCTGATCAACATCTTCTACCGCTCGGAGTTCAAGTTTTACCTGGGCTACCTGGCTTCCTTCCATCAAAGATGGATCAACGCCGGCACCAACCTGGGGGAGATTATCCACAGCCTGGCGCTGGCGCCCGGAGAGCAGCGCCAGATCGCAGTGCTGGACTGGTTTCGCCGGCAGCGCAGCTCTCGCGATGAGGATACCGGGGTATCCGAAGAACTGCAGGCGACATTTACCCAGGTGCGAGCGCTGAATGAGGTCGTGCAGACCACGGCCCGGGAACACCTCTACGGCTCAACCGACGTCGATGCCACCACGCGTACGACGGGGGCAGGCCTGGTGAGCGGCGCTGGAGCAGGCGCATCCGGCGGTGGATCGCTCGCGGCTGATCTGACGGCTCTAATTGGCCTGCCCGTTCGGGGCGCCGGCAGCGCGCTGGCCTCGGCTGCCAATTCGATTGGCGGCAGTCTGGTGTATTCCAACGGGACGGTGCAGGGCCGGCTCCAGTCGGAGACCAGCGGTGAACGCACGGTCGCTGGTGAACTGGTCCAGAACATCTCGGATTCCACCGTCCAGAACGCCTCCAACGTGCGCTCGGTCATGTCCACCGTGATTGTCGAAGACGAGCAGCGGGGAAGGCAGCGCGCTCAGACCCGCGTTGTGACCAACTACAACCACAGCCACGCCCTCACGATCCAGTACTACGAAGTGCTGCACAGCTACCGGACCGATACCACGGTGGAAAGGCTCTATCCGGTGCTGTTCCTGCCCTTTGGCCCGATCACCTTCAATATCGATCTGATCAAAGACTACTGGTATATCTTCGGCCGGGCGATCAAGCGCGTCATGCCGGGCCGCTTCGTCGAGTTCGACCAGGTTGTGAAGGACTTCAACCCGCAAAATGAGGCCTTTGACGCCTCCGGCGACGTCAGGATCACCCGGGTGAAGATCACCCGCACGCGCTCGTACTCCGAAAATGTCCGCGTGAAGCTGACTGATTCAAATCCTGAAGTGACCCTGGCGATCACCGGCTTCGATCTGGATGACAGCCTGAACTTCAAGATGTCCGGCAGCAGCACGTATATCAGCTACGATATCCTGGACACGGCAGTGCTGGATAAGGCCGAGTTCGGCGGTGTCGATTCGTTCGAGATCGATGAGGGCATCCGGGCCAGCCTGAAGTCCGACTTTACATCGGAACTCAAACAGACGATGAAGGCCTACCTGTCTGACGAGAATAAGACCCCCAAGGTGACGGATACCAACCGCGACGACAATGAACTGGGCCTGGGCAGCAACCGGGAGGCACTCAAAGAAGATGTCGACAACAACCTGTTCTCGATCCTGAACACCAGCGCATCCGTCGACCTGAGGATCGATATCGAGTACACCCTCGAAGACCGGAACGCCAACACCCAGGTGGTGCTGCAGACCATCAACCGGTCGTACACATACGGGCAGTTGAAGAACGAGGTCGATGAAGAGATCAGCGACGTCACGGCTCACATCAACACCCAGCTGGCAACGATCTCCGACATCAACCCGGCCGATGTCATCGAAGAAATCGAGTCGCATTTCAACTTCTACAAGTACGGATACACCAAGTACCTGCTGGCGAATGTGGAAAAGGAGCAGATAATCGACATCATCGAGCACCTGGGAATTTTCGGAACGACGGAAACCCTGGCGCTGAGCGCCCTGATTGATCCCAACCCGCTGGGATTGACCGAGAATCTGTTGATCTTCAAGCTGAAGGAGGACCCGGAAGACCTGCAGCGCAGGCTCGGTCAGAACTTCTTCAGTGCAGTCCGGGCGCCGCTGTTTGATTTTGATAACGCCCTGACCGGTAACGGGATCAAGCAGAAGGTTGTCCGGAAAGGAAGGAATGCTGGTAAGTACACCCTGTGGGGACAGCCGGTTCTGCATGGAAAGGGGAACAACTATTCCACGGCCAACATCACGCTGTACATTGACGAGCAGGCCGGCGGCAAGAAGGCGCGCGCAGTGGAGGGGACCATCGATCTGATCAAGGTGATCAACGGCCGGCAGTTCACCAATCCAGTGGCGATCACCGGAACCGCTGTGATGGGAGATAACAACACGCTCCAGATTAACTACACCGCGCACGGTGCGGTGCTCGATGGCGCGGAAGGCACAATTGACTGGACTTTCGACTTTCCCAGACCGCGCGAAGATGATATCAGCGGTTTGATTAACGATTACGTCGAGGGTCTGCGCGATTACGAGACCGAGATCCGCAAGCGCCATCACTGGAGAACGGTATTTCTGCCGTCTTCCGGCGTATTTGCCGAAGCCATCCTCGGGCTGTCGAATGCCTCCGAGTACATCAACGTACGCCGCTTCTTCAACTGGCAGGACTCACCGATCCCCAATCTTGCCCCGCAAATTCTGCCGGTCAATGTCAACCAGGACTACGCCCAGCCCCTGCCTGAAGGCCTGACGCCGACGGTGCCGGTCAGCGTGTTGAACCAGATTGCACCGACGCAGTACCCCATGCCGACTTCATTGAATTCGGCCCTTGAAGCGATCCAGAATGGGAGCATGTTTACCGACATGTCCAAGACATCTCAGCTTACAGCCATCCTGGGTAGTCTGGCCGCACTGGCCAACAATACTGCCCAGCTGTCCGGCAACCTGGCCGGCGATGCGGCTGCAAACGCGCTGAATGCAGCCGTATCGCTCGGACAGCAGGTCGCATCGATGGTCGGGGCAGCGATGAGCAGCAACATCGCCGACCCGCCCAACACGCTCACCGAACAGGGCGCCACGGTGGAATACCTGGATGAGGTCAAGGAGAATACGAACGGCGGCACCATCCCGGTGACCGATCAGGCCGGGACGGGCGCGATGGGCGCCCCGGTCTCGAACGGAAATGGCTCATCCCCCGTAGACCTCGATGACATCCTGCCGGGACAGTCCTCGATCTTTCCGAATCTGGAGATCAAACTGCGTCTCTTTATCCCTTCTGAGGTCGTCGCCATTCCACCGCCGGTGGTTGACGCATTGAAGGGTGTTTTCAGTGTCGTCAATCCTGCGATGCTCCCGTTTATTGACGATATGGCGAAGTATTCGATCGGCGGAGATAACCGGGGCTTTTCGTATAACAGCGGCAGCCACCGGGCTCAGGCGATCGTAAAAGTGGCCATGGACCCCGCGCGCGGCCCGCATCCCGAGGATGCCATCATCCCCTTCCCGGGTGGACTGCTTTCCCTCGCAGAATTTGGCCCGACGCGTGAGTACAACAGCGAAGACCTGGATGCGAACCAGAGCCCTGTACCCGCCTGTTCGTCCGGGTTCCAGCCCTGGGCGTATACCCTGCTGCCAGGAAGCGTTCCTTTTACCGAGAACACCCTTCCCGCGGTTCCACCGAACATCGAGGTGAAGTTCGAAGGGTCCACCGCATCGACGCTCACCGTTAGGTTCCGCATCAACGCCACGCTCCCGGCGGAACACTGGACCTTCGAGAACTTCGCTCCCGGCATCGATGCCGACCTGAAGGTACGGCTGGAGAACATGGGGCTTTCCGGAATGGTGCGCTGCTACATCGATTCCGACAGCCGGCATGACGGCTTCCCCGCTTACGAGCTCTACGTCAACGGACAGCTGCTCTATTCATCGGCTCCGTGTCACATCTACGGCCCGCTGGGTCTCTTCGGGCCCAGCCTGGTGAATGCCGGCGTGCTGGAGGAGATCCTCGCCAGCATTGGCGAAGACATCTTCTTCATCCGGCCGGCCTACCACAAGCTGGAGATCTCGTCCTCGATCCCGGAGACGCAGCTGCTGCGAGCGCCGGCGGCAAACTCGGGGAAACACCACCGGGCGGTTATGAGGTCTATCTTGAAGCCGGCGAAGCACAGAACTGCCGGTTAGCACACAGCTTTTGGGGCTCCGCTGGAGAGGTCAGGGCACACGCCTCTCGGAACGGAAAGCAATGGGATGACCCGGTATGCCGGGCCATCCCATTGCTCGCTTAATGAGCAGCAGCGACCACAACATGGCACTCGACGAGCAGGATTTTTTGACGACCAGATAATTGCATTCCACGGATATTGCTGAGAAAGGTGGTCCGGCAAGAGATCCGGTTGGATGGGTCTTTCAGGGGTCTCCCCCGTTTCAGTTTACGGATCACATTCCGTTGATTTTATAACCACCGGCTGGTAAATCATAATCGTATGCAATTATTAATTAACATTTTATTCCGGCCGCCAGAGCCTCATGATATACAATGTATACATTAATCAACCTGCAAGCTACATTCGTGTTCTGATTACAGGTTAGACGATTGGACGGAAACCCTGATACACCACCGGAACCGGATTATGAAGACTGCAGATAACGAAGGCGCGCACTGGGGCACACTAAAAGAAGAAATCTTCCAGCGCCTGCTGGATCAGTTTCAGATCCTGATCCAGTGCTCTGAGGTCACATTTACCTCTGGTACCCTGGATAACGAACAGCCGGGACTGGAACTGCCCCTGGTTTATGAAGGCCGTCAGTTGGGGCAAATCCGGTTTCTACGTCATTGGGATCAGCCGTTTTCAAAGTTTGCGGTAGACAGGGCTCACGAATGTGCGCATCTGTTCGCACTGATTCTGGAAGCCAGCAGATTGTTTGACCAGCAGTTCGAACAGCTGCAGGAAACACGCGCACTGCTGCAGGCTGCCCAATCCATCCTTGGGGCCGAAGACCTGCCCACTATCTGCCAGCGGCTGGACAGTGCCTGTCACCAGCTTGTCCAGGCGGACCGGACATCCCTCTATATTGTCGATCATAAGAAGCGGCAGGTCATCGAATGGGCGGATGATGGGGAGGAAGATGAAAGGCTGAGCTACGAGGAGCTGGAAGCCGGCATCAGTGGGATCGTCTTTCGCACCGGACAGCCGGTGCTCTCCCTGCATGCAGATGACGGTATCGAACCTCCGGCCACTCGCCAGCGCCGCATCGAGCGCGGGGTTGGGGCGTTGATCGTGGTCCCGCTGACAGCTCAGGACGAGGTGATCGGCACGATCACCACCGCCAATAAGGTCGGCCGCAGACCTTTTAACGAACATGACGTAGAACTGTTAATGTATCTGGCGGACAGCGCGGCGGCTGCTGTAAACAACATCCGTGCCCTTGAGATGATGAAATCAATGAGTGCAAGACTGGAGCAGCTGAGTTACCAGGATTCACTCACCGGGCTGTACAACCGGGCATATTTTGAAGACAGGCTGAAAAAACTGCAGGCTGGAGGGAGATGGCCGATCAGCGTTATATCGCTGGATATCGACCACCTGAAGCAGGTCAACGACAGCAGCGGGCACGCGGCTGGCGACGAACTGCTTCAGGCTATGGCTTCCGTGATCCGCAGCGCGTTCCGCAAGAGTGATACTGCAGCCCGTATCGGCGGGGACGAATTTGTGATCCTGCTGGAAGGAGCCAGCCAGGCAGTGGTTGAGAAAGCCGTTGCCCGTCTGCGCGAGGCAATTAATAAATGGAACGCCGCCCGAAGCGGACCTCAGGCGGCGAATGGGGGCAATACCAGTTCAAATTGGGAGTTGAGCGCTTCAATCGGCGCGGCAACCGGTGAAGCCGGATGCCGTCTGGTGGACGTATTGAGCGAGGCCGATGAGCGTATGTACCAGGAAAAACGGTCCCGGAACGTGAAATCGTCCTGAGCGGATTCAGCCGCTCAGTTCTTCCCGGTCCACTTCTCCAGGCGCTTTAAGACTTCCAGTTCCTCTTCCTCGTTTTCAGACGGCAGGCAGAGCAGGATGCCCTCGGGTTTCACTGCTTCCATAAATGCGTCCAGGTCTTTCAGGTCCATATCCACAACAACTGACTTGCCAGCGGCCTGGATGCGCTGGATCAGCGGCACCCACTGCATAATGGGCCAGTCGTCTCCGACACCCTGCACCCACTGGATGGCCTGCAGGTTGGGCAGCTCCAGGATGCGGTCCAGGTGACGCGCCACTCCCTTCCCGTCCACGTGGAAGATGTTGTGGGTCATGTGCAGGCATTCTTTCTCCAGCGTCGGGTAGACGAACTCATCGAAATGGCGCTTCGAAATCATTGTGGCGAAGTCGGCGCTGGGGATATGCAGTTTCCCAAAGGATGGGATGTTCATCCAGGTCACAGAGGGCTGCCCGTGTGACCGGAGCATATCGTGAAAATAGTCGTAGACCTTTAAGAAATCCTCAATTACGACGTCCAGGTAGCGCTTGACGTCATCGGGATATTCGTACAGATCCATGCACAGGCGCTCAGAACCGCGCTGGGCCATGAGCCAGTCCAGCCCGCCGTGCAGGTCGGTGTAGCCCACGATAAATTTACCATCACAGATTTCCAGCGCTGCCTGGGTGAACTCCACCATCTTGCGCATGAACTCGTGCTCGAAATCGAAGCGGCGCGGTTCACCATAAGCTTCCAGATCGGGCTCGGCCCAGGAGGTTACCTCGCCAAACACCTGGGGGACACCGTAGCAGGCGGAGAAGAAGTTAGGGCCCAGGTTGGGCCAGAAGACCGGGAAGGTCTCGCCCAGGAAGCGTTTGCTTTCCAGCTCCTTCAGGAAGCGCTCGAGATTGTATTCGACATCGAACCAGCGGTCTTTGAGCTCTTTCCACTCCGGTTTCCAATCATGTGAGGCTTCTTCATATTCCGCATTGTGGCGTGTAAAGCGCACCGGGGGACGGTCAATAATCTCCTGCTCAAACCAGGCATAAATGCGCTTCATTGCCATCTCAAAATCGGGTTTGGTTTCGAGCTCAATATTCAACCATTGATCTGTTTGCGTCGGTTGTGTCACGTTCATCTGCCTCCAGGGCCGCGTGAAGCGGTTTTTAATATCAACCCGGCTGAGAGCGCCAGAGCACTCAATGCAACCCAGCGCAGGCTGTACTGCGAAAAAAGGGGTGGATATTTCGCTGTCGATCCTCGACAAGCGCCTTCCCGTACAGGGGGAGGATGTACGAAGGTGGTTTTTATGCTATGAGAATGGTGAGAATTTGATATAGTATAGCAGGTTTTTCGTGGTCACAATTTCGATTTTATTAAAAACTCGAGGTATCTCATGAAAAAAGGTGCGGTCATCTGTCTGCTCCTGTTCGTCTGTATGGTATCGGGTGGATTGTGGACGGACGGCAGAGCAGAACCCGCGGCAGCCGGTATCGCCGGCTGCCCGCTCTTTCCGGCGGACAATATCTGGAATGCAAGGGTAGACCACCTCTCGGTGCACCCGCGGTCCGATGCCTATGTGGCTTCCATCGGCCGGGATGGACGGCTGCATCCGGATTTCGGCTCAGGGACGTGGGAGGGTAGTCCGATCGGGATCCCCTATAACGTGGTCGATTCAAGCCAGCCGGGCGTCCCTGTCGAATTTGAACACGATGATGAAAGCGATGCGGGCCTGTACCCCATCCCGGAGAACCCGTTAATCGAAGGCGGGCCAGATTCCAGCGGCGACCGGCACATTCTGATCGTCAATCGCGATACCTGCGTGCTGTACGAACTCTTCGATGCCCGTCCAATGGGAGGGGGGCGGTGGCGGGCCGGCTCAGGGGCGATCTTTGACCTGAGGTCAAACCGGCTGCGGCCGGCCGGCTGGACCTCGGCGGACGCGGCCGGGCTGCCCATCCTTCCCGGCCTGGTGCGCTACGAGGAGGTGGCAGGCGGTGAGATCACCCATGCCCTGCGGTTTACGGCACGCAGAACCAGCGGGTTGGGTTACGTCTGGCCGGCGCGTCATGAAGCAAGCAGCATTATGGACCCGGATGTACCCATGATGGGGCAGCGCTTCCGCCTGAAGCGTTCGTTCGATATCTCCGGTTTCTCGCCCCCGGTGCAGGTGATCCTGCGCGCCATGCAGACCTACGGGCTGATCCTGGCGGATAACGGCAGCAACTGGTACATCAGCGGTGCGCCGGATGAGCGCTGGGATAACGATATGCTTCGTGAACTGAAAAGCGTACCTGGTTCGGCTTTTGAAGCGGTGGATGTCTCCAGTTTGATGGTGGATGAAGATTCGGGTCAGGTGCGCAGACCGGTATCATACAGCGATTTCCTCTGGCTGCCGGTGCTGGTGCGCTGAAGCACGCACGCCTGTCTGGCTTCGGTCGAAGGCTGCTCGCCGGCCGCCGGCTGTCGAACAGATCTATCCCGGCTTCAGCAAGTACACCGGCAGCCCTTATCAGGTCGTGCTGAAGGAACACACGCTCCGCCATCCAGGCTGTGAGCAGTGCGAGGGCGCTTCGCGCGCGCAGGTTTCATCTAGATCATCTCGATGAGCAGCAGGGTCATGTCGTCGTGCTGTTCGGCGTCTCCCTGAAAAGCCAGCAGGCTGGAGAAAACCGAGGTGCACATCTCGCTGAGCGGCAGGCTGGAAGCCTCGACCAGCAGGGAGGTCAGGCGCTCGCGGTCGAACATCTCGCCCTGTTCTGAGAGAACATCGGTCAGGCCATCCGAGTACAGCGCCAGCCGGTCCCCGGACTCCAGGAACAGAGTCTCCTCTGACAGTTTAAATTCCTCTTCCTTTCCCCAGATACCGAGAGGGGTGCCTGTTCCGGCTAACAGCCGGGCGCTGCCGCCCCGCAGCAGCATGGGGTAGTCATGGCCCGCCCGGCAGTAGGTCAGACGGCGGCTTCCCGGCTCGACCACAGCATAGAACAGGGTGACGAACATGCTCAAATCACCGACCAGTTCGATCAAAAGCTGATTGATGCGCTCTACCACAGCCTGAGGCGATGATTGGCGAGGCGCTTCAGCCCGCAGCAGGCTGCGCGTGAGCGCCATCAGCAGAGCCGCCGGTAGACCTTTATCGGAGACGTCGGCGATGGCAATGCCGATGTTCCCTGCCTGCAGCGGGATCACGTCGTAGAAATCGCCGCCTACCCAGCGCGCCGGTAGAGAACGCGCCGCGAAGCGGCAGCGGGCAGCCTGCGGAAAGGCACGCGGCAGCATACTCTGCTGCACCTGGCGCGCCAGCTCCAGCTCCCGTTCCATGCGCTCTTTCTGCGCCAGTTCCTTTTGTGCTGCTTCCAGGCTGGCGATTTTATTGTGCAGGTTTTCGATCAGGCGGGCGCGCTGGATCCCCAGGGCAGCCTGTTGGGCCAGTGTGTGCAGCATGGAGATTTCAGCCTGCAGGAAAGCCGGCTTGCGTGTGGTGTGAGCCAGGATGAACCCCACACGTTTCTCCTGGGCAATCAGCGGCACCAGCAGACCGGCTCGCAGCTCTGCTCCCTCCACATCGGGATTGCGGGGCGGGATGCCGGGAGGCCAGAAGTTGAACGCCACCGGCTCGACCGCCTTTTCCAGAAGCTGCAGCGCGGCAGGTGCCATTGTGGTGGACGGGTCCACTTTTCGGGGCACCCGGTCTGTCCCCCAGCCGCCGGATGCGAGCGCCTCGGCATCGTGGATGGACTGTGAATAATAGACAATGACCCGGTCCGCTCCGCACAGGTCCAGGGCAAAACGGCATACCCGGTTGGCCAGATCCTGCAGGTCGTCAGAGGTGACCATCGCCTGGCCCAGTTCACGCAGTGAGATCAGAGAGCGGGTGCGCTGCGTCAGCACACGGTTGGCAGCCTCCAGTTCGGCCTGTTTGCGCTCGTATATATTTGATTTAGCGGCCAGGACACTTTCCAGCGACAGCAGGGTATACGCCATCCGGCGCCGGTGGCGGTTTTCGAAGTCCAGAAAGTCTTCCAGCGACAGGTAGCCCAGTTCAGCCAGGCGGCCCACATAAGCAGCCAGGGGCAGGTTGTGATCCCCCGGGCCAGCATTGGGGTGAAAGATGTCGAACACCATCGCCTCGCCGCGGCGTCCGGTGCCCTGGCAGGAGGGGCAGCTCCCTTCCTGGTAAACCTGGAGATCGTCTTTCAGCAGCCCGGAAAGCAGGTCCGTTACCAGCGGACCGGGTGAGGCCAGCAGGGGATGCGACCGCAGCCGGGCGGCCTGATCCGGGCTGAGAGGGGCTTCAGTTTTGCACTGCGCGCACAGCGTTTGCAGACGCTGCACGCTGAGGATGCAGTTGATGACTGCGCGCTGGCTTTCAGACATGCCGAGGGGGTAAAGCTGGTCGATCACCTCGGCGCCGTACAGCACGGTGTCAAACTGCGCCAGTACGAAAAGGCCTTCCTGGGCTGCCCGGATGGCGGGTTGCAGGCTGTCTGCATCCAGGCAGTCGATGACCAGCATGGTGGGGCGGTCTTTGAGCGCTTCCTCCACCCTGCCGGCGTAGCTGAAGGGTGCTTCTGTGCTGAAAAACTGTACCTGCCGGCGAAGCTGACGGGGGACTCGCAGCGTCTGCTTATCGAGGGCGAGGAGATGACAGCGGGTTTTCGGGCTGCTGGTGAGCACCTGTTCGATCAGGATGGAGAAGATCGCCGAGCGGCCACTGGGCAGCAGACCCTGGGGCGGGAAGGTGATGCCGGGTCGCGCGTCGAGGCCGGCAATGATGGTCAACCCGGGCTGGCCGGCGCCCAGCCGGTCAACCCAGGCATCTATTTGGGGCAAATGAAAAAAATCCCGGATCGAGAACATAAGTCCTTCCACAAACTGCAGGCCAATCTTACTCCAATGGGAGGGATATGACAATCAGCGCTGCCGGGTCACTCCTCATGGAAATTGGACCTAATCCCCTGGCCTGCTGACGTTGGCCAAAGATCATTCTTGACAGCGGCAGCGGGCTGCATTAAACTTCGTTCTGCTCCGCTTGGGGAGTAGCTGCCTGCTCCGGCAGGATGGCAGTCGTCAGTACGAAGTGCGCTCACCTCCAGAGCCGCTTCCGGCTGTCAGTATAGAAACAGCGAGACCAGCGCAACTTTACGTTGTGGTGGTCTTTTTTTATGCCAGAAATCATCAACGCCGAAGCCCAAATTACTTCATTCCACCGGTTGGGGGAAAACCGGTGGAGAACGATCAAACACGCCTTTTTGAAAAAGCTTTACTGCCGGCCTTTTTATCCATTGAAAAGGACCGGCTGAACATGGTTTGTGGAGAACAGAAATGCAAATGATGCACCCTGTCGAGAACTGGCACACCCTTACGGTTGAAGAAGCCCTCCAGAAGTTGGCCTCCACACCGGAGGGCTTAAACAGCCGCGACGCGCAGGTCCGGCTGCAGGAATGTGGGCCGAACGAGCTGCTCGCAGTCAGGCGGGTAACCCCGTTTAAGGTCCTGCTCGAGCAATTCAAGAACATCTTCGTCATCATCCTGCTGGCCGCGACGCTGATTTCCGCCGTGCTGGGGCACGGGATCGAAGCGGCGGCTATTGCAGTAATCGTGCTCTTTGCAGTTTTCCTGGGCTTTATCCAGGAATACCGGGCCGAGCGAGCCGTGGAAGCGCTGCGAGAAATGGCAGCCCCCACGGCCACCGTGCTGCGGGACGGGTCGGAAGTCGAGATCCCCGCCCGAGAGCTGGTACCCGGCGACGTGATCCTGCTGCAGGCGGGTGATAAGATCCCGGCGGATGCGCGCCTGATCCAGGCGGTCAACCTGCAGGTCGAGGAAGCAGCCCTGACGGGAGAATCACTGCCGGTGCAGAAAATCACCGATCCGATCCCGGGCGGTGACCTTCCCCCTGGCGACCGCCTGAACATGGTCTTCTCCGGGACCGCAGTGACCTACGGGCGCGGAAAAGCGCTGGTCACTGCGACCGGGATGAACACCGAATTCGGCCGCATCACCGGCATGCTGCAGGATGTGGAAACCGGACAGACCCCGCTGCAGGAAAACCTCGACCGGGTGGGGAAAGTGCTGGCTCGAGCTGCCCTGGTGGTGGTCAGCATCATTGTGGTCCTGGGCCTGCTGCGGGGCCAGGACCTGCTGGAAATGTTTATCTTCGGCATTGCCCTGGCGGTGGCGGTCGTCCCCGAAGCGCTGCCGGCTGTGGTGACCATTTCGCTGGCGATCGGCATCCAGCGCATGGTGAAGCGCAACGCCCTGGTGCGGCGGCTGCCCACCGTCGAAACGCTCGGCAGCACCTCAGTCATCTGCTCGGACAAGACCGGCACACTGACCAAAGATGAGATGACCGTGAGGAAGATCTACACGGCCGGACAGATGATTGAGGTCACGGGCTCGGGCTACGAACCGGTGGGCGAGTTCCGGGCGGATGGAGGGCTAAACGGCAGCTTCGAACGGCTGGAAAACCTGCTGCGAGCCGCGGTGCTGGTCAGCGACGCCAGGCTGGTGGAAGAAGGCGGGCGCTGGGATATCAAAGGCGATCCAACCGAGGGGGCGCTGCTGGTGGCCGCGGCAAAGGCCGGGCTGCAGCGCGCGGAGCTGGACCGCCAGTACCCGCGTGTGGACGAGATTCCATTCACCTCCGAAACCCGGCGCATGACCACCCTGCTGCAAACGCCGGATGGACGGCTGGCCTGCTCGAAGGGAGCCCCGGAAGTCATCCTGGATGCGTGCAGCACCTGGATGGCCCCAGACGGTGTACGTCCGCTGACCGCAGAAGACCGCCAGGCGATTATCGATGCCGGGCAGGAGATGGCGGCCCAGGCGCTGCGCGTGCTGGCGGTGGCGTCAAAACCGGCCGAGCGTATTACCGAAGCCGAGAACGAGATGACCTTCCTGGGGCTGGTGGGTATGATTGACCCGCCGCGACCGGAGGCGCGCCAGGCGATCCAGATCTGCGAGCAGGCCGGTATCCGCCCGGTGATGATTACCGGCGACCACCCGGTCACGGCAAAGGCGGTCGCGCAGGAGCTGGGTCTGCTGAAGGTGGGGAAAGTGGTGACCGGGGTTGAGCTGGAGAACATGTCTGATGAAGAATTCGAGCGTGAGGTCGAGCAGATCGAAGTGTACGCGCGTGTGTCTCCGGCCCATAAGTTGAGAGTGGTCACAGCCCTGCAGAACAAGGGTCACATCGTCGCCATGACAGGAGACGGCGTCAACGACGCCCCGGCTTTGAAGAAGGCGGACATCGGGATCGCCATGGGCATCACCGGGACGGATGTGAGTAAAGAGGCCGCCGATATGACTCTGATTGACGATAACTTTGCTTCCATCGTGGCGGCCGTCGAAGAAGGACGCGGCATCTTTGGCAACATCAAGAAATATCTGATGTACCTGCTGTCTTCGAATATCGGCGAGATCGGGTTGATGGCCGGGGCGGCTCTGCTGGGTATGCCGCTGCCGCTGACCGCCGTGCAGATCCTGTTCGTCAACCTGGCGACGGACGGCCTGCCGGCCCTTGCGCTGGCCGTGGACCCGCCAGAACCCGACCTGATGCGCCGCCGGCCGCGCGACACCCGGCAGGGCATTTTCACACGAGCTGTGGTCATCCTGATGCTGGTGGGCGGGATCTGGTCCTCGCTGGCCAACCTGGGGCTGTTCTCCTGGGCGCTCAACTCCGGACGCAGCCTGGCCGAAGCGATGACCATGACCTTTGTCTCCCTGGTCCTGATCCAGTTCTTCAAGGCCTACAACTACCGTTCAGACCGGCACTCTGTATTCAACCAGCCCTTCAGCAACCGCTGGCTGAACTGGGCGGTGCTGTGGGATTTCCTGATGCTGGTGATTATCGTCTACGTCCCCTTCCTGCAGACGCCGTTTGAGACCTTCAGCCTGTCGCTGGAAGACTGGCTGATCATCCTGGCCGTCTCGCTGACTATTTCACCGGTGCTGGAAATTGCCAAATGGATGGAGCGCAGAGGCTGGTTTGGCGCGCTGGCGTAAGGTGCGGGATCAGGAGCCGTCTGGTGGGAGCAGGCCCCTGCTCTTGAGCATCTGTTCAAGCTGTTCATAGCTGACCCCGTAGCGCGCCGCCAGCTCGCGGGCGAAGCTGCGTCCCAGCGGCGGGCGCGCTACGACCCGAAAACTATGCCGGTGTCCATCGGGGTTCAGCTCATCGATGGGCGAAGCAACCAGGCTGATCACCAGGCTGTCGCCCGGAGTGGAGGTGTTGAGAGCCTCTGCTTGGGCTGCCAGCTCATGGAGGTGGGTGGCGTAGAGGGCGCGCGCACCCAGCCGGCGCAGAATGCGCACAACATCCTGGGCCAGATAGATGCTCTCGCCAGCGCTGGTGCTGGAAAATGTCTCGTTGAGCAGCACCAGGCTGGAGGCAGTCACCTGGGCAAAGAGCTCACTTAAACGCTGGGTCTCCTCTCCGAAGCGGCCGGACCCGGCTGCGGGGTTTTCCTCGAGCGGGAAATGGGTGAGAATCCTGTCGACCGGGCTGATGCGCGCGCTCTCGCCGGGCACATACAGCCCTGCCTGTGCCAGCACCTGGACCAGCCCGACTCCCTGCAGGTAGGTCGTTTTCCCGCCCTGGTTGGGCCCGGTGAGGATCAGGATGCGGCCCGCTGGGCCGATGTGAATATCGTTGAGCACGATTCTGTTAATGCTGTCCGACTGCTGGCTGCCCAATCGCAGCGCCAGGTTGACATTGCAGGACTGCGTCACCTTGCACAGGCGCTCTTTGACCGGGGCCAGCTCCGGCCGGCAGACCGGGATTCCCATCTCCTGCAGTTTCCTGACCAGGCGCACAGCGCCCAGGTAAAAGCTGAGCTCTTTCCCCAGGGTGATGAACATTTTGCTGTGCAGATTGGAATAGCGCCTGAGCTCCTTGACGACCGGTGCGGTTGTTTTTTCGATCACCTTCGCCAGGTCGGCAAACAGGGGTACCATGAGCGGTTCTACCGCCCAGCGTGATTCGGCGCTGCCCTGGATCCCGGGCACACCTCCGGGGCTGCGCCGGGGGACGGAGTGCAGCGGCGCCAGGCCAGCCTGGCCTGCAGCCTTTTTCCCGAGCAGGCGTTCCAGCAGCGTTGGGGAGGTGAATTTCTCCCTGTTGCCCGCGAGCAGGGTGGCTTCCACCGGGCGCAGATATTCATCCAGGTTCACCCCGATGGTGATGCTGGCGCTGGAGCGCAGGCGTTCCAGCATGCCGGGCAGCTCCCGCACCAGGTTCTGGAATACCGGATCGGCCTGCATGGCGTCCGTTTGAGCGCGCAGACTGCGCAAAGCCTGGGATGAAACGTCCGCCTGCAGAGCCTCGTGCAGGCCCTGGACGCTGTCCACCAGACTCTGCAGCTCGCCCAGGCGCCAGGTGACCTCCCGCAGCGAGTTGGATTCGGACCGGCGGTGGGCATAGCGGCCCAGGGCGTCTATTTTTGGAAAAAGGGCCTCCAGCCGTTCGACCAGTCCAGGGCTGTGCAGCAGGTCGGCGAGCACATCCTGCCGGTAGCGGATCACCTGCGGGTCCTGGAGCAGGGTGCCCAGGATTCTGGCGATGTCGCGCTGCTGTTGGGAGTCGGAGGTAAAGGCGTACACCAGGTGGGCCAGCCCCAGATCGCGATATGCGGCGTCCTCGGGCCGGATGACCGGATTATCAATCTCGCGCACGCCGGGCGGCCACAGCAGGCTGGTGGATACAGCCGGGTCTGTCTCAAAAGGTGGGCGGTTTGCACTCATTTTATTGTCCCCGTTCGCTGGTAAGTATACCCTGTCAGCGATCCAGACCGGAATTCCAGCGGCTGATCGCATGCGTGAGCCTGGAAATCTGGTTCTTGCATCGCGGAGATATGCCTGTACAATGGGGGTAAGCTGTACACGGTACATCGGGGGGAGAGGTACGGAAACCAGAAGGTGACCGATCAACCAGAAACCTGTCCGCGCTGTTATTCAGCCATCCCTGTTGGGGCGAACTTCTGCTGCCGCTGCGGCCTGCCCCTGACCGGGCGCGTGCTGTGTCCGGAGTGTGGGGAGATGCTCCCTGCGTCTGCGAACTACTGCATCCGCTGCGGCCGGGCTGTGTCTGCACAGGCTGAACTGCAGCCGCGCCTGCAGAAATACATCTCCCAGGAGCTGCTCGAGCGCCTGCAGGAAGCGCCGGAAGATGGGAGCCTGGTCGGAGAACGGCGGGTGGTCACCATGCTGTTCTGTGATGTCAAAGGCTCCACGGCGATGGCCGAGCGGCTGGATCCCGAAGAGTGGGCCGAAATAATGAACGGCGCATTTGGTTACCTGATCCCGCCCATCCTGCGCTATGACGGCACAATCCCGCGCATGATGGGCGACGCCGTGCTGGCGTTTTTCGGCGCGCCTTCAGCGCACGAAGACGATCCCGAGCGGGCGGTCAGGGCAGGGCTGGAAATCGTGGACGGAATCCAGATCTACCGCCAGAAGCTGAAGCAGGAACGCGGGCTCGATTTTGACGTGCGCGTGGGGATCAACACCGGGCTTGTTGTGGTCGGGAGCGTGGGCACGCAGCAGCGCTGGGAGTACACCGCCATGGGTGACGCCATCAACCTGGCCGCGCGCATGGAACAGACCGCCCGCCCGGGGACGGTCCAGATCTCTGAATTCACTTACCGCCTGATCGCCTCCCTGGTTGAAGTGGAACCGCTGGGGGCCATCGAGGTGAAGGGCAAGGAAGCGCGCGTGAACGCTTACCGCGTGCTGGGGTTCCGGACGGGGAACGAACCGATTTACCTGGCGGAAGCGCAGCAGCCCCTGGTGGGACGCGTTCCGGAAATGGCCGCGCTGCGGGATGCAGTATTCCGGGTCACCTCAGGGCAGGGACAGATCGTTTCTCTGGTGGGCGAAGCCGGCCTGGGGAAGACCCGCCTGATCGAGGCCCTGCAGCACGAGACTGCACGACATGCGGGTACGGAACCGGATGTGAGCTGGATGCACATCCGGTCGGCTGCGTATGCGTCCAGCCGGCCGTATGAGCAGTTCCGCCAGCACGTGCAGGCCGAGAGCGGCATTAAGGAGACGGACAGCGCTGCGCAGGTTGAGCACAAGCTGACCCATTTTTTGCGCTACTATGACCCTGAACTGCGCTCGCGGGCTGTGCGAATTTATTCTCTTCTTTTTGGTGGAGATGATCCGGATTCCGGTAACACTGTGCTGCAGGGCGAGAGCTTTAAACGCGAGCTGTTCGAGATCGTCTACCGGCTGCTGGAGATCCGTTTTAAAAACCAGCCATCCGTGATCGTCTTCGACGATCTGCAGTGGGTCGATGCAGGTTCGGCGGAGCTGATCGTGCATCTGTTCCAACTGGTGAAGGAAACACCGGTGCTCTTCCTGTGCGCCTCCCGTCCGGAAGAGCAGTCGCCGGCTGTTTATGTGCTTGAGCATGCCAGAAGTAACTATTCAACAGCCTATAAAGAAATCAACCTGGCTCCTCTGGGCGAAACCGAAGGGGGAGAGCTGATCGACAGCCTGCTGCACAGCCGGTTTCCCGGCGCCAGCCTGTCCCAGGAGCTGCGCGCGCAGATCCTGCAGAAAGCCGAAGGGAATCCGCTTTATATCCGCGAAGTTGTACAGTCGCTGCTGGAGAGCGGCATGCTGCTGCAGGACAGGAAGGCGCGGGTCGAAGAAGATCACCTGCGTATTCCGGACAGCCTGCACGCACTGCTGGTCTCACGCATGGACCACTTGAGCGAACCAGGCCGGCGTACGCTGCAGGTCGCCTCCGTTATTGGACGCTCTTTTTCTGCTCAGGTGCTGGTGCGTGTCCTGGATGAAGAGGTTGATTTACCGGCGCAGATGGAGACGTTCCAGCGGTTGAATCTGATCGTACCGCTGAACGGCGACGGCCAGGAATACCGTTTTCGCCATGCGCTGGCGCACGAGGCTGCCTATCGTTCGATAATCACCAGGCAGCGAAAAGCCTACCACCGGAAGGTAGGGGAGGTCTTCGAGGCGATCGCCGGCCGGCGGCCAGAAAGCCAGGCTGCTCTGGTGGCCTACCATTACGAAATGGCCGGTGATGAGCGCGCCTACCACTTCTACCGCCTGGCTGCAGCTCAGGCTGTGCGTTTCTTCGCCCATGCCGATGCCTTGAAGTACTTCAATAAAGCGCTGCCATATGCCCGGGACCTGCCCGGAGATCTGCTTAAGATTCATGAAGGGCGGGCCCAGGTTTATTTCTTTCAGGGGTTGTTTGCGCAGGCGCGGGCTGACTATGAACAGGCGCTCGAGCTGGCGCGCCAGCTCGGTTATGAAGCGGACGAAACACGCCTGCTGGCCTATCTTGCCTGGCTGCTGTGGAGCAGCGGTCAGGGTGAACAGAGCATTGCCCTCGCCAGAGAGGCGGAAGAGAAAGCCCGCGCGCTTGGCGATCCGCTGCTGGCGATCCGGGCGGCCATTGTGCTCAGCAGTGCGCTGCAAAACGCCGGTGAATTGATCCCGGCTCAGAAGCGCCTGCAGACCGTGCTGGTGCACAGCCGGACCCAGCCGGAGAGCCAGTCTCTGCAGGCCGAATGCCTGCATTTTCTGGCCATGCAGGACAACTTTATGGGGCTGTTCTGGCGTGCCGCAGCGCGCGCCCGCCGGGGAGTTGAGCTGGCCCGGCAGACCGGCAACCGGCGGATCTCCATCGTGCTGAACTACATTCTCTCGCTGGCTGAGGGCGGCAGGGGCAATTATGATCAGGCGCTGGCCGATCTGGAAGCCGGAAAAAGAGCGGCCGATGAGATTGATTCTCCCTGGGCGGCGCGCCATATCAACCAGCTTGGCTGGCTGCACGCTGAACTGGGTGACTGGGAGACGGCCTACGCCATCGACCTGTCGGGCCTGGAACCCACCCGGGCGCTAACCGGGTTCAAAGAGATTGAAATCAGCACGCAGATTAACCTGGCGCTGGACTGCATCGGCCTGGGACGGCTGGATGAGGCGCTGGCGTACATCCAGGCCTGCGAAGAGAGCCTGGGGCTCACGGAATACGGCGTTCACGACTGGCGCTGGCGCACCCGGCTGGCCGATGCGCGCGCCCGGCTGCATCTATCCACTGGCCAGCTCGCAGAGGCGCAGCAGGGTGTGGAGGAGCTGTTTCAAATTGCGGGCAGGACCCGGGCACGCAAATACCTGCAGCGCGGTCACATGCTTCAGGCCGGGCTGTATATAGCCGGTGGGGATGCGGAAAAAGCCAGGGTTGAGCTGGAAGCGGCGCTGCGTCTGGCCGATGCGATGTGCTACCCGCCCGGGCGCATCCAGGCACGCCAGCAGTTAAGCGCGCTGCTGGTGCAGAATGGGGATGACCAGTGGAGCGAGGCGCTGCAGCGAGAAGCGCAGGAAATCGCCGCTTCTATCGACCGGCGGCTGAAGAACAAGACCCTGCGGCGCAGTTTCCTGCGCGGCATCGGGTCAGGCAGTTTCCATTGATGATGCAGGCGTTCTCGTCCTGTATCTTCAGGCAGGGAGTTTTTCGACCACCCGCACCAGATCGCCAACGCGGATCACACCGCTGCGGGTCACTTTTGCCAGCATCCCGATGGGGCCGAGCACGTCCCTGCAGGGTTTCTCCTGAGCGGCTTCCAGGCGTGTGCACCCGGTGCGCGGTTTGGTGATTTCGATTTCAGCCGTTTCCCCCAGCCGGATGACGTCCCCCGGTTTCAGACTGAGCACATCCAGTCCGCGCAGGATCAACTGCTCGCCAAACTGGCCCGGCATGGTTTTATACCCGGCAGGGGCCAGTTCCTCCAGCCATTCATAGGACAGCAGGTTCACCTGGCGGCGCGGATGACGACCCGCTTTCTGATCGCCGGCAATACCGTGTCCTGCCACCAGCTGGGCTTCGTCCACGGAAACCCGGATGTAATCTTTGATTTCTTCACCATATTCCATATTTTCGGGTTGAATGACGATACTGTAAATTGAGGCCATTGATAAAAACCCTCCTGGATACCGCTCAATCTTCATCAGGTTCGCCGCTGCTGCCGGTAAACCCGCATTTCGAGGAAACCGGACTCTCACAGTCTAGATTAGTGCAATCCAGTTGTCAAGTGCGACTTTCAGGGGGTTGAGATCGGAGATGAAGCCAGGGAAGGGGACGCGGTTGTTTCTGCACATCTCGGATGCGGATTGAGCAGAGTGACGTGGATTATTTGCGCGCTCGCCATTCCCTCAAGTTCCTTCGGCCGAACATCCAGGCTTCTTTGACTGCGTCTGCGAGCGGAGTAAACTGTGCAGCCAGGATTCTTCCATCGTACAGCAGCCGGGCGTCTTTCGACTGAGCATACGAAGCATGCCGCTCAAGATGCCTGGCTGCTGCGCGAATGAAAAGCGCTGCTGCTTACGGCGCGCGCAATTTCACCCCCTGGATTGAATTCTTATGGGGATGTGTGGAACACCTTACCCAAAGAGGAGATGTGCGCAGCTTTCAAAAGTGAAAGTACACCTCCTGCAGCCTATCGCAATTAACCCTTCCATGGTATGATAAAGTGTCGGCATTTGTTATTTTAAACACAAATACAAATTAACCGTTCGGTGCGCCGCCCAGCCGCCGGGCGGATTTAGATGTTGGGTCAAAAGGAGATGATTCTATGTACAGGCTCGATATCTCACCCGAAGAGCAGCAGGCTTTAATGGAAGTGCTCGAGAGTTCGATTTCGGAAATCCATTCTCAGATCATCCGTGCCGATCGCTACGATTTCAAAGAGTTTCTGAAAAACCGCAAGAAGATTCTGCTGAACCTGCGAGAATCTCTCCAGCATGTAGAGCCGGCCCAGCAGGGTGCCTAATTCATTTCACCGAAAATCAGGCTAAAAAAATTCAGGGAGTATAAAAAAATAGGCCTTCAGGAAAACCCTGAAGGCCTTTTGATTCACACAGCAAGAGGGAAGAGCAGATCTCCCTTGCTGTGTGCAGGTTATTCGCTGGGGATGATGATCCAGAACAAGATGTAACCGAGGATGCCGGGAAAGCCTCCAGGGAGCAGTGCGATCAGGAATGCCAGCCGAAACCAGAAGGCGCTGATCCCGAAGAATTCTCCCAGGCCCCCGCACACGCCGGCGATAACGCGATTTCGACGAGATCGGCGCAATGGGCGTCCTGAAGACATTTTGTACCTCCTTCTCTGTAATATCCGTACCCAAAAGTTTCTTTCTATATCTGTTTACGCAGGCCTGAATGAAAGGTTTCAGTCTGATTTCAAGCTGCACTCCGGGCTCAGGCGACCTTTACAGCAAGCACTGTCCCGTCCCCGGCGGGGTAGATGGTGCTCAGCACCCGGCTGTCACTGGCAACCTTGCGGTTGAATTCCTGCATAATGGCGGTGTACTCGTCCGGCTCACGTAAACCGGCCACGCTTCCCCCTCGAAAAGCGTTGTGACAGGCGATAACTCCACCCGGGCGGGTATGCTGCAGCGCCCATTCATAATAATGAGGGTAGCCAGTTTTTTCTGCATCGATAAAAACGAAATCGAACACCTCTCCGGTCAGGGTTTCCAGGGTCGCGTGGGCATCACCGGTACGGATCTCCACGCGGTCGGCGACCCCTGCGGCCTCGAAATGCTCCCGGGCGATCTCCGCACGGCGGGGTTCTTTCTCCAGCGTGATCAACCTTCCCCCATCCACCAGACCGCGGGCGATCCAGATGCCGCTGTAACCGCCCAGTGTACCGATTTCAAGCGCCTTGCGCGCCCCGATGGCGCGCACGAGGACCTGAAGAAAGCGCCCCTCTTCGGGTTTGACGTTAATCTCCGGCAGTCCCAGGCGGGGCGTACGTCGCAGTACCTCATTTAAAGTCTCGTCCTGCCTGACAAACAGGTCAGTGATGTACAGGCTCAGGTCGACGTTATAAGTGGTCATTAAGTTACTTCTCCCGGATAATCTGTTTACTGGTATGCACTGCGGCACGAATGGTGTGCAGGTGGATCGCGACCGTGTCCTCCACGCTGCGGGCATAGCCGCCGCCCATCACGGTGACCACCGGCAGCCGGGCATCCCGGCAGCGGCCGAAAACCATCCAATCACGCTCGGCAAGTGCATCTCTGGACACGGAGAGCCGGCCAAGGCGGTCTTCACAGAACGGGTCCGCCCCGGCGATGTAAAACGCCAGGTCTGCTCTGGCGGCATCCAGCGCCTGGTTCAGGCCTGTGCGCAGCGCCTCGAGAAAGACTTCATCCCCGCTGCCGTCGGGCAGCTCAATGTCCAGACTGCTGCGTTCTTTGTGAAAGGGATAATTTTTAGCGCCGTGTATAGAGAAAGTGAAGACACTGTCATCGCCGGCAAAGATCGCAGCGGTACCATTGCCCTGATGTACATCGGTATCGATGATCAGGATACGCCGGGCGAGGCCCTCGTGCTGCATGACCCTCGCCGCGACGGCTACGTCGTTGAACACGCAGAAACCTTCTCCGTGATCGGGGTATGCGTGGTGCGTTCCACCGGCCAGGTTTGCTGCCAGCCCGTCAGCCAGCGCAGCCCGGCTGGCTTCAATGGTCGCACCGACCGAACGGCGGGAGCGTTCCACCATCTGCGGTGACCAGGGGAATCCGATCCTGCGGATCTCCTGAGCAGTCAGCGCACCGGTTTGCACACGGTGCACATAATCGGGTGTGTGCACCAGCAGCAGATCTTCATCCCGTGCTGCGGGCGGCACGCACAGCTCACCATCCTGGAACAAGCCGGCCTCCATGATCCGCTCCCGCAGCAGAGCGTATTTCTGCATGGGGAAGCGGTGGCCTTCGGGCAGAGGGAGCACAAATTGGTCGCTGTAAAAGGCTTTCACCCGGGCCTCACGAGGTGGAGAGCTGGCCGCCCCAGCGCTCCCAGTGGACCACTTCCTGCAGCGGCTGGCGGCCGCCCTTCAGAGGAGGACGGGTGAGCATCCCCGGGTCACGGGGATAACCGAAGGAAAGCGCCAGATGAGTTTCCAGTTCCGGTGGGAAACCCAGCAGTTCGCGGGCCTTATCGCACTCGTATATCGTGGCCGGGACCGATCCAATGCCCAGTTCCCAGGCGGCAAGCTGCATATAGGCAGCCGCCTGACCGAGATCGAAGGCGATCGAGAACTTCTGTGTAAAGGGGGGAGAGAGAAATACCACCCCCAGGGCGGCGCCGGCCAGGTGCCCGGCCCAGGTGCCCAGTTTGGCGAGCTCCTGCAGCGTGCTGCGATCCTGGATGGCAATAAAATGCCAGGGCTGTGAATTCTTTGCCGACTGGGCGCGGCGGCCGGCGTTTAAGATTTTGAGTACAGCTTCACGGGGGATGGGCCTGTCGCTGAACTCGCGAATGGCTCGCTTCATCTGAACAGCATCCGAAACGTTCATCTTTTTTCTCCGCTCCAGTGCTTCGTGTAGTCTAAAAAATTCAAGGTTCCAAAAATCCTTCTGCTTTCCCTCGGGTCGGAGGTGTTATTCTTCTCCCTGAATATTGATCAGCACAGCGGTGCGTTCGCTGGTGGGGATGGCAGTGATGGCGACGGTCGCCTGACGGGATGATTTCTGAAAGACCAGAACCGCCGATTCTGTGCCGGTCAGTGAACCGGAGGTGGATTTCGTCCAGCCGCTGGCGGGCATGCGCGTTTCGTAAAAGTCCAGGACCTGCTCATAGGTCATGCTGGTCGTATAAGAGATCAGTGCTCCGGAAACCACCAGGTCGGCGCGATCATCTTCAACAAGCGGGATATCGGTTGGAACCTCTCCACTGCTGCCGGCGACCTGCGTTGCTACAGCCTGGCCGGTTTCAACAAGTGAAGGGCCCTGAGTGATGAGCGCTTCACCGGTCCTGGCAAGCCCCGGTCCCTGCTCGGTCGCAAAGGCCTCCACGGTGGCTCGAATGGACGGCCCTTCGTCCGTCGCGAAGGCTTCGACGGTCTGCCGCAGCGAAGGTCCCTGTTCTGTAGCCAGTGCCTGGACTGTCGCCAGAAAACTGGGGCCCTGTTCAGTGGCCAGCGCCATGGCGGTCTGGACGAGTTCGCTGTTCGCCAGCTGCGTGACTGCGGCCTGGCCTGTGGAGAGCAGGTCGCGGCCTTCCTGAATACTCGTTGCCACGGACCCTGCAGTTTCGCGCACGCCGCCCACCCGTTCGCCCAGGTTGGAGGTGAAGCTGCAGCTTATGGTGAGCAGAATGAATAACAGCGTGATCCAAAATAAGGTTCTTGGTACGCCAGGATTATCACGTCTCAAAACCATCCGCCTCCCTATCCGGTATGACCGGCTGGATTCACCAGCAGTTAACGCTGCAGCTCTGGCAGCACGGATTCGGCCATGGCCTGAATCCCTTCGAGATCATCCAGATACAGCCACTGGAGCATGACCCGCTGTGCGCCGGCCTCCTCCAGCCGCTTGATCTGTTCAATAAACTCCGGGGCCGTGCCCACAATCACCCCTCGACTGCGCAGCTCAGCCGGACCGGCTTTGCCCCCGGTGCGTTCCTGCACCCGGCGCTCCACCTCGGCCTGATCTCTGCCAAACACCGTGCCCACCATCACCGAGCGGTTAAGCGAGTGCGGATCCCGGCCTTCCTTTTCCAGCAGCTCATCCAGCCGCAGACTGCGCTCCCTGAACTGCTCCGGGGTCAGGAATACGGCGTTCCATTCCCGGGCGAAGCGCGCGGCGAGCGGCAGCGTGTATTTCTTCCCGTTCCCGCCGATGAGAATGGGAGGGCCGCCCGGCCGCTGCGGGCGGGGGAGCAGGACTGCCTCCTGAAGGTGATAGTAGCGGCCAGAGTAATCCACCGGCCGGTCGCTCTGCAGCAGGCGGGTGATCACCTGCAGGCCCTCTTCGAAGCGCCGCATGCGCTCGGGAATGCTCAGCAGGTCAAAACCAAAAAGGGTGTGTTCGCGCTCCTGCCACCCGGCACCCAGGCCCAGGGTAAGGCGGCCGCCGGACAGGTCGTCCACCGCGGCGGCCATGCGCGCTGTGAGTGTGGGATGACGGAAAGAGACCGGCGTGACCAGGGGGCCGAATTCGATGCGCTGCGTGTTACAGGCCAGCCAGGTCAGTGAGACCCACAGTTCGAGAGAGTCTTTGTCGGGCGGGACGGCGTTGGTAAAGTGGTCCGAGCGATACAGCCCCGCAAAGCCCAGATCTTCTGCCAGGCGCGCAATTTTCTGCCAGCGCGGCCAGTTCAATCCGTCCTGTCCTTCGATCATCAACGCAGCTTCGATCATGGATCGTACCTCTGGATCATTTCCTCTGCTTTTTCCACCAGATCTTTATTCCCGATAAACAGCGGGCAGCGCTGGTGCAGCGATTCGGGCTGGATATCGAGGATATTCTGTCTCCCATCCGAGCCTTTACCTCCCGCCTGCTCGGCGATAAAGGAGAGCGGGGCGCACTCGTACAGCAGCCGCAGCTTGCCGTGCGGTTTCTTCGGATCGCGTGTATCGGCGGGGTAATAGAAAATACCGCCGGAGAGCAGGTTGCGGTGGAAATCGGCCACCAGCGATCCGATGTAGCGCAGGGAGAGGCCCTGAATGCCATCATCCTTGCCCTGCAGATAATCGGTGAAGCACTGCACCCCTTTGCTCCAGTAGATCTGGTAACCCAGGTTGACGCTGAAATATTTGGGTTTTTCAGGAATGCGGATATTGGGATGTGAGAGCAGGAACTCGCCCACTGAGGGGTCCAGGGTGAACCCGTGCACACCCTGCCCGGTCGTATAGACCATCATGGTGCTGGTGCCGTACAGGATATAGCCGGCAGCGACCAGATCGCGACCGGGCTGCAGGCAGTCCTCCAGGGAGGCAGGCTCTCCACCAGGAGATTTGCGGCGAAAGATGGAAAAGATGGTGCCAATGGGAACATTGCAGTCGATATTGCTGGAACCGTCCAGCGGATCGTAGAGCAGTACGTACTTACCGGAGGGGTAGCGGTCGGGAATCACGAGCACATCGGCATGTTCTTCGGATGCCATAGCGGCCAACCGTCCGGTGTGGTCGTTAAGCCGGTAGATGGTGCGGTCGGCGAATTTATCGAGCTTCATCACCTGCTCGCCCTGGACGTTGACCTCCTCCGCCCGTCCCAGGATTTCGGCCAGGCCAGCGCGCGTGGTTTTGCTGGCAATAATTTTGCCTGCCAGAGCCAGATCGTACAGCAGGCTGGTCAGCACGCCGGTTGCCTCGGGATGGAAGCGTTCCTGCTCCAGGATATGCCGCTCGATGGTCATCACTTTTACATGGTCTTGATCTATTCCGGTATACATCGCCTCACTCCTCCGTATCCCTGGTCGTTTTGTTTGATGTCAGCGCCCGGGTGGGCCAACGGTGGGAGATCAACCTTAAAACTGCACCGGTTTGTAACCCCCTGCTTCATTATACAGGATATTTCCGGGCAGATTATTTCCCCCTGTTCCTCCAGATGAGTCAGCTCAGTTCCCGCAGGGCCAGCCAGGCACCAGGCTGGTTTTCAACAGCGGTGCGGCAGATCACGCCTTCTTCTTCGAGAGCTGCAATGGTCTTATCCATCTGGCGGGGCCTCCAGGGGAACATTTTGCGAAGTTCTCCCTCCAGCGCAGCGCCCGTGGAGCGGAGGAACAGCTCCACCAGCTTTTTGCGAGCCGCTCGCTCGCCAATTTTCTGGGCCTGGTCGGGGAGATCGGGGAAGTGCCGGGCAGCAATATCGTAAATGAAGGCATAATTCCACGCGCCGGCTTTCGCCACGCCGGTGGGCAGGAGCTTGAAATCGACCTGCAGGTCGACCAGCGCCCGGTTGAAACGATAATCGCTCTCCCGGCTGCTCAGCCGGGCAGCTTTACGCAGGTCGATGGTGTGCAGCGGCCCTTCCTTTAATATCGCTTCGTAAATCGCTCTGGCTTCGAGAGAGAGCAGGCCCTGCTCGTAGAGGGTGAGATAGTCGTCTTCAATCGAACCGTAGTTTTCGGAGAGAGCATAGAAATAGGGGGCGATTTCCAGGGAAATGATCGTGGCGCGCTTGCGCAGGACTTTGGCGTAGTACCAGCGGCGCTTCCCCAGAAGCTCATCCTTCCAACCCCAGGTGACGTGACCCGGGTCGTCGTGTGCGTCGGCGACCGGGCGGTCACCGGCGGTAGCGACCCACAGGCTGGGGAAGGTTACCTCGCGGATGGGCCAGAAAAAGATGTAACCACGTTCGTTGACGAATTCGATCGCCTGCTCCAGGCTGGTAACCTTCCTGCCCGTTCGGAGGCGAAATGTGTCTTCACGGTATGCCTGGATCTTTTCAATCGTTAAAGATTTCATCGCCTGATGTCTCTCAATCTGCTGCGTGATCAACCCGAATATACCACAGGGCCCGGAGTAGCATCTGATGACAGAGGGCCGGACGACCGGCGGGTGATCTCAAAATCACCCGTCCGGGCTACACAAGATTCGCTCCTTTGCGTCGCAATGATGGATGACAATTTGGACTGTATTTGGTACATTATCTCCAGCGCGGGGCATGCCTGGCGTTCACTGCGGGCATTTCTGCCGCCGCGCGGGCCGGTTGGCTTGCTGTGAATTCTGAAACGGGAGAGGATTCCATTCGAATGGTCACCCCCAGCCGACAACCAGCTCGCCGCGTTGTGATTGCCTCCAGCCACCCCCTCTTTGGACAGGGGTTACGCAACCTGCTGAAAGAACGCCACGCAACCGGGGTTGAGGTGGTGGGGATGGTTACGAACCTGGAAGAGGCCATCTCAGCTCTGGAGCGATTAAGCCCGGACCTGATCATCGTGGACTACGATGATCAGGCCCTCAACCGCGATGAGTTTCTGGCCCGGTTTGTCGAGGGGGAGAAAAAGCTGCGTGTGGTGCTGCTGTCGCTGCAGAGCGCAGGGGAAGCGATTATCTACGACCGGCGCACCCTGGCGGCTTCGCAAATTGATGACTGGTTGGATGAGTGGACCCGCGCCTGGCCGCGCGAGCAATCACAGATAGAAGAACCCGCTGCCGGCCAGAAGCGTTTGCTGTTCAAAGGCGGACGTTCATTTTTCGATCAAGACCGAACAAAGCCAAATAATCAGAACAGGAGAACGGATATGAAACATCTTGTCATCGCAGCCCTGCTGGTCTTAGCCGTTACCGCGCTTTTGATCGTCGGCCTGGACCAGGTGCGGCTGCTCCCGGTCAGTGCCAGCGCTCAGGCTGAGCCAATCGATGCACTTTTCCGCCTGGAATTTCGGGTGATCGCTTTTCTGTTTTCCCTGATCGTGGTCTTCATGCTTTACAGCATCATCGTTTTTCGGCGTAAGAAAGGCGATGACACCGATGCGGTTCACATCGAAGGGAACAGCCGTCTGGAAGTTATCTGGACGGTTGCACCGCTTCTGACCGTTCTCTATTTTGCTTATCTGGGCGGACAGTCTCTGGCTGAAACCGTCAGACCGGAGCCCCGGCCGCTGGAAGTCAATGTCATCGGCACCCAGTGGTCCTGGCGATTTGAATACCCGGAATATGGTTTTGCGTCCACCGAACTGGTTCTGCCGGTCAACAAGCAGGCCCTCCTGCACCTGTCTTCGACAGATGTGATCCACTCCTTCTGGGTTCCTGAATTCCGTGTGAAGCAGGACGCTCTCCCCGGTGGGGAAGAATTCATCCGCGACCTGCGCATTACCCCCACAATCGAGGGAGACTACAAGGTTCGCTGCGCAGAACTGTGCGGTATACAGCATGCGTATATGCTGGCGGATGTACGCGTGCTTTCGCAGGATGAGTTTGAAGTCTGGGTGGCCGAATCCTCCGGCGTCTCCGACGACCCGGTGGAGCGCGGCCGCGTCTGGGCCGAGCAGTACGGCTGTCTGGCCTGCCACAGCGTGGACGGTACTCCGCTGGTCGGACCGACCTGGCTGGGGGTTTACGGATCGCAGGAGACTCTGGCAGACGGCACAACGGTGACCGTGGACGACGCTTATCTACATGAGTCGATTGTCGAACCGGGCGCAAAGATCGTTCAGGGGTTCCCGAATGTAATGCCTGAAAATATCGCCGATCAGATGACCGAAGAGCAAATTCAGGACATCATCGCCTTTATCCAGAGCCTGAGATAGCCTGCAGGCGACCGGATACGGATAAGAGTGAATAAGTTCCGGAGGAATGATTATGAATCGCAGGACGAATAGTGGTTTCCTTTCAATAGGGCTGCTGAGGGGCCTGATCGGATTTGTGATTGGCACACCGGCAGGCCTGCTGCTGGTGACGGTGATCCGCCTGGCTCTGGGCCTCACGGCCTGGAACCCTGGCGCATTCGGGTTTACCGAGCCGGCCTGGGTGGTCGGAGCACTTTTCGGCGCCATCGGATTCATGCTGGCAACCGGCGTGACCTCTGACTGGTTCCGCTGGATGCGCGGACTGGAGACCCCCGAACACCCCCAGGATGATCACGAATCTGGGGTGCGGCGCTACCTGAGCATTTCCTACGACCACAAAGTGATCGGAATCCAGTACGGTGTGACGGCCCTGGCGATGATCTGCCTGGCAGGTCTGTTTGCCATCACGTTCCGCACCGAACTGGCCGCTACAGGGCTCCAGTTCCTGTCGCTGGAACAGTTCAACACGATCATGAGCCTGCACGGCATCGTCATGATCTATGCGATGCTGCTGGGCGTGGCGGCCATGTCGAACTACCTGGTGCCGCTGTTGATCGGCGCGAACGACATGATCTTCCCGCGGTTGAATGCATTCGCCTACTGGATCAACGTTCCGGCCGGGATCATCCTGCTCAGCAGCCTGTTCCTGGGCGGGTTCGACACCGGCTGGACAGGCTATCCACCGCTCAGCACCCGGGCACCGCTGGGCATGCAGATGTTTTTCCTGGGCGTTTACCTGTTCGGTCTGTCGTCCATTCTCGGCTCGCTGAACATCATCGCAACCATCGTCCGTCTGCGGGCACCGGGGATGTCTTACTTCCGCATGCCGGTTTTTGTGTGGACAGCGTTTGCGACCTCCATCATCAGCCTGACCGCCACGCAGTTGATCGGTCTTTCCTTCCAGCTGGTGATGTTTGAACGGTTGTTTGGAATGGGCTTTTTCTCCCCGGAGCGCGGCGGCGATCCGATCCTGTTCCAGCACCTGTTCTGGTTCTATTCCCATCCCGCGGTGTACGTGTTTATCCTTACCGGGCTGGGCGTGATCAGCGAACTGCTGCCTGTCTTCTCCCGCAAGCCGCTCTTCGGCTACCGCTGGGTGGCCGTGTCTTCTTTCGGAATTGCCCTGGTTGGGTTCCTGGTATGGGCGCACCACATGTTCACCTCGGGTATGGCGTCCTACCTGCGGGTCCCCTTCATGTACTCCACCCTGCTGGTGGCAGTCCCCACTGGGGTCAAGTTCTTTAGCTGGGTGGCCACAATCTGGCAGGGCAAGCTGACCTTCCCCACGCCGATGCTCTTTGTGCTGGGCGCTATCTCCATCTTCCTGCTGGGCGGATTGAGCGGGCCGCCCAACGGCACGGTTTCCACCGACCTCCACCTGCAGGATACATACTGGATCGTGGGACACTTCCACGCCACGATGTTCGGCGGCTTCGTGTTCCCCTTCTTCGCAGCCATATATTACTGGTTCCCGAAGATGACCGGGCGGATGTACAACGAAACCCTGGGGAAACTGCACTTCTTCCTGATGCTGCCCGCCTTCTACGTACAGTCGCTGGGCCAGATGCAGGTCGGGCTGCTGGGTATGCGCCGCCGGATTGCAGATTATGACCCGGCTCTGGGTATTGAGACCACGCAGCTGCTGATCACCATCGCGGCCTATGTAATCGGTCTTTCGATCATCATTGGAGTAATCAACATCATCTACAGTGCGCGGCGCGGTCCGGTGGCTGTGGCCAATCCCTGGCGCTCCCGCTCTCCGGAATTCCAGCTTCCTTCGCCGCTGCCCAAGCATAATTATCCCCAGCCTTTCACGGTAATTGGCGAACCTTATGACTACGGGCTGGAAGGTTCTGCCTTTGTCGACATCGATAAAGAGCGCGCCCGGCCGGTGCGGCCCGAAGCAGAGCCGGGAGAGCCCTCCGTGGCGCCGGCTGGCGCCGATTAGCGGCACAGCGTATCACGCATAGGAGAGGTCTGAAATGGATGAGAACAAAAAGAAAGAAGCGTACCAGATCGGCGTCAGCGTGATGATTTTGCTGGTCGTCCTGACGATTGGCGAATTCTTCCTCGGGGCGGTGGCCAGCTCCTGGTGGGCGCCGCTGCTGGGAGTCGCAGCGATTAAAGCCTACTTTGTCATCAAGGAATATATGCACCTGCCGCGCCTGTTTGCCGGTGAAGAGGAGATGCACTGATGTCGTCCGAGACTGTAACCACCTCACAATATCGCTGGAGAGCCAATTCCAACCGTCTGGGGCTTTGGCTGTTCCTGCTCTCCGATTCTTTTGTTTTCGGTGGTCTGCTGGTCAGCCGCTTCTATCTGCTGGGTACAGCGCAGCGGCCTGAAGTCAGCCAGGTGGTTGGCCTGGTGGTCACCGCCATGCTGCTGGTGAGCAGCTTTTTCATGAACCGGGCGGAAACGGCGATCGCCTTCGGCGACCGGAAGACCTTTTTACGCAGCACCCTGATCACACTGGCGCTGGGAACCCTGTTCCTCATCGGCGTGGTGGGGGTGGAGTGGCAGATCGCTCCTTTCGGTCCCGCGGATGGAGCGGCCGCCTCGCTCTTCTACGCCATGACCGGCTTCCATGCCTTCCACGTGCTGACCGGCGTCATTTTCCTGGCCATCATCTACCGCAACGGACGTAAAGGACTGTATAACGAGGAACGCCACTGGCCCGTGGAAGCTGCGGCGGTTTACTGGCACTTTATCGACGTGGTCTGGATCCTCTTTTACCCGTCGCTGTACCTGATTGGTACACCGGTGCTTTAGGGGAGTTGAGGCCAGGACTGATACTGCGTACTTTACGAAGAGATAACCTGTCCACAGGTGGATGGCGGAGCTGGCCGGCAGGGTGTTCCTCTGCACCGGCCGGCTCCTCCCTTTCTCTGAGGACAGGCGGTAGGCGAGATGATGATGAAATCCAGGTTTGTTACGATCGGTATCGGGGCGCTCCTTGGTCTGGCCGTGATGCTGGGGGGCTGGCAGCTCTACTCCAATCTGTATACCTACCAGGGCGCACTGATCGAACCCCCGGTGCCGGCTGCCGATTTTGAATTGACCGACCAGAACGGGGGGACTTTTCGACTGGGCGAGCAGCAGGGTAAGGTCGTGCTCATCTTCTTTGGATACACATACTGTCCGGACGTGTGCCCGGTTACGCTTTCGGAATTCAGACGCATTAAAACCCGTTTAGGGAAAGATGCCGAAAACGTTGAGTTTGTCTTTGTCACAGTCGACCCTGAACGCGATACGCCCGAGCGGCTGGCAAAGCACATGGCGAACTTCGACCCTGAGTTCGTTGCCCTGACCGGCGAGCAGGAAGAACTGGAGCAGGTTTGGAAAAGTTATGGGGTTTACCGGGAAAAGGTGGAAACGACCGGCGCTTCTGGCTACCTGGTAGATCATACGGCGCGTGTCTATGTGGTGGACAAAGCCGGCAACTGGCGGATGACGTTTCCCTTTGGAATGGAAGTAGAAAAAATGACGCAGGACGTCGCCCATCTCCTGCGTGAAAGGTAAGTCAAAAGATGTTCAAAAAACCGGCCCTGCGACCCTACTGGAAACGCCTGTGGATTGTGCTCCTTCTTTCTCTGGCGCTTTCGTTTGCGTTTAACGAGCTGACTTACCACCTGCAGCGAGAAAACTACGATCGCGCTCCTCAAACGATCCGGCTCGAGATACCGGAAGGGACCGCGTCGCGTGTCGCCGCCGGAGAGGAAGTGCCATCTATCCCTGCGGAGCTTCAATTTGTCATCGGCGACGTGCTGGAAGTAAAAAATCACGATACCACGGACCACGAATTGGGGCCGCTGTGGATCCCGGCTGGCGGGACAGCCCGGTTAGCGCTGGAGCAGGCCGATAAATACGCACTTTCCTGTTCGTTCAGACCCAGCCGCTATCTGGGCTTCGATGTGCGTGCAGGCACCTCCGTAGGCGTGCGCCTGACGGGGCTCGGGCTCACCTTTCCGACGACCGCAATTCTGGCGTTTATGTACAGCCTGCTGGTCTTTCCGGTGAAACAGGAGCAGCAGGAAGAAAAAGCCTCGCCCGCACAGGAGCAGCGATGATCTTTACACGAATGTTGAGCCGGCGTTGGATCCTGACCACGCTGCTGGTGATCGCTGCTGTGGTGGTAATGATCCGTCTGGGCTTCTGGCAGCTCGATCGTCTGGAACAGCGGCGAGCTTTTAATGCCCGCGTGCAGGCTCAACTAAACATGCCCCCGCTGGAACTCAATGGGGCTGCGCTGCAGGCGGACCTGCATAACATGGAGTACCGGGATGTGATCGTGCGCGGGGAATATGATCACAGCCAGGAAATCGCCATTCGCAATCAGGCCATGGACGGTCAGTGGGGTGTGCACCTGGTGACTCCCCTGGTCATCGAAGGTACAGAAAGGGCGATCCTGGTCGACCGGGGATGGATTCCGGCTGAAGACTACACCTCAGGCGACTGGTCGAAATATGCCGAGCCGGGGGTGGTGGAGGTACGTGGGGTGATCCGCCGCTCGCAGTCGCGGCCCGATTTTGGCCCGCGCAGCGACCCGACCCCGGTTCCGGGCGGCGAACCGGTAAAGAGCTGGAATTTTGTCAACGTGGAGGCGATCGACCAGCAGGTGAGCTATGACCTGCTGCCTGCCTACATCCAGCAGGCGCCATCTCCGTCGTGGACCGGGCTGCCGGCTCGTACGGCGCCCCAGTTGAACCTGACCGAGGGCTCACACCTCGGGTATGCGCTGCAGTGGTTCGCCTTCGCTGCCATACTGGGCATCGGGTATCCGTTTTTCATCCAGCGTCAGGAAAAATCCGCCGGCAGTAAAGTTGATCCTGCACAGAAAAACGGGCGTGCAAACCAGCACGCCTCTGTCAGCAAAGATATGGACCTGTCCATCAGGAGAAAGTCATGAGCAACCAGATGACCGCCCCTGGCGGCGTACCGGCATGGCTGCGCGCGCTCGTGCTGGCTGCCGCCCTGACCCTGTTTGTTCTCATCATTACCGGCGGGATCGTGCGGGTTACCGAGGCGGGCGGAGCCTGCCCGGATCTGTTCAGCCTGGGTCCCTGCCTGGCCATGTGGGATGCTCCCGCAGGCCAGCAAACGGTGATCGACCTGATCCACCGCCTGACCACCATCCTGGCAGCACCGCTGGTCGCAGGGTCGGCCTGGCTGGCCTGGCGGCATTTTCGCTCGGAGCCCTGGATCGCCCGTCCGTTATATCTGGGCCTGGCGATGATGGTGGTGCAGATCCTGCTGGGCGCGGCCATCGCGCTGGGTGTCCTGCCGTTTGACCCGCAGAGCGTCACCGCCCTGCATCTGCTGCTATCCCTGCTCACACTGGCGCCCGTGCTGGTCTCGCTGGTGGTAATGTTCTACCTGGAGCGTGCAGGAACGGTCCAGCCGGCGCGCCTGGTATACCGCTCGCCGTTCGCACGGCTTTCGCTGCTGACATTACTGGCATTCTCCGTGCTTCTGCTCACCGGCGCGCTGGTATCGGGGGGCCAGGCCAGCACAGCCTGCCCATCCTGGCCGCTGTGCGACGGGCTGAGCCTTCCCCAGACGCCCGCCGCCTGGTTGAACGTTATTCACCGCCTGGTGGTTGCCGTTTCCGGTGGACTGCTGGTTGCACTTTTCCTGCAAGCCTGGCGTACCCAGCGGACACAGACCCCCATTCTGGTAGCGACTACGGCTGCGGTAGTGCTCTTCATTTCGCAGGGACTTTTAGGTGCCAGGCTGGTGAATGGCTTTCCGGTGTATATGCTGGCCCTGCACCAGGCGACGGCCGTCGCCGCGCTGGCTGCGCTGGTCGTGCAGGTGACGGCTGTCGGGATGGCAGCCCGCAGCACGGAAGAAGAGATGGCGGACGCGGCATCCATTGCAGGTCGAAAGGGGCTGTGGAAGGACCTGCTGGCGCTTACCAAACCGGTGGTCGTACTGCTGCTGCTGGTCACCACTTATGCTGGTATGGTCATCGGCGCGCAGGCCTGGCCTTCCCTCTCGCTGACCTTCTGGACTCTGCTGGGTGGCTTCATGGCTGCCGGCGGGTCGGGGGCGATTAACCAGTACATCGACCGCCTGGATGACGTCAAGATGCAGCGCACCCAGAAGCGGCCCATCCCTGCCGGCCGGCTGACTCCCGGCGAGGGCCTGGCGTTTGGGGTAGGTATCGCGCTGGCTTCTTTTTACCTGATGGTGGCCTTTGTCAATTTCCTGGCCGCGCTGCTCTCCCTGGCCGGTATTCTGTATTACGTGCTGCTGTACAGCATCATCCTGAAGAAAACCACGGTGCAGAACATCGTCATCGGCGGAGGCGCAGGGGCGATACCGCCGCTGGTTGGTTGGGCAGCGGCAACGGGGAGCCTGGATATCCCCTCGCTCTTTCTGTTCGCCCTGGTTTTCATGTGGACCCCGCCGCACTTCTGGGCCCTGGCGATTGTGCGGCGTAAGGACTATGCGCGCGCCGGGGTGCCCATGCTGCCTGTGGTGCGCGGCGAAGCGGAGACCCGCCGCCAGATCTTTATCTACACCATCGAACTGGTGGCCTTGACCCTGCTGATGCCGCTGTTTGGCCTGGGGGGAGGAATTTATCTGATCGGTGCGCTGCTGCTGGGGCTGTGGCTGCTGCATGCCGCCTGGATGGTGTGGAAGCAGGAAGGCAACAAAGTGGCCTGGAAGATGTACCGCTACTCCAGCATGTACCTGGCATTTATTTTTGTGGTCCTGATGATCGACCGGCTGCTGTAAAGCATGAAATCTATAAAAAAATATCGCAGATGGAGGAACCGCCTGCGATGTTTTTATTTTAAGAACTGCGGTTATCTATATCAGGGTTCGCGTACGGGTACCATCACGGTAACATCGCCGGCCTTTTCAAATGTGAGCGTGAGGGGAAAGCTCTCTCCCACATCCAATCCATCGGTGAGGTCGATCAACATCACATGCAGCCCACCGGGCTCAAAGTTCACCGTCTCGCCCTGAGGAATGGAAATGGAATGCTGGTGTTCCATACTCATCGTTCCGTCGTCACTCATCATACTGCGGTGCAGTTCGACTGCCCCGGCGACACTGGCGCTGGCGCCCAGCAGCGTATCCGCTTCTGAATCGTTTTCAATGCTGAAATAGATCGCACTGGTGCCCCCGGCCGGTCCCGGCCGCGCCCAGGGATCACGAATGGACAGCCCTTCTGCGCTTTCCGCTCCCGCTGTGCTGCATGCCGCCAGCAGTATGGTGACGGCGAAAAAGCTGATGATCCAAACCGGAAATTTCACTTATATTCCCTCCCTGTATCCGTTCATTTGTCAGGTCCATTATAACGCTCTACCGGCGAGAGTGAACCCTGCGAAGGCTTTAGATCCTCAGGTAATCAGGTACAGGTGAACAGCAGCGCGCTCTGGTTGACCGGGTAGGCAGGTATTGCTGGACTGGCGCGAGGGAGGCTGTGCCGCTTATACGTGTGATGGACAGCATATTCTATATGAGTGCCGGGCTGGCTGGAAAAAAAACTACCTTTGAATGGGGTACACATCTTCTGCGAGGATTAAAAAAACTGGTCTGGCGGCTATCTCGCTGCCAGACCAGTATCTGTATACTACCCTGTTTTTTACCAGTTAATAGACTTTGATCAGGGTTCCGTTCCCGCGCGCGAACCAGTCCTGTGGACCGGCGATGGGGGTGGTCCAGCGGTAAATCCACTTCGCGTCTGCGTTGCGCATATTGACACAGCCGTGACTCATGATACGGCCAAAATTATCGTGCCAGTAGGTCCCGTGCAGCGCCACACCCCATTCGTGAAAAACGGATGTCCAGGGGACGCCCGGCAGCTCGTAAGCGTTGATATCGCTGTTGAGGCGGCCATCACCCATGTGACGGGAGGGGAATTTGGTCTGGATGAAGAATCTGCCGCGCGGCGTGTCCGTGGGGATCCCGTTAGGCGGGTTGTCTATGTGAATGCCTGTAGAGACCCTGGTATGCAGCACCATTTCACTGCCTTCATAAGCGGTAAGGGTCTGATCGGCGAGCGAGATCTCGATGCGCTTTTCTTCGGGCGGCACATCCGCAGAAATGGGTGAGATTTCGTCCGGGTGGATCGGGCGAACGTGTGCAGCGGGCACGAAGTGCCTGACGTGCAGCAGGTCATCGGTGAGTTCATACCAGAGCGATCCGTCCGGTCCCTGTTCAATTCCGGTGATCCAGTGGACCGATTCATAATACAGGCGGTAGAGCTTCGCCCAGTTCTGCGACCCTACACGCCGCACAGACTGCGTATAGGCGACAGTGATCTCGCCAAGCTGGCCCTGTTCGGGGATCTCTGTCAGGGGTTCGTTGAGGTGGGCGCCTTCTACCCGCTGCACGTAAGCGCTGTGCACATAGCCGCCGTCCAGGCGGTACCAGCGCGGGTTGTACGCCGGGCCGTAAGGGGAGCTGACTTCCTCGTAGAAGTTGACGATCTGGTCACGGCTGAGCGTGCCCACGCGATCGCTCTTGAAATCGGGCTCCTGATAGATATAGATGGACCGTGTGGTAATACGGCCTTTTAACAGAGGGGATTGTGGCTGGTCCTGGGTCCAATCCAGGGGCATATGAAAAGCGAGCGTCCCAAGGGACAACCCGCACAGCTTGACAAATTCACGCCGCGTTAAGGGGCTGCGCATTCTGGTGATTTCTCCTGCCAGCTCTGCCTGCTCTCAGTTACCGGTAAGGTTGTACCTCAATGAAGTTCTCTGAAAGATTATGCTGGTGGTCAGTCGAAGACTTCGACGAGTGTGCCGTTACCCGTTCGTTCCCAACCGTCCTGTGATGTGATTTCAGCTGGGAATACCGGTGTAGTCCAGCGGAACAGCCAGCGGGCATCCTCATTGCGCATGTTGACGCAGCCGTGGCTCATCTGCAGGCCAAAATTGTTGTGCCAGTAAGTGCCGTGCAGGGCGTAGCCTCCCTCAGCAAAAAACATGGTCCAGGGGACGCCGGGTAGAGAGAAGCCGCTTCTTTCCTCAACTTCAGGTCCACCGGCGATGCTGCCCATGTGTTTGGAAGGCATTTTCGAGTAAATGCGGAAGCGCCCGGTCGGCGTGGCCGTTGGCAGTTCACCCGGGAT
>JAAYXE010000092.1 GCA_012516075.1 Chloroflexota bacterium | reverse complement strand
GCTGCAGGCCATCGCCGACCAGGCCGCCGGGGCGATCGTCAAGGCGCGCCTGCTGCAGGAGACCGAGCGCCGCGCCCGCCAGCTTGCCCTGCTGAACGAAATCTCCCGCAGCCTGACCTCCACGCTGGAGCTGCGCCCCCTGCTGAACCAGATTCTGAACAGCGCTGCCGAGATCATCGGCTGCGAGGCTGGCAGCCTGTTCCTGCTCGACGAGACCAGCGGCGAGCTGGTTTTCGAAGTGGTCCTCGGGCCGGTGGCCGCCGACCTGACCGGCCGCCGCCTCCCCCCCGGGACGGGCGTGGTGGGGGAAGTGGTGACGAGTAAGAAGGCCATCATCGCCAACAACGCCCGCACCCGCTCGGCCTGGTCATCCAGGACCGACCGCGAGACCGGCTTCTCCACTCAGGACCTGCTGGCCGCTCCGCTGCTGGTCAAAGGCAGGGTGATCGGCGTGATCGAGCTGCTCAACAAAACCTCCGGTTTGCCTTTCACCACGGCCGATCAGGACCTGCTGACCACCTTTTCCAGCCAGGCGGCCATCGCCATCGAGAACGCCCGCCTGTACACCCTGACGGACCAGGCGCTCGCCAGCCGGGTGGAGGAGCTCTCGGTGATGCAGCGCATCGACCAGGAGCTGAACGCCAGCCTGGATACGCAGCGCGCCCCCCAGATCACCCTGGATTGGGCCATGCGCCAGTCGCGCGCCATCGCCGGGCTGGTGGGGCTGGTGGAGGACGGTCACGTCGAAATTGCCGCCTCCAGCGGGTACGCCGGGGCGCCCGCTGTCGAACTGCGGCCGGTCCTGGCCGAACTGCAGGACGGGCCGCAGCAGGTCCTGAGACGAGATGCTTCCTCCGGTTCTTTGCTGCATCCCGATGCACGCGAACAGGTGATCCTGCCCATCCGTCACGAGGGCAGGGTGACCGGCCTGCTGCTGCTTGAGGCGACCGTGGCCGGGTCCTTCAGCGAGGAGCGCCTGGCGTTCCTCGCCCGGCTCAGCGACCACGCCGCGATCGCCATCGCCAACGCCCGCCTGTACCGTCAGGTGCAGGAGGCCAACCTGGCTAAGAGTCAGTTCGTCTCTTTTGTCGCCCACGAGTTGAAGAACCCCATGGCGTCCATCAAGGGCTACACCGAGCTGGTGGCGGGCGGCATGGCCGGCCCGGTGACCGACATGCAGGCCAGCTTCCTGGCCACGGTGCGCGCCAACGTGGACCGCATGAACACCATCGTCTCCGACCTGAACGACCTGACCAAGATCCAGGTAGGCCGGCTGCGGCTGGACTTCAAAGCCGTGCGCGTGGAAGACGCCGTGGACGAGGCCGTGCGCCTCCTGCGCCGCCAGCTCGACGAGAAGGAGCAGCACCTGGAGCAGGACCTCTCGCCCGGTCTGCCCCCCGTGTGGGCCGACCCGCTGCGGCTGGGCCAGATCCTGACCAACCTGCTCAGCAACGCGCATAAATACACCCCGCAGGGCGGGTCGATCCGCATCGGGGCCCGGGTGCCGCCGGATGAGCCGGGCTGCGTGCACATCTGGGTGCAGGACACCGGCATCGGCATCTCCGAAGAAGACCAGGCGGGCATCTTCCAGCAGTATTTCCGCGCCGATGCGGCCAAAGAGATGGCCTCCGGCACGGGGCTGGGGTTGAACATCACCCGCAGCCTGGTGGAGATGCAGGGCGGGCGCATCTGGTTCGAGAGCCGGCCCGGCCAGGGTTCCACGTTCCATTTCACCACCCCCGTGGCAGAGGTCTCATAAGGATTTTTATAGTGCACAGGTTTCTCTCCGGTGCTGCCGTCCCTTATGCGTCAAGGGGCACGGCGCGTAGAGAGAAGAAGTCGAACATTCTTGCCAGTCACATGGAGTAGAAAGCCAGTTCTCGCCGCAGCGCCGTGCCCTAACAGCAAATTTTCTTGCGCAAGCGATTGTGCGGGCACATCTGTTTTCGGAAAGGTTTTCTTTCTGGAGCAGAATCCTGCTTCCCCTGCGGCGGTAATTCGCTCCGGGTTCTGCCGTGCCCTCTACGAAAGCAAGTTATGACGGGCACAAACGATGGGGGTACCAGAAACCTGCCTGATATAGCTGGTGGGTGGATTTTTTTAAACAGGTAATTCAGCTGATCTTTCCAGTTATGGGTCATGTCGGATCTGCAGCGGTACGGAATCCCGTGCTCAGCTATATCGCGCTTCGTGAGCCAAACATGCGAACCCTGGCATACTTAAACGGTAAGGCACCCTGAGCGGAGCCCGCGAGCGTCAGCGAGCAGGCGCAGTCGAAGGGCGCCTGGCATAGAGAGCCCGCAGGCGCGCGGAGAGACAAGGGCTGCGTCGATAACGGTTCTGGTTCCCCACGTGACAGTGGAGGGGGACTGATTACTGCTCTCTGCACGCCGCGCCCCCGCCATGCGCGAAACGGCACCACGCAGGGTAAAAGCACTGCTTTCTCCTTATAACACTGACTTAGTCAGGACACGAAAGGGGATTTGAACCACTGATTCGCTGAGGACCCTGCGGGTATCACTGAAGCGCTGAAAAAACGATTTTCTGCGCTTCAGTTTCATTCAGCGCTTCAATTTAGCGCAGTCCCGCTACCCGGCATCTGCCTCGCCCTCTTCCACCACCGCCGCCAGGGGGCGGATATCCTCCCACCCGTAAGCCACCTCGATGAACACCTGGTTGTTGAACCGGATCTGCTTATGGCCGGCCAGGCGGCCGCCCATGCGCTCGTAAAAGCGCCGCGCCGGCGCGTTGCGCTCCAGCGACCACACCACCATCGACTCCAGCCCCTGCCCCAGCAGCTCCCGCGCCGCGGCGCCCATCAGG
>JAAYXE010000091.1 GCA_012516075.1 Chloroflexota bacterium | reverse complement strand
GGATTCCCCAGAATCCCACCCTCAGCCGCTACCGCGCTCTGATCTTTGGTCCCAGCGAAGGGCAGTCCATACCCATTGCTGCCGTCAAATTCCTGGACTCCCTAAAAAACAGCCTGGTGATCAGCACCACCGTCACCATCATCTGTATCGTTGCCGGCGCCTCCGCCGCCTATGCCCTGGTTCGCCTTCCGGTCCCCGGCCGCCAGCACTTCCTCTTCAGCATGCTTTCCGCCCAGATGATGCCTATCATCGTCATCATCATCCCGCTCTACCTGGTGATGCAGACCCTGGACTGGATGGCCACTTATCACGGCATGATCCTGCTCTATTCGGGCTTCATGCTGCCCACCGTGATCTGGATCATGTTCAGCTACTTCCAGACCCTGCCCGAAGAACTGGAAGAGGCTGCCATGATCGACGGCTGCTCGCGCTTTCAGGCCCTGCTGCGCGTCGTCCTGCCCATCTCCGGCCCCGGGCTGGTGGCTGTGGCCGCCTTTTCCTTTCTCTACACCTGGAACGAATTTTTCATGGCCCTGATCTTCACCGCCTCACGCACCAAGACGATTACCGTCATCGTCACCGAGTTCAGTACGCAGTCGGGCATCGACTACGGCCTGATGATGACCGGTGGGGTCATCGGCAGCATCCCCCCGCTGATCATCGCCTTTTTACTCCAGCGCTACATTGTCTCGGGTCTGACCGCCGGGGCTGTCAAAGGCTGATTTCAATCACCAGTAGTCGTATATCGGTCTTCTTTCATGGGAATAAAACAACTTGTAAAAGGAGAACTTTTTCATGTCCGCCAATCAGTATCTCTGTGAAGCCGAAAAACTCATCGAAAAAATACGCACCACGCAGATGGACGCCATCCAGCGCGCTGCCCGCGCGATGGCTGCTTCGATCGCCGCCGGCCGCGCTGTGCACCTCTTCGGATCAGGGCACTCGGTCATCCCCGTCCTGGATATCTTCCCTCGCTACGGTTCGTATCCAGGCTTTCATCCGATTATGGATCCCCGCCTGATGTGGTTTAATATAACCGGGCCCGGCGGTGCCCGTGAACTGCTCTGGCTGGAACGTGAGGAGGGTTACATCAAGAACGTGCTGCTCTCTCATCACCTGGATGAGCGCGACACCATGCTGGTTTTCTCGCACGGTGGGATGAATGCCGCCCCCATTGAAATGGCCCTGACGGCCAAAGAGAAAGGGCTAACGGTTGTGGCGGTCACCTCGGTTGCCAACCGTAAAATTAACCAGCCAAAACACTCGTCGGGGAAGTCGCTTCACGACATCGCCGATATCGTCATCGACAACTGCTCGCCGCCGGAAGACGCCCTGGTGAGCGTAGACGGGTTGAAAGGCAATGTCGCGGCCAGCTCCACCCTCACCGCTGTGGCCATCTCCATGTCTCTGGTGGCCGAGACCGCTGCAGAGCTGGCGCGGCTTGGTAAACTTCCGCCCCGCGTATTCGTGTCTCCGAACGTTCCAGGGGTGCCGCCGACCAATAACGAAGAGGTCTTCCGCGACTACGAAAAGTTCGAAGCCAGCCTGTAGAAACGCCGCACAGACCGCTGCCGGGGGCATCTGCTGAGCCGGCCCGGATGCCCCTTTTTCCCAGGAGGTGAAATCGCGCATGACCACCGGCTTTGCCCTGCACTCCATCAGCATCTACGACCGGGGAACCCGGATCGATGACGCTCTGCTCGTGATTCGCCAGGGAAGGATCCACTACGCCGGTCCACGCCGGGAGCGTGAGCTGCCGGCAGACCTGCCCCTGATCGACGGTCACGGCTGGGGTGTCTCCCCCGGGTTGATCGACCTGCAGTTCAACGGTGCCTACGGTCATGATTTCACCCGCGATCCTTCCTCCCTGCTGGCCGTTGCCCGTCGTCTGCCCGAAACCGGTGTGACCGCCTTTCTCCCCACCTTCATCACCAGCCCGATTGATTCTTATATTGAAAAACTCAACCGGGTTCGCATAGCGCAGCAGGCTCAGTCGCAGAGGGGTGAAACCGGAGCCCGCATCCTGGGAGCACACGTAGAAGGACCCTTCCTCAATCCGGCAAAAAAAGGCGCTCACCGCCAGGAATGGTTCATCGATCCAACGCTGGAAGCGCTCGAACAGCTGCAGCCGCTCGAAGCCGTACGCCTGCTCACCCTGGCGCCCGAACGGGCGCACGGGCTGCAGGCTGTGCGCTGGCTGAGTGAGCGCGGCGTTGTGGTCTCTATCGGTCACAGTGCTGCTGGCCCGCAAGAAACCTGTGCGGCGGTTGAGGCCGGTGCAGCTCTCGCCACCCATCTCTACAACGCCATGCGCCCCATGGACCACCGCGACCCCGGCCTGGTTGGCGCCCTGCTGGTGAACGACACCATCCGCTGCGGCCTGATCGTCGACGGCGTTCACGTTCACCCCCTCATGGTCCGGCTCGCTTACCGCCTGCTCGGCCCCGAACGCATCGCCCTGGTGACCGACGCCATGGCTGCGATGGGGATGCCCTCCGGCGAATCGCTCATCGGCGACCAGACCGTATACGTCGATGAGACCTCCGCCCGTCTGGCCGACGGGACCCTCGCCGGCAGCATCCTGCGCCTGGATCAGGCCGTGCGCAACATGGTCGCCTTCAGCGGCTGCTCACCCGCCCAGGCCTTGCAGATGGCCACATCCACTCCTGCCGCTGTCCTCGGCCTGGAAGGCGAGATGGGTCGTCTGGCCCCCGGCTGCCCGGCCGACCTGGCGATCTGGGACTCATCCTTACATCTCCAGGCTACCTTCATGGACGGCCGCCCGGTGTACACAGCCCCAGCCGTTCAGCCCCTGTTCGCATCCCTGGCCAGCCCGGTATGAGTGAAGCTCACGCCAGCGCTCCTGCTTCTGTGACCCTGCAGCCCGCCTCCCCTCTGGACGAGCTCCGTTCACCTGCTTTCCAGCGCCTGCTCCAGCAGTGCATTCACTGTGGTCTCTGCCTGCAGGCCTGCCCCACCTACTCGGTCTTCGGTTCCGAGGCCGATTCGCCCCGCGGCCGCATCGCCCTGGTATCCGCCGCCTCCACCGGGCGCATTGAGCTGAACGGCGTCTTCCGTGAACATATCGACCTCTGCCTGGGCTGCAGAGCCTGTGAGACCGCCTGCCCCAGCGGCGTGCAGTATGGCCTGATTCTCGAGGGCGCCCAGACCACCCTGCAGCGTGCCCGCATTCCTGGGCGGCTGGAGAGGTTCATTCGCTGGCTGGCCCTGCGCCAGTTCCTGCCCCATACCAACCGTCTGCGCCTCATGGCGCGGCTGCTGCGCGTTTACCAGCGCCTCGGCCTGCAGCGCCTGGTGCGCTCGCTTGGCATTCTTCCCTCCCCGCTGCGGGTTATGGAAGGGTTGCTCCCGCCGCTGCCTGCGTCCTACCGCGACTACCGCCAGCCTGCTCCAGCAGTGGGCCAAAAGCGCGGCCAGGTGGCCTTCTTCTACGGCTGCGTTCAGGAAGCCTTCCTGGCCAGCATCAACGAGGCCACCATCCGTGTGTTGCAGCGCAACGGCTACGAGGTCCACTTCCCGCTCGACCAGACCTGCTGCGGGGCTGCCTCTCTTCACCTGGGCGAGACGGATGGTGCTCATGCACTTGCCCGCCGGAACATTGACGCTTTTGAGAGATATGAGGCAGAGCACGGTGCCTTCCTGGCGATCATCAATAACGCTGGTGGCTGCGGCGCCGCCCTCAAAGAGTACGCTCGCGAATTGGCCGCAGATCCCGATTATGCTGAAAAAGCGGCCCGCTTCTCGGCCCGCGTGCTGGATATCAGCGAGTTTCTGGCCGGCCACCTGCATCACCCGCCCCAGGGCGTCCTGCGCCGGCGGGTTACCTATGCGGACTCCTGCCACCTGCGCCACGCCCAGAAGGTCGTTCGCCAGCCGCGTGATCTCCTCCGTCTCATCCCCGGCCTGGAGCTGGTCGAGCTCGAGCGTCCCGACCGCTGCTGCGGCTCCGCCGGGGTCTACAACATCCTTCAACCCCAGACCGCGCAGGCTGTGCTCGCCGAGAAAATGGCCGACATCGCTCGTACCGGCGCCGGGGTAGTGGTGGCCACCAACACCGGCTGTCATTTCCAGCTTCTCTCCGGCGCCCGTCAGAGTGCGTCCCCGCTGCAGGTCGTCCATCTCGTCGAACTGCTCGATGAGTCCTACCGCCTGGCGGAGGAGCAGTGATACTGATGCCCAATAAGCCAGATTTTCAACAGCTCTCATCCCTCCTCGGTCCTGGCCAGGTGCTCTCCCACCCCGCTGAACTGCTCGTCTACGAAGTCGACGCTGCCCTCGACCGTGGGACGCCGGATGTGGTCGTCTTCCCGCAAAGCACGGCCGATGTACAGCGGGTCGTGCGCTGGGCTGCCGGGCAGGGCCTGCCGGTGGTTTCGCGCGGCGCCGGGACCGGCCTCTCCGGCGGTGCGGTCGCCGAACACGGTGGTCTGATCCTCGCCTTTTCGCGCCTCAACCGCCTGCTGGAACTCGATATCCCCGGCCGCTCCGTCCTGGTCGAGCCTGGCATGGTCAACCAGCACCTGGACGAACAGGTCAGGCGGCACGGCCTGTATTTCCCCCCGGATCCTGCCAGCGGGCGCAGCGCCACCCTGGGTGGCAACGTCGCCGAGAATGCCGGTGGTCCCCACTGCTTCAAATACGGCGTGACCACCAATTACATCACCGGCCTCGAATTCGTCCTCTCCAGCGGTGAAATCCTCACCACTGGCGGCCCGGCCTTCGATTACCCCGAGTACGACTTCAACGCCCTGCTCGCCGGCAGCGAGGGGACCCTCGCCGCCATCTCCCGCATCCGCTTCCGCCTGCTGCGCCAGCCCCCCGCCATCCGCACACTCATGGCCGCTTTCGAATCGGTCGAACATGCCGGTCGGGCTGTCTCGGCTGTGATCGCCGCCGGACTGGTGCCCGCTACCATGGAAATGATGGACCAGAAGATCGCCCGGATCGTGGAGGATTACGCCCACCCCGGGCTCCCGATTCACGCTGGCGCAGTGCTCATCATCGACCTGGACGGATACCCGTCCAGCCTGGATCCACAGGAGAATGAAATTACCCGCATCCTGCAGCAGAACGGCGGTACAGACCTGCGCATCGCCCGCACCGCTGCTGAGCGCGACCAGATCTGGTTTGGCCGCAAAAGCGCCGCCGGGGCCATGGCACGCCTGGCTCCCGCCTATCTGCTTCTCGACGGCACCGTCCCTCGCAGCCTTCTGGCCCAGGCCCTCGAAATGACCAACCGCATCTGCGAAAAATACGAGCTACGCGTGGGCTACGTCTTCCATGCTGGCGATGGCAACCTGCATCCCTTCATCCTCACCGACCCGCGCGACCCCGAGCTGCTCCACCGCACCCATCAGGCCGGGGCCGAGTTCATGCAGGCTGTCCTTGCCCTGGGCGGCAGCATCACCGGCGAGCACGGGGTCGGCATCGATAAGCGCCCCTATATGTCCCTCATGTACTCCCCGGCGGAGCTCAACGTGATGCGCTCCATCAAACAGGTCTTCGACCCGCTCGACATCTTCAACCCGGGTAAGGTCTTCCCGCCGCCGGATCAGACGGTGGACACTTCCCGTGGCGTGCCAGTTCAGTCAACCGCCCTGCCCCCGCTCCGCTGGGCTCCCGAATCCCCTGAAGACGCCGCTGCCGGCCTGGCGGCCCTATCCCGTGCCGGCGAAAGCCTTCTCATCACCGGACGTCCGTTAGAAGATGCCCCGCCGGGCCGGGTCCTCTCCACCTGCGCGCTGAATTCCGTCAGCGCCTGCGCGCCGGAAGATCTTTACGTCACCGCCGGCGCCGGCATGCGCCTGGATGACCTGCACGCCTTCCTGGCCCCCCTTGGCCTGCAGACCACCCTGCGCTCCCCCTGGCCCGGCGCCACCCTCGGCGGGTTGCTTGCCGCAAATGTCAACGCCCCCCTGCGCATGCGCTACGGCGGCCTGCGTGACCAGGTGCTCGCCATGACCCTCGTGCTGGGCGACGGCCGCCTGGTCCGCCTGGGCCGCCCGGTGGTGAAAAACGTCGCCGGCTACGACCTGCCGAAGGTCCTGGTCGGTTCCTTCGGCCCCCTGGGTCTCATTGCCGGCGCCACGCTCAAGCTCACCGCCCTCCCTCGTCAGACGACAAGCCTGGTCTATCCGGTATCCGATATCTACGCCGGCCTTGCCTGTGCTGCCGCATGCCTTTCGCAGGCAGTGGTCGCCTCCGGCATTCTGCTGGGCGCTGCCTCCGCCGCTCCGCCCTCCCTGCAGCCGGCCCTCGCCGGGGCCCCTTACTTCCTGATCTACACAGCCGAAGGCCTCGCAGAGGACGTCGCCAGCGAGATCGAAATCGTTCGCGACCTGCTGGCAAAGCACGGCCTCTCGCCGGCTGACGTAATGGACTCTCCGCTCGCCGATCAGACCTGGGCCGCGTTTCTCAACCACCCGGCCGGTGACGGTCTCCTGCTGCGCCTCGGACTGCCGCCCGCTTCCCTGGGCGGCTTCATACCGGCCCATCTGGAGGCATTCCACCGCGGCAGTTTCCTCGTCGATGTCCCCTCCGGCCTGATCTACGCCGCCGCCCCCCTTTCCGACTTTACCAGTGCGCAGGCCTGGCTGGACTCCCTGCGCCATCCCGCCCTGCAGGCCGGCGGTTACGCCCTGGTCATCGATGCCCCAGCCGTGTTCTCCCCTCACCTGGACCGCTGGGGATACCGGCCCCAGACCCTGGAACTGATGCGCAAACTGAAATCCCTGTGGGATCCCGCTCAAATCCTCAACCCCGGCGCATTCCTGGTCTGAGGTTTCGGTAATTCTCGCCTCCTGAGTCCGGCATAACACTTGCTCTGCTCTCCTGGCAGCCTGAGCGGCACGCTTCCCCTGGCCAGTCGAAGACCGCTTGCAGACCGGTTTTCAGCGCTGCAGTCGTTTCAGTAACCATCCCTGTTTGCACAAAAAATCATCATGTGATCCTGATGAATGGTACTTGCCCCCTCATCTGGTTATAAGTACACTTAAACCAACAGCCATCAACTCTCATTCGCTCTACCCGAGCGCTGGACAGGACGGCCCTCTCATCACTGATCATCACCGCCTCAATGCAAACACTGCCGCCTCATCACACCACATCTCAGCTTGCTGATCTGATTCCCCTCACCCCGGCCCAGCTCGACCTGATCCACAGCCCGCTGGAAGCCCGCATCTTCCTATCCGGCCCCTGGGGCTGCGGCAAAACCACCGTGGGCGTCGAGCGCCTGCTCCACCTCATGGCGCAGGGGGTCCCTGCCAGCAGCATCCTGCTTCTGGCCCCCCAGCGCACCCTCACCTGGCCCTACCTGAAAGCCATGGAAACGCCCGGCGTCGTCACCGGCGGCCAGGTGACCGTCCTCACCCTCGGCGGTCTGGCCCGCCGTATGATCGACCTCTTCTGGCCCGTTATTGCCGGGATCGCCGGCTTCGCCCAACCCACGCAGCCCCCCATCTTCCTCACCCTGGAAACCGCCCAGTACTATATGGCCTACTGTGTGCGCCCTCTGCTCGAGCAGGGCGCCTTCAGTTCCATCACCATCGAGCGCAGCCGTATCTACAGCCAGATCATCGACAACCTCAACAAAGCCGCGCTGGCCGGCATCGACCACACCGAAATCGGCGGCCGCCTGAGCCTCATCCACAGTGATGATCCCGCCCAGAAGCACGTCTTCGAAGACGCCCAGCGCTGCGCCTCGATTTTCCGCACATACTGCCTGCAGAACAACCTGCTCGATTTTTCGCTCCAGGTGGAGGTCTTCTGGCGCCACCTGTGGACCCTGCCCCTCTGCCGTGACTTTCTACTCCGCACCTACCGTCATCTGATCGTCGACAACCTGGAAGAGGATACCCCCATTACCCACGCCCTGCTCCGGGAATGGCTGCCCGAATGTGAATCCGCCCTGCTCATTTACGATCAGGGCGGCGGCTTTCGCACCTTCCTGGGCGCCGACCCCGAAAGCGCCCTCGCCCTGCAGGACCTCTGCCAGACCCGGGCCGTCCTCGACGAGAACTTCGTCCTTTCCCCTCAGATCCACGACCTCCGGAACCGGCTTTCTGAGCTGCTTTCAGACCACGCAGCCGAAAGCCGTGCTACGGCGCGCATCTACGCTCCCGGCATACCGGCCCTTAACTTCCGCTTCCACCGCTACTACCCCGAAATGCTCGACTGGGTCACAGGCGAGATCAAGCGCCTGATCTACACCGAAGGGGTTCCTGCCGCCGAGATCGCCGTGCTGGCCCCCTACCTGCCAGACGCTTCGCTCTACGCTCTGCTCGACCGCTTTCAAAATGCCGGCATTCCCGTCCGCAGCCACCGTCCCTCACGTGCGCTGCGCGACGAACCCGTCGCACAGTGCCTGCTCACCTTCGCTCTGCTCGCCCATCCCGAGTGGGGGCAGTCTCCCGCCCCATTCGATATCGCCTACCTGTTAGTGCAGTCCATCGCCGGCATGGATTGGGTCCGTGCAAAGCTCCTCGCCCGCAGCGTATACCCCGCGCCCCGG
>JAAYXE010000090.1 GCA_012516075.1 Chloroflexota bacterium | reverse complement strand
GCGGCGGCCTGTGCCTGTCCGGAAGCAGGCGGCAGGATGAAACTGACGGGCGGCTGCGCCAGGACCACCAGAATGGCCACCAGGAAGGCGAAGCTGAGCAGCAGCAGGGTCGAGCACAGCAGGTGAAAACGCTGCTTCGAACCGCGATCCATGTTCAGAGAAAAAAGGGCGTTTTTCATCCCATGCTCCGCGCGTCTTTCTCGCCGGCCGGGCTGCTGGTCAGGAAAGGATAAACTTAGCTCTCCGGAACTGCGGGCTGCGGTTCGGCCCGCAGGCCGGTTTTATGGTTGGAACCGGCTGCAGCGGTCAGCCGCTCCGCTTCGATATCCTCCGGCAGTGGGGCTTCTGCCTGCTCTGGTTCGACACGGCTGTGATATTCAAAGCGGAACGAGCCCGTGCTGTTGAACAGCCAGTAGGCGCAGCCCCGGGCGGGTCGTTTGAAGATGATCGGGTGCAGGGTCTCTTCGGCCAGGCCGGCCAGTTCTTCCAGCGAGACCACGTGGATCACCACCTGATCCGCCGGGAAGCGTTCGATCGAACTGGATTCAACCAGCAGTCCTTTCAGGCGTTTCTGCGCCGTGCGCAGTTCCTGCTCCACCACGGAGGGCTTTCTGCGTGCAGACAGCAGGCGCAGGCTGATCACGGCCAGGGAGAACAGGATGCCGGCGATGGAAGCTGCTCGCAGGTAGTTCACCCAGGGGCGGGAGGTGACCTGCGTGGTGGTGATTTCCCCTGGCAGTGTCTGGCTCAGCTCCTCCGAAATGGAGAGCACACGGCCTTCGAGCGAGATATCGATGGTCTGCTCGAAGGGATCCTGGATGGCGCCGTACTGTGTGGGGACGCGAGGCTGCACATTGACGGGCAGGCGGAGCTGTGGGCCGGGAATGGATGTTCCGGTCTGCTGTTCAAAATTCCTGAGCAGTGCAGCCCAGTCCTGCAGTGGCGGTGTGAACGAGACAGAAAACCGGCCATCATCTTCTGTCGTGGTCGGGAGCAGGACATCTTCTTTTTCCCACAGTCCCTGTTCGCCGATGCGGGCGAGAACCCGGGATGTGAACGATTGTTCCTCGGGGTCTGGGTCTATGGAGCACTGGTAAGTGACCGTATATGGGATGCTGTCCAGGTAATCGAGGATGTAGTTTTGACCGGGAGGAAGTTCGGTTTGCGGGAAGAGGCTGTTCGGCTGCAGGTAGACCCGGTAACCAAAGCTGCCCTGCTGGCTGTACTGCACCAGCGCAAGACTGTCTTCTTCGTAGGCAGGGGTGCCCAGCGCCACGCTCAGGGCAGCGGTTGATACCCGCAGCAGCACCACAGCCAGCGCGACCGGTAGGTAAACGCGCACGTCGATGTTTTTGTTGGCAAAGAACTGGTCGACCTTGCCGGTGTTTTGCTTCCCTTTCGGTACCATTGTTCCTCCGTGAACGGGCAAGTTTTTTGTTGGAGATCAGACTGCGAATGCTCCGTCTGCCGCTTACCAGCGGTATGCCCGCTGCCGTTGTATGGACCGCTGGCTGCGAAGCCCGGGCTGCTGTGAGCCGCGCCCGAACAGCAGGTAACAGATCACTGCCAGCGCCAGCGCCGGTATAAAGGCGGCCAGTTCCGCTGCCGGCAGGCTCCATTCAAAAAGGGCCTGCAGCAGGCCCGCCGGCAGCAGCGGGAAAAAGTAAGCCGTGGTCAGCCACTCATAACCGCTGTCGCCGGAGACGGAAATTTCCATCACATCGCCCGGGTTGAGCCACGCGGCCTGCGGTTCCACGCGCACACGCGGGTCATCGCTGCGTGTTAAAAAAAGCACCGGAAGGGGCCCGCTGTTTTGAATGCTGCCCCGGGCATGGTAGAGCACGGCAGGGCGGTTTACCCCGCTGAAAGCCCGCAGGGTCTGGTGCCGGACGCTGCTCCCCATCACCAGGGTCAGCACGGCGCCGGCGAGTAACCCGGTGTATAGATAAGTAAAAAAGGAACTGCGTGAGGGTGCGGGTCTCGGGCGCCGGCGGGGCGGGCGCAGGAGTTTCTCGGAATACAGATAGTCGCGCACTTCCAGCAGGGCCAGCCCCGTCGCCGGCAGAACGACCAGCGCAATAAAGCCCTGCCGGGAGCGCAGTCCGCCGGCCAGGTAGCCGAGCTTTGGGACAGCGTAAACCACTTTCCCCAGCACGTCCTGGTGCGGGATGCCCCACTGGTCGGCCTGTTTATCGGCGTCTCCCTTGGTGCGGTAGGCTGGACCATCAGCGGTCTGCAGCACCTCGATCACCCGGTGCGAGACGGGAATATCCATGCCTTTGACCCGGAAGGCGACGATGTCGCCGGTCTCGATCTGCATGGCGGCATGCAGGCCCTCCAGCAGCACCAGATCTCCGACGTTCAGGGCCGGAGTCATGCTGCCGCTGATGATCACGTTGGGGCTCAATCCGCACAGGGGCAGTGCGGTCAGGGCGATCACCAGCCCCAGGGCGAGCAGGGCTGCACCGGTTTTGAGCACAACCTTCAGCATACCGTGCATGATCAGATCCAGGGCTCGACCGTGCGGGTCAGCTTGCGGCGCTAATTCTCAACCTGTACCTGGATATTCGCAGCCGAAGTCTGGCCACTGGCGTCCACCGCTTCTAATGTAAGGGTGTGACCGCCGTTTGTTACCGTGCCGCTGTTCCATTCGAAGGTGTACCGGTTGTCGGAATCAGAGCCCGGTTTGCTCTCTACCAGCATATCGTCCACATACAGCCGCACCTCGGCTACAGCGAATTTATCGCGCGCTGTACCTTCAAACAGCACCTTACCGTTCAGCACCCCACCTGCCTGGGGAGAAGTGACGCTGATGCTGGGTGGCTGGGCATCCGTGCTGACCGGGAAGGTGTAGATGTCTTCGTCATCAACGCCGGCGTTCCAGGCCCGCACCACCAGGTTCAGGGTGCCCTGCTTGCCTTCGTACGTACCCGGCGTGCGCCCGGGCAGCTTGACCCTGACCGTCAGGTTCTCGCGTTCACCCACATCCAGCGAGCCTTTGCTGCCATCCGAAACCAGCACGCCGTCCAGGTCGCCGTCTGTGGAGGCCCGGGCCTGATATTCAAACGGCAGTGTGCCGGTGTTTACGGCGCTGAAGGTCAGCACGACCTCGTCTCCGGGGTTCATGGCTTCTGTGCTGCCCGAGATGGCGACGTTTTCCAGGATCAATTCCAGGGTTCCGGCAGTAAAGATATTGGCCTTGCTGTCTTCCGTATCGAAAAACGAAGCGTACAACCCGCCGATCAGAGTGATAATCAGGCCCAATCCGATCCAGCTCAACAGGTTTTTTTTCACAGCACTACCTCCATGTTTCCGTGTTCGCAGCAGTCCGGCGCTGTGGAAAAGAGGTCTGTGCCAGGATAGACACAGACCTCTTTACACTCAAGATGGAGCGAAAGTCTTCCAGGCTTATTTGGTGGGGCGGACCTGATCCAGGCGGAAGACAATGTCAAAGGACACAGAGTCGCTCTGGATGATGTTCCCAACCGTTTCCTTGACACCGGAGCAGATCGTAATGGTCCTGGATTCACCCGGGCCGAGGGGGTTATCCCACCATCCGATGTCTTTGCCGTTCCAATCGTTCAGCCGCTTCCCGAAGCCCTTTCCAGCTCTGATGCGGGTCCACAAATACTCACCGAGCTCGCCGCCGCTGTTATAACCGCAGGATTTGTCACCCTCAGCAGCTTCGGGTTCGGTGCAGCCGTTATCGGCGTTTTTCACGTTGACGATTTTGGCCGAAAGCCCACCAGGCAGGCTCCCCGGGTTGGTCAGGGTGTACACCTTGCACATATTGCCAGCCTTTTCCGGGCCGAGCACATCGTCGCTGCCGAGATAGCCGTCACCAGGAGCAATGTTCGAGAAGGTAATGGGGGCAACGACTTCGCCGTTCAGGTTGATTGCCAGATCGAGGGTTCCGGCAGCGAAGCTGTTCTTGTTGATGTTCTCCACATCATAGAAGTAGGCGGCGAAGCCGGCGCCCACCATGGCGACCAGCAGGCCGAGTGTGAGTAAAAGTACGAAGATGCGTTTCATGGTTCAGGTCCTTTCCTTGCACAGGTGATGAAAATGTGGTCCGAAATGAGAAAAGGGTTTGCCTGTTTCGCGTCCAGAAGATCCTCGCCTTCCTTTCACCTCCTTCTGCTTGTGGACGCGAACCTGTGCTAAGGCTGACCTGGCTCGCGTCCTGCCCTGTGTTTGCGGGAGGGTCTGTGTTCTCCCGTTTTTGCGGGGCAGGACCGGCTGCTT
>JAAYXE010000089.1 GCA_012516075.1 Chloroflexota bacterium | reverse complement strand
GTGTTCCGCTGGGTGTGATGTTTGCCCGTGAAAGTATCATGACCTGGCCCAAGGGGTCGCACGGAAACACCTACGGCGGCAATCCGATCGCCTGCGCGGCCGCCCTGGCGACCATCGAGCTGATCGAAAACGGATATATGCAGAACGCAGTAGAAATGGGTGAATACACCCTTAACTGCCTGAAGCAAATTATGAACAACCATCCCAGCATCGGCGAGGTGCGGGGTAAAGGTCTGATGATCGGGGTGGATTTCGTAAAAGACCGCCAAACTCGAAAGCCGGATGAAAAGCTGCGTGATCGCATCGTGGATGAGGCCTTCCGCTATGGGCTGCTGCTGTTGGGCTGTGGGAAGAGCACCATACGCATCTCCCCGCCCCTGAATGTCACCCGCAGCCAGATCGATGAGGCGCTGGAGATTTTTGAAGAGGCGATCCGCTTAAGCGAATAAGATGCACAATCCGTTACTGCCTGATTTTCGAATCCGACAGCGCGATTACATCCTGGAGATCTCGCGCGCCATTACCCAGGAACTGGACCTGGACAAAGTGCTGGCGCGGATTTTAACCATCTCCATTGAAATGCTGGCGGGACAGGCAGGTTTAATCGCACTGCGTGAAGAAAAGGGGGGGTGGACTGTGGCCGCTTCTCAGGGCATCCCCCCTGCTTTCATCCGCCACCTGGATCCGCTTCTGGCAGCGGTGCCGGAACGAGAAGAACCGGCGCGCTATGAGCTTCCAGAAATCAACCGCTTGCTGCAGTCCCTGACGCGAGCGGCCAGCTGGGGTCTGCTGACAGGCGTTGTGCTCCCCCTGATCACCCACCGCCGGGTGGTCGGTGTGATCCTGATCTTCCGCAACTACAAGGGAGTATTTTCGGCGAACGATACGGCGCTGCTGCAGAGCTTCGCCGATCAGGCGGCGATAGCCGTCAACAACGCGCTGCTTTATACGCAGATCAGCAACGAAAAGCGTCGTCTGGATGCCATCCTCGATTCAGCAGCCGACGGGATCCTGATCCTGGGGCCCGATCATAAAATTGAACGCTGCAACCGGGCGTTCGTTCGCCTGATCGGGATCCCCGCCAGCGAAATTCAGGGCCGGACCCATGAGGAGGTCATGCGCTTTGAGCACCGCAAAGACGGTATGTCGCTGGAGCAGGCGGAGGCCGGCGGCTGGCCGCTGACCCCCAACGCCACGCTGTATGTCGAAGGGGATCTGCAGCGGCCGAACGGGCTTCCGCTTCCGGTCGGCGTCACCTACGCACCCCTGCTCAGCCCGGACGGCAGCCTGCTGAACATCGTCGCCACCATCCGCGACATTACCCGCTTCCGCGAAGCGGATGAGTTAAAGAGCACGTTTATCTCGGTGATCAGCCACGAACTCAAAACACCTGTCGCGCTGATTAAGGGTTACGTCAGTACGCTGCGCCGGGATGATGTCTCCTGGGACCGGGACGTGATTCAGGACAGTCTGCAGGTGATCGAGGAAGAGGCCGACCGCCTCACGGAGCTGATCGAAAATCTGCTGGATGCCTCCCGGCTGCAGGCAGGTGCACTGTCAATCAACCTGTCGGATCTCGCGCTGGATCAGCTGGCGCGCGAGGTTGCCCAGCGCTTCCAAACCCAGACGAAAGTCCATACCATACACGTCGAATTCCCCGAGAATTTTCCGGTAATTCTGGGGGATGAAGCCCGTCTGACGCAGGTGCTGTCCAATCTGCTCTCGAATGCGATTAAATATTCGCCCGCTGGTGGTGATATCGTTATCCGTGGACAGGCCCGGCCTGAACAGGTGATCGTCTGTGTGAGCGATTCAGGCCCTGGTATTGCGCCAGGCGATATCCCGCACATTTTTGACCGCTTTTACCGCTCACGGGATGCCACGCGGCGTACGAAGGGCGCCGGTCTGGGGCTGTATCTGGCCAGAGCGGTAATTGAAGCCCACAACGGAAGGATCTGGGTAGACCCCAAACCAGACGCCGGGGCGCGCATCTGTTTTTCTCTGCCCAGAGCAGATCAGGTACAGACACGCACCCGCCGCAGCCAGACGACCACCTCATAGGCCGCCCCCGAGACACCCGCTGTCTGGGGACCGTTTTGCACTGTTAGCAGGCTGACCCACAGGAGTTCTGCTGGCGATTTGAGGGGGGAGATCAGAACCGCCAGGTAAACCCGTATGAATGTTATGATTTCGCCCTGCCGCGGTGGGGTTAATGATGAAACTGCGGATTTAAATTATCAGGAGTAAAAAATGCCACAAACCCGAATTAACTGCCCGAACTGCCGGCAGCCGCTGATGGCTGACATCGACCAGCTCTTCGATGTAGCCCGGGATCCCAGCGCCAAACAAAGACTGCTTTCGGGGTCTTTCAATTACATCCAGTGCCCGAACTGCGGTTTCCAGGGCATGGTTTCCACCCCGATCGTCTATCACGACCCTGAGAAAGAGCTGCTGCTTACCTTCGTTCCGCCCGAAATGGGGCTGCCGCGCAGCGAGCAGGAGCGCCTGATCGGCGCCCTGATCAATCAGGTGATCAATAATTTACCCCAGGAGAAGCGCAAAGGGTACCTGCTTCGCCCTCAGGAGACGCTCACCCTGCAGGGATTGATCGAACGCGTGCTGGAAGGCGAGGGGATCACCCGGGAGATGATCCAGGCCCAGCAGCAGCGCCTGAGTCTGATCCAGCGGCTGATGGACGCAGACGAGAAAAGCGTAGCCGAGATCGCCGCGCAGGAAGATGCGCAGATCGATGGACAGTTTTTTGCCCTGCTGCGCCGCCTGATCGAAGCCTCTCTGATGGGAGGCGACCAGGCCTCCGCGCAGAGGCTGGCCGAGCTTCAGGAGCAGCTCCTGCCGCTGACCACCTTTGGAAAAGAGATGCAGGCCCAGGCGCAGGAAATCGAAGCCGCCATGGCGGACCTGCAGGCGGCGGGCAGGGAGCTGAGCCGTGAGAAGCTGTTGGATTTGCTGGTCAGCGCCCCAACTGAAACCCGAATCCAGGCTCTTGTCAGCCTGGCCCGCCCGCTGATGGATTACAGCTTCTTCAGCCTGCTGACGGAGAGCATTGAAAAGGCAGCCGGAGACGAGCAGGCTCGTCTGGTGAAGCTGCGCGAGCAGCTTCTGGAGCTGACCCGTGCCATCGATGAGCAGATGGCGGCGCGAGCGAGGGCCGCTCACGACCTTGTTGAAGCGATTTTGAAATCTGAAAACGTCGGTCAGGCGATGATCGAAAACCTGCCCGCGGTAGATGAGCTGTTCTTACAGGAGTTGCAGCGCATTCAGGAAGAGGCGCGCAGGCAGGGCGATCTGGAGAAGCTGTCGAAGCTGCAGCAGATCACCGATGTGCTGCAAAAAGCCACCTCGGCACCCCCGGAGGTGGCTCTGATCGAACAGCTTCTGGAAGCGCCTGACGATGAGACGCGCCGCCAGCTGCTCAATGAAAACCAGGATAGTATCACGCCGGAATTCCTGAGCACCCTGGCCTCGATCGCCAGTCAGGTCGAAAACGGGCAGGACCAGGAACTCAGTGAGCGGCTCAAGGCTGTGCACCGGCAGGCTCTGCGCTTCTCGATGGAGAGAAACCTGCGCTAACGGTCAGCTTTCGGGTTGTCCAGCCGCAAACCGTGACCTCGAACGGTGGCGATAAACGTGTGGGTGGGATCTGTCCCGGCCAGCCGGTCTCGCAGGCGGCGCACCAGTGCGTCGAGGGCCTGTTCTGAGACCACAACAGCTTCGACATCCCCCCACACGTTTGCGATCACGGTCTCGCGCGGTACAACCTTGCCTTCATGCTCGTACAGGATTTCGAGCAGGCGAAACTGTGATACCGACAGTGGGGGGAGAACTTCCTTGTCTCCGATCCATACCCGCCGCGACTTTTTCTCCAGGCGCAGCAAGCCCTGAGCCGGAGGCTGCAGAGGGGGAGAAATCTGATAGGGAGAAAAATCGATTTCGTCGGCGTCCAGCGGAACCGTAGCATCCGAACTCAGGTAAACGAACTGCTGTGCCAGGGCAATCTGTACCACATCGCCATCCTGCAGGATCACGGGATCGCGAACGGGCTGACCGTTAACATGGGTGCCGTTCTTACTGCCCAGATCCTCCAGTTCTACCCCCCTGGGAGTCGGTGAAAAACGGGCATGGTGGCGCGACACCTGCCGGTCCGCGACGACAATATCACAGCTTGAATCGCGGCCGACCAGTGTCGGTCCGCGCAGTGCCCAGCGCTGGCCGTTCAACGGGCCAGCGTTCGCTACCAGGACTGCAACTTCTTCGCTGTTCATCTCCATGATCCTTGCCTCCACCGGGTATAATAACTTAAATCGCCGCTCAGGAATCGCCCTATGTTGACGCCAGTTACCCTGTACGCTGAACTGCTGGTCTGTTTCTGCATGCATCACAGCGGCAGCGCGCAGGAAGGTAATCGTAACCGAATATGCCCACGCCTCTGAAAGCAGGAGAAGTGCTGCGCGGCCGGTATCGCATCAGCCGCATCATCGGTCAGGGAGGAATGGGTAGTATCTACCTTGCCGACGACCTCCGACTGGACGGCCGTCTTTGCGCGCTTAAAGAGGTCGAGCATGACCGCACGCTGCCTGCAGAGATGATCAAGCAGGCGCGTGAGCAGTTCCTGCGTGAGGCAACCGTTCTGGCCCGCCTGGACCATCCGAATCTGCCCAAAGTTTCCGATTTCTTTTCGATTGGCGGCCGCGATTACCTGGTGATGGATTATGTGCCGGGGAAGGATTTGCGCACACTGATGCTGGAGGCACGCCAGAAAAACACTTTCCTTCCCGAAGCTGACGTGCTTGCCTGGGCAGACCAGCTTTGCGATGCTCTGATCTTTCTCCATCATCAGGACCCGCCCATCCTCCACCGCGACATCAAACCAAGTAATCTCAAGCTGACTCCCAGCGGCTTACTCAAGCTGGTAGATTTTGGACTGGTTAAGATTTTAGCATCTGAAGAGATGACGGTAACCATCGTACAGGGGCGCGGCACGGCGCTGTATACGCCGCTCGAACAGTACGGTGGCGACACCGGGCACACCGATGCGCGCACGGATATTTACGCTTTTGGCGCCACGCTCTATCACCTGCTGACGAACCATCCTCCGGTTGAAGCCCGGGAGAGATTTCTGCATCCCGACAGCCTTCCACCTCCGCGCGAGTTCAATCCGGATATCAGCCTGCGCACCGAGCGGGCGATCCTGTGGGCCATGAGCCTGCACCCGGACGAGCGCCCTCAGGACGTGGAGGCCTTTCGCCAGGCCCTGTTGGGTGACTGGACCCCCACGTCGCGGCCCAGAAATCCGCTTCCCGATCCAACGCTGATCGACCTGATTTCATCTCCTGTCGAGCGAGTACTGGCGTGGATCTCGCTGGGGCTGGTCGTCCTCAGCCTGATCATCACACTGGCCAGTTAACTGCGCGACTTTCCCTCGCCGTTTCCATTCGTCGTAATCCAGATCGTCCGCCACAGCCAGGTCGATGCCAGGCCGATGGCGGTACCTGTAAGCGTGACCAGGATGACCCCGCGCGCCACGGAGCCGTTGAGCAGATTCTCCGTCCCGGGCATCTGCAGGGCCAGGTAGCTGTATGCAGCCAGCCCGCCGATCAGCGCCAGGAACCCTGCACGCACCCCCCAGCGCACATTGCCGAGCATCGCCGACAGGCGGTATGTGGACCAGGCGACAGTGGCGGTGATCAGGATCGCTATGAACCAGTCGCTGAAGCGCGGCTGGCGCGGTGGGGCAACCTCGCCAATGGCGCCGGTCGGCGTTTCTGTGGGTTCGGGAGTCACCGTTGGTGTAGGCGTTTCAGTGGGCAGCGGCGTGGGTTCAAGCGTGGGTGTGGCTGAAGGCTCAGAACCGGCCGGAAATTCGGCTATGATCTCGAGGTTCAATACCTGCGACTGCCTGGCCGGTCCGCTTTCCACGCGAATGTTCATGGAGCCGGTACTGGTCACCTGGAAAGTGGTGCGCGTGACGCCGCCCACAGTGTATTCCGTCTGCCTCACCTGTGAGTTCACCTCGCCAGCCATGCTGAGGATAAAATCGACCGGTGTTCCATCCGGCACGGGGTTGCCGTTGTTATCCAGGATCACCCCTGTTCGCACAGGAACAATATCTCCAACGCGGAAGGGCCCGTAGTTCAATACCGGCTCAGCCGTCCCCACGGCTTCGGATTCTGTAGATGTGGGAAGGTCGAGTGTGAGCGGGATCAACTGGTCGGGGTCTGGTTGTATGGCTTCGTTCAGGTTGTAGACACCGGTCACCGACACCGGCGGGGCACCTTCGGCCGGGATCTCGCGAAAGAGCAGATACGCGGCCATATCAATAAACTGCGGGGCTTTACTGTACAGACCGTAATAGGCGGTGAGCTTCGAAATGTTCGTGGCGTCCAGGTAATAAGGCGCAGAAAAAGCGAAAACCACCACCCTTTTTTGTTGGAACAGATCCGGCCGGTTGGTGAGGAAGTTTTTCAGGATGTCGTATGACGGATAGGCTGCGGACGGGTTCTGCATGGAGAAAACGATCCAGTGCGCCCGGCCCAGATCGCGTTCCATCTGGCTGTCGCCGCGTCCCGCTTCCAGAATGGCCTGAAGTTCCTCCAGCGTATAAGAGACGACGTTGTTAGCCCCGATCTGTCCGCTGCCCTGTGGGCCGTAGCGCCGCAGGACGACTTCCTCCAGAGCGCGTGCATCAATAACCTGCTGGACCGGACAGCCGCTGCACTGTTGCGCCCGGCGAGTATCAGTGATAAATACGATCCGGTCGTAAAGATCGGGCGGATCAGGTACGGTTTCATTGAGCTCGGTCAGCGTCGGGCTGATCAGTGTGGCGCTCTGGCGGGCAACATCCACGGTTGCCTGCGCGTTCTTGCCGACCTCGGCCAGGTTTTCGGGCGAGACCAGAACCTGTTCGAGCGCGAATTCCCCATAGAGTTTTAACTTCAGCTTCAATATCCGCAGCACCGCCTCGTCAACCCGCTCTGAAAAGAGCGGGTCTTCACGGTACTTCAGCGCAAACTGGTCCAGTGTGCGCGCCGCTGCGGCGTAGGAACTGCTTTCTAACGTGGTCGAAAAATCGTCAATATAGAGCAGGTCGCTGCCGGCGTACAGCGCGTTGCGGGCGATTCTCTCGGGGTCGAACTCCTGGCGGATCAATTCGTAATAACGCCGCACCGCCCGGCTTCCGAGGTTATCGCTGACCACCACACCGCTGTTACTGCGCCAGTGAGCCAGCTGGGGAAGCTGCTCCACCAGTTTAGCGAAAGCAGACGGATCCAGGCTGAACGGCCGGGTGACGTCACGAATGCTTCCCTGGAAACCCTGGTAGCGGGTGTGCGAGGTGAGCAGTGCATCTACCGTCGACTCTGGGGGGACATCCTCACCCATGACCGACAGGAAGGGCACCAGATCAAAGTCCCTCAGCTGAGACTGCGATTTCCGGATGGTGGCCACTTCTTCTTCCGGCAGCCGGTCAGATGCGCCGGCGCCGGGGAAGTGTTTGGCGACGACGGCAATTCGATTGTCGCTGCCCTGGTGAATGCCGGTAATGTACTCGCGTCCCAGCTGACCGACCCAGTACGGGTTGCTGCCAAAGGTGCGCGTTCCCAGGTCCCGGGAACCTTCGGTATGCGTGGCTTCGAGAACATCCAGGGAAGGCCCCAGCAGCAGGTTAAAGCCCAGCGCGGAAAGTTCCTGTCCGAGCACGCTGCCCACCTGTCTGGCCAGCGCCGGGTTCCAGGTCGCTCCCAGCGCCATTTGATTGGGAAGCGGGCTCAGACCGTTCAGGATCTGGTCATTGGGGAAGCCATCCCCCTCCTGAGAAATACCGATAAACAGGGGAATGAACTGCGGGGTGTAGTTCTCATTGGGGGCCGGATCGGCGCGGTTCCTCTGCGCAGCTTCCCATTCGTCTGTCTGCAGCTGGTTGGTCAGGGCAACGACGTTTTCAAGGGTCGCATCCCAGGTAAAGTTATTGTTCTCGGCAAGGAGGACGACACCGCCGATATGGTAGTTATTAATCAGGTCGTAAATCTGGGATTCGCTGCCTGCATCCGTGCCATCAAAGGTCACCAGAAAAAGCTGTCCCACGCGCTCCCGGGGAGTCATGCGTGCAAGCAGATCGCGCGCCTGCTGGTCCAGGCTGCTCTCCTGCTGCAGTCGGTCTGCGTAAGCCGTGGAAGGCTGAGAAAAGGGCTGAAGGCACAGCAGGACGAGCAGAAGGATGAGCGTCAGCCGCTGCAGCAGCGTTTGCAGCGGCTCTTTGTGCGGGGAAGATGCCAGAGCGTTACGCCCGGGCTCCGGGTTCCCGCGTTCTGACGAGGTACGAGAAAAAGGCATCAATGAGCGCACCATTCCGTAATTAACCGCCGGACATGCTGGCCTCGGCAGCGATAATTTGGTGGAGGAGCTGCCGGCGTTCCGCGCCGCTGAGCAGTTCCAGCCGGCGAATGCCCAGTGGGTCGACCTCTTCGCGCAGCAGGCGCAGTTCTTCACTGGTTGGGAGAGGGGTTTCGTGGACGTCGGGGGAGATCTCCAGCTCAAAGCCGGTTTTTGCCTGAATGCGCTCAATGCTGGTCCCCGGGTGGTAGCTGACCAGGCGCATGCGCCCGTTTGCAAAATCGAATTGTCCCAGATCTGAGATCAGATAGCGCGGCCCTGCACCGTGTGTGCGCTGTGGGTGAAAGCCCATACCGGAGAGGAAATCGAGCTTTTCAACAAACGTGACCCGCGAATGGCGGGGTACGTACAGGTGGATATCGCTGATGAAGGTGGTCACATCGGGGATGCCCCCGGTACCAGGGAGGCGCATGCGCGGGTGTTTGTAGTCCTGGCCGAAGGCAATATTGTTGAAATTGCCGCAGGGATCCACCTGGGCCGGGCGAAAAAACTCTTTGGGGCGCAGGCGGGGGAGGACATCCGCTGCAGCGCGCACAAACCCTACGCTGGTCAGGGCCCGGTCCAGCCACAGGCTCTCCACCCGGATCAGGCTGAGCGGAGCCGGCTCGCGGCAGACGCCCTGGCCGATTGCCGAAGCAAAATACAGGTCGGGTGCATGGGTCAGGCGGGCCAGCAGATAACCAGCGCTGACCAGGGGCGTGGCAATCCCCTGTGCGACAATCTCACCATTTTTGATCTGTCGTGCGATGCACACGACCATCATTTCATCCGGCGTTATTTGTTGTTCAGGGTGTCCAGACGATTCTCTCACTCCGCTCACCAATTATTGAATGTTAATGGGGCTGGTTTAACACCATTTACGTCAAAGAATCAACATTTTATTTTACCGCGAATTCCATTTTACGGTCTGAAGCCGGGGTGATTACCCTGCTTCGAGCATGCCGGCTACGATTTTGCTGTGCAGCTCCGGCTGAATGTTGCCGCCCGTCAACACTACCACTGCCGGCCGGTGAGGGACTTTGCCGGTGAGGGCGGCTGCCAGGGCAGCTGCAGCGGAGCCTTCCAGTTTTTCCTGATAGCGGTTCCAGGCGTAGCGAATGGCTTCGGCGATCTCCTCTTCGCTGACCAGCACAAAATCATCCAGGAAACGCCTCATCAGGGGGATTGTGAGCGACTGGTCTTCGATGGGACCGGCCAATCCATCCGCCAGGCTGGGTTTTTCAACCGCGCCAGCCTGTGAACCGGTATGAAACACAGCATGGCCGAAAGGAGAGGCCTGGGACTGCACACCGATCAGGCGATGGGCATCGTGCGTGGGAACGCCGTGGATGGCAGCACCAATGCCGGAGATCAACCCACCGCCGCCGACCGGGACGATCCACGTCACCTGGTGAAGGGGAGGTAGTTGGTAGAGGGTTTCGATGCCCAGGGTGCCCTGCCCGGCGATCACCTGACCGTCGTTGTAGGGAGAGATCCAGACCGCCCCGGTTTCCTGCGCATAAGTTAACGCCTCCCGCTCCGCTTCTGCATAACCTCCCTGAACCAGGTGCACTTCGGCGCCCAGAGACCGCATGGCCTCTAACTTTACCTGTGGGGCGTTTTCTGAACTGAAAATGACCGCCCGGGTGCCTACCAGACCGGCAGCCAGGGCCACGCCCTGCCCGTGGTTCCCTGCAGAAGCGGCCACCAGGCCCGCTTCGCGCTCCCATTCGACCAGGGTGAGCACTTTGTTAATGGCCCCCCGGGCCTTAAAAGAACCGGTGATCTGGTGGTTCTCCCATTTTAGAAACAGGTCGTTGTGTGGGTCGTAGGTCAGCTCTGTGACCCTGATATGCGGCTGAATTCGCTCGGCTGCTTCTTCGATCCAGTGATATGGAATCATTCTCCCCTCGCCAACCAGATTATTCCCTGTTTCCGACTTTCCCCTTTCCGGCATGGGTGATCCCGGCTTCGATGCTGTGCAGCACCTTGCGCGCCAGCGGCGGGTCATCTGTGAAGATACCGTCCACACCCAGTTTGAACAGGCGCTCCATCTCCTGCGCTTCGTTGACCGTCCAGACCAGCACCCTTTCTCCGCGCGCATGCGCTTTGCGCACGAGCGCGGGGGTTACATCGCTGGCCTCAGGATGCAGCGACTGGTAGCCGGTGAGCCTGCCCACCCACGAACGGGCCCATCCCCCTTTCCAGCCGGGGAGGGCCAGCATACCCACCGGCACTTCCGGCAGCAGCCGGCGGATGCGCAGCAGGGCAAGCGGATTAAACGATGAAAAAAGAACCTGCCGGGTCAGGTTGTGGCGCCTGACGAGAGCGGCCACTTTATCCGGCAGGTCGTCCGTTAGCGAGGCGTAGTTGGTCAGCTCAACATTAATCGGGATGCGTTTACCGACCAGGGCAAAGACTTCGTTCAGGGTCGGAATCTTCTCCCCCTGGTAGGTGATGTCGAAGAAGCTTCCGGCGTCCAGGGCGCGCAGTTCTTTGAGGGTCATCTCGCCGACTCTGCCGCTGCCTGTGGTGGTGCGGTTAACGGTCTGGTCGTGAATGACGACCACCTCGCCATCTGCACTCAACTTGGCGTCCAGTTCAATCGCGTCGGCCCCCTGATCAATGGCGAGTTCGAAAGCGGCCAGCGTGTTTTCAGGAGCGTATGCACTTGCCCCCCGGTGGGCAATTACAGCCGGGCGGGGTAGGTTCATCAGCATCATTAAAAACTCTTGCGATTACAACTCCACAAAATAAGCTTCAGCTGCCCGGTCGATCAGCTCACGGGTCATAGCAGGTTCGACGCCGAGGTAGTAGGCAATGGCCAGAATCTGATCGCATAGATCGCGTGCGTGCGAAGCGCGCAGGCTGCGGTTGCGGCGGATGTACCACTCCTGCAGCAGATAGGCCAGCCCCTGGTCACTGTACGTCACGCCTTTGGCTTTTGCCACCCGGTAGAAGATTTCGCGGTACTCTTCGTAAGTCGGGTCGCCGATGTAAATCTTGTGCCGCAGGCGGCGCAGAAAGGCCTCGTCGACCAGTTCGCGGGGGGGCAGGTTGGTGGAAAAGATCACCAGTACATCGAATGGTACTTCCACTTTGCGGCCGGTGTGCAGGGTCAGGTAGTCGATGCGGTTTTCCAGGGGCACAATCCAGCGGTTGAGCAGATCGCGAGGCTGCACCTGCTGGCGGCCGAAGTCGTCGATGAGCAGGATGCCGCAGTTGGCCTTTACCTGAAACGGCGCTTCGTAATACTTATTCACATCGTCAAAAACCAGATCCAGCCCGTCGAGGTTGAGTTCGCCGCCGACCATGATGAATGGTCTGCGGATTCGCACCCAGCGCGGGTCGCGGCGGGCGTTCATGCGCAGCATACCGGTGCCGTTCAGGTCCTCTTCGTCCAGTGCGAGCTGGTGATTCACCGAATCATAGAGTTTGACCACCTGGCCGTCGATGTATATAGCGTAAGGGATGAACATCGTTTCCTGCAGGATCAGGTCACCAATCGCCCGGGCGACACTGGTTTTCCCATTTCCTGGAGGTCCATAAAGGAAGATCGATGTTCCGGAATTCACCGCAGGGCCGATCTGGTCACGGGTCTTTTTCGAGAGCACCAGGTCGGCGAGGCACTGCTGTAAAGTCTGGGGGTTGACCAGTGGGCGGCTGCGTCGCTGCTGGTTGATGGCGGCGTTGTACACTTCCAGCGGAACCGGAGCCGGGCCCGCGTACTGGCTGCGTTCCAGCGCTTCGCGAGCACGCTCAATGCCTGCACCGGTGATGGCGTACTGGTAGGATCCCTCTCCTAACCCGACCTGTTGAGCGGACCTGATTTCAACGAACTTCTCGCGCTTGAGCGCCTCCAGGATTTGATCCGTGACACCCGCAAAAGGTAAAGCCGCAGCTTCTGCCACTTTAAAACCGCTCAGATAGCCCTGAAAATACAGGATTTTCAACACCAGATCCTGAAGCCAGAGCGGTGAAAGCCCGGTGTCTTCGACTTTTTCGATGGGCGGCAGCGAGAATCCTGCTCCGGCTGCAGCCTGGACGGCGCCGTTTCTAAACCTGGGACGCGTGATGCTCATCTTCGATATCTCCCAGTTGAGGTAAGTGTGGCTCTTCCTACCCCTCAGGCGGGTAAACACCTGCGCCGGCTAAGAAGATTATAGCATGCCCTTATCGCTCTACGCGTTTCAGCGTGGACCGGTGACGCGGCGCTGGGGGGCTTTTCACCTGTTTGGAGCAATAGGGCACACTCCCGGACAACCCGGGTTCGCCAATGAGCGTGCAACTTTCAGGCCAATCAGAGATATACGGCAGGCAGTATGGCCGCGCAGGGAGTGATGATCACCCTTACTCGTTCTCTTTACGGATACCGCCGGAATTTTGCATGTATTAATAAAAATGTATGCCAGAAAATGTGATATAAGGTGCGGCTCATTGTATAATCTGCCGCATGAAAGTCTCTGTCATTATCCCAGTCTATAATGAGATCAACACCATACAGGAAATTCTGAGACGGGTAAAAGCGACGCAAATCCCTTCTGAAATTATCATCGTAGATGATGGGTCTACCGATGGCTCCCGGGAGTATCTCTGCTCGCTCAACGGTTCGGATGACCTGATGCGTGTATACCTGCATGACCGCAACATGGGTAAAGGGGCGGCGGTTGTCACCGGGATCCAGAAAGCGACCGGCGATGTGATCATTATCCAGGATGCTGACCTGGAATACAACCCCCGGGAATATCCCAATCTACTGCAGCCGATTGAAGAAGGTCTGGCGGATGTTGTCTATGGTTCCCGCTTTTTAGGAGGCCCCCGGCGGTCCACCATGTTCTGGCATATGGTGGCCAATAAGCTGCTCACCCTGATGACCAATATCCTGTTCGACAATATCCTGACAGATATGGAAACCGGTTATAAGGTTTTTAAGCGTCAGGTCGTGCAGGGGATGAAGATCAACGCACGCGGTTTTGAGTTTGAACCCGAATTTACCGCCAAAATCTTAAAACGCAACGTTCGTATATTTGAAGTGCCGATCAGCTTTAACCCCCGGGACTACCACGAAGGGAAAAAGATCAAATTGAAAGATGCCTTCCTGGCGGTCTGGGCAATTTTGAAATATCGCTTTGTAGATTGAGCGTGATACCAAAAAACGGCCGGAGCACCCGGCCGTTTTTTTTATTTCATGAAGCGGGTTTGAGGTCGCGCACGTTCAACTGCAGCGTGGTGTTGCCCTGCCATTCGTTGGTCTCGAACGTGTACATGATATCGAGGCGCCTGGGCATGTTTGCCGCCCAGTGGCCCTGACGGAAAGCGATAGCATCGTAGCTCACCCACCCATCGCTGACGAGCAGCTTTAAATGCGATCCATCATGGCCGACTGTGCGGTGGGATTTGACGGTTACACCTCTGGAAACAAAAACGGCCTGGGGGTTCCCATAACCGGTGGGCTGCAGGTACTGCAGATATTTGATGAAATTTGGCTGCAGCTCGGATAAGCGCAGTTCAATATCCGCTTTCAAGGTAGGCCGCAGGTCGAGGCTGCCAAGCTGTTCGGAGGCAATGGTTTTCAAACGGGCGACCAGCTCGGCAAGGTGCTCGTTGCGCACGGTGAACCCTGCAGCTGCGGCGTGCCCGCCGTGGCGTTCGAGGATGTCGGCACAGGCATCCAGTGCGGCAGTGATATGAAACTCGGGGATACTGCGGCATGAGCCGCGGGTGTAGGCATCGCCCTGGTGCGCGACGATGGAGGGGCGGTAATATTTTTCGGTCAGGCGGGAGGCGGCCAGCCCAACAACGCCCGGGTTGAACCCGGGATCTGCGGCAAAGAGCAGTAGCGCGTCCGGCTCGACGCTCAAGGCCTGGGCTTCCGCCTGTTCCTGAATCTGGCGCGTGAGCTGCTGCCGCTGCCGGTTTTGCACTTCGAGCTGCTGTGCCAGCCGGCCGGCTTCAAAGACATCGTCAGTGAGCAGAAGGTCCAGGGCGGCGAGCGCCGATTCGAGACGGCCGGCAGCATTGAGGCGCGGCCCGAGCCCAAAACCGATATGCTCTGAGCTGATGCGGTCCGGCTTGATCCCGGCGGTATGCATCAGTGAAAGCAGGCCCTGGTGCTGCGGCTGTTTCAGGTGTTCAAGCCCCTTACGCACCAGGGCACGGTTTTCACCTGTCAGGGGCGCCAGGTCGGCGACCGTCCCGATCGCCACCAGGTCCAGGTATTCGGAGGCCAGGGCGCTGCTGCCGTTCAGGCGCGGCCGCAGCCTTTCGATCAGGGCAGCCGCTATTTTATAGGCCAGCCCAACACCGGCCAGGTTTTTCTCTATGTAGGTGCAGGCCGGCTGTTTGGGGTTAATCACCGCCAGCGCTTCGGGCAGGCTGCTGCCCGGCTGGTGATGGTCGCTGATAATCAGATCGAGGCCCAGACGGCGGGCATGATCCACTTCCTCCACAGAGCGGATGCCGCAGTCCACCGTGATCACCAGGCTGACTCCCTCTTCAGCAAGCTGATCCAGTGCCTCGTTGTTCAGCCCGTAGCCTTCATCAAAACGGTTGGGGATGTAATGTCGGACGCTGGCGCCCAGGCTGCGCAGGGCGCGGGTCAGCAGGGCGGTGGCCGTCACCCCGTCAGCGTCATAATCTCCATAGACGACGATCTGCTCGCCGCGCTGGATGGCATGGCAGATGCGGTCTACAGCCGCTTCCATGCCGTATAGATTCCACGCGCTGGTCCCTTCGGGAGGTTCGGCGCGCAGGAATCGTATGGCGTCGTCATAATTCTCAAAACCGCGCCGGTAGAGAATCGGCCGCAGGACCGGGGGGAACCGCGACAGCTGCGAATCAATATCGGGCGGCAGGTGCTGGACCTGCCAGATTTTCTCTGTAATGTGCATATCGAAGACCGTGCGCTAAATGAATTCGCCGGTTGACCGTCAGGTGCGGCGATCGGAATATGATTTACTTGACTGTGTCAACCACTTCGAGTCCGGTGGAGCGAGCCAGGGCCAGGGCGCCCATCAGACCGGCATCATCCCCAAAGGCTGCGGTGGTCAGAGTCAGGTTCTCCAGATAGCGGGGTGTGAGGACATACTCGTGCATCGCCCTGCGCATCGGTTCAAAGAGAAGGTCGCCGGCGCGTGACACGCCCCCGCCGATGATGACAATGGAAGGATTGAAAATATGCAGGTAGCTGGCGATCGCCTGGCCCATAAATCGACCGGCGCGATCCATCGCTTTTTTCGAAAGCTCGTCCCCGGCGCGGGCAGCTTCGGCTACCATTCTGGCATCTACCGGCCGGTCCTTTGGCAGGCTGGTTTCGGCGCCCTGTTCGATTTCCTGTTTGACCCAGGCGGCAATCGCGGTTCCCGATGCAAAGGCTTCCAGGTGACCGCGCTGCCCGCATCCACACAGGGGACCGTTCTGATCAACGGTAATATGCCCGAGCTCGGTTGCCATCCCCTGGGCGCCAAGCAGCAGGCGGTCATCGATGATCGCCCCGCCGCCGATCCCGGTGCTGATCGTAAAATACAGCACGTGATGGTGGCCTTTACCCGCGCCATACATCCATTCGCCCAGGGCGGCCATATTGGCATCGTTGCCCAACGCCACCGGGACGTTAAAATGCTGCTCCAGATCCTGGCGCAGGGGGACATTGATCCAGCCCGGGATGTTCGGCGCGGCCAGGATAACGCCGCGATAGGGATCGAGTGGCCCCGGAGCGGCCACCGCGATGGCGGCCACCTCGCCGTCCTGCGGCCATACGGAGGCAATGACGCGGTGCAGTCGTTCCAGCGGGGTTTCGCTGGGGTGACGGGTGGAAATGCGGTTGATAACCAGCGGTTTAAGCTGATCTGGGGGAAAACAGGCAGCCCGCATCTGCGTGCCGCCAACATCAACGGCGATATGATAGCTCATAGGCAAAAGTATAGCATAACTCGGCTTCAGCGCCCCGAAACATCTTCTGGATCATCCGTCCGGGACCCTGCATGGTAAAATGAAATGAATGAAATCCCGTGGCAGTGCTTCATACAACCCGCGCTCGCTGCGCTCTTTTCTGCAAAGCACCCTGCGCTGGCTCATCCCCGGCCTGGGGGTCAAACGCTGGCTGTTCTTTATCCTGTTCGGCACCACACTGTTAAGCATTGGCGCGGCGGTCTTTGTGCTTGAAGTATACCGCACCGCTCCGGACACCTGGTGGCTGCCCCTGCTCTCCGCGGCTTCTCTGCGCTTTATCTCCCGCCCGCTGCGTGCGCTGATTTTTGCCGGGCTGGGGCTGGGTCTGGTCACATACGGGATCTGGGAGCTGAACCGGTCGCTGATCACCCCCTTTGTCCGTCCTGGCGATAAAGTAGTGGACACTCTGCGCCACCACCGGCGCAGAGAACGCGGTCCGCGCATCGTGACGATCGGCGGCGGGCACGGGATGGCAACCCTGCTGCGCGGCCTTAAGGAGTATACGCACAATATCACGGCAGTGGTGACCGTTGCCGACGACGGCGGTTCCTCCGGCCGGCTGCGGAAAGACCTGGGCATCCTGCCGCCGGGCGATATCCGCAACTGCCTGGCTGCCCTGGCGGACGACGAAGCGCTGCTGGGCCAGCTTTTCCAGTACCGCTTCCCGGGCGATACCGGACTGGACGGTCACTCGTTCGGGAACCTGTTTATCGGCGCCTTAGCCGAAATTACCGGCAGCTTCGAAAGCGCGGTCGCCGAATCGGGGCGTGTTCTGGCCATTCACGGACGTGTGCTGCCTTCGACACTGCACAACGTCAGGCTTGTGGCAGACGTCGTACTGCCCAACAGCAGCCAGGAAGTGCGTGTGGAAGGGGAGAGCCGCATCCCGCAGCGTGAGGGAAAAATCCGCCGCATCTGGCTGGAGCCAGGAAACCCGCCGGCATACCCGCAGGCCATTCAGGCCATCCTGTCCGCCGACATGATCATCGTAGGCCCCGGTTCCCTGTACACCAGCCTGCTTCCTAACCTGCTCGTCCCCGATATTATCGAAGCCATTCGCGCCAGCCGGGCATTGAAGCTGTATGTCTGCAACGTGGCCACCCAGGAAGGAGAGACCGAACACTACACCTGCGGCGACCACCTGCGTGCGCTGGAAGAGCATATCGGCAGCGGCATTTTCGATCTGATTATTGCCAACCAGAACTGCTCGGGGAAACTGCCTGAGGGGACCGATTGGGTGCTGGCCGAGCCGGATCTCGATGAAGACTACCGTGTGTATCGCGCCGATCTGATCAATGTGCTGCGTCCCTGGCGCCACGATTCGCAAAAACTCGCCCGTGTGGCAATGGATTTGCTGGAAGATCGTACCGGTCCTCTGGTAGAATAGAGGGTTGGAAGGGACTGTTTCCTGCCCGTTCCAGCAACCGGGTCCGTGTGACCCGGGATCTCCCTCTTAGGCTGTTCTCACCGGAGGCCTACCGTATGTAGAATTGAGGATTGGTTTTGGTCTTTGTGCCCTCCACGGTGCAGTATCGCGCCTGCAGGAGAGTTAAATTTCGCTGCTTCAAAACCAATAAAAATCCAAAAAAGTTCTTGAAATAAGGAGGTTCGATATGACTGTTCGCGTGGGTATTAATGGCTTCGGCCGCATTGGACGACAAGTGCTCAGAGCAATCCGCGAATATCACGGAGATGAGCTGGAGGTCGCTGGCGTCAACGATATCGGCGATCTGAAAACGATGGCTCACTTGCTGAAATATGACTCGAATTACGGTCGCTTCGACGGCGAAGTCGTCGTGGATGGCGACACCCTGGTCATTGACGGCAAGCCCATCAAATTCTTTAAGGAAACTGACCCCGCAAATATCCCCTGGGGCGACAACGGCATCGATATCGTCGTGGAGAGCACCGGGATCTTCACCGTCAAAAAAGACGGGGTCAATAAAAAAGGCAAGCAGGTTAAAGGTGCAGAAAACCACATCACCAAAGGCGGCGCCAAGAAGGTGATCATCTCTGCCCCTGCTGAAGGCGAGGACATCACCATCGTCCTGGGTGTCAACGACAAGGATTACGATCCTGAGAAACACCATGTCGTGTCCAATGCCTCCTGCACGACGAACGGTCTGGCCCCGGCAGCTAAAGTGGTCAACGACTGCTTTGGCATCGTACGTGGTTTCATGACCACCGTCCACGCATACACGAACGACCAGAAGATTCTGGACCTGCCGCACAGCGACCTGCGCCGCGCTCGCGCCGCAGCCATGTCCATTATCCCCACCACCACAGGCGCTGCACGGGCGATCAAACTGGTCATCCCCGAACTGGCCGGCAAGATCGACGGCTACGCTCTGCGTGTCCCCACTTCCACCGTCTCAATTATTGACCTCACCTGTGAGCTTGAGCGCGCCTGCACAACCGAAGAACTGCGCGATGCCTTTCGCGAAGCTGCTGCCGGCCCACTGAAGGGCATCCTGGCAGCCGTCGAAGAGCCCCTGGTGTCGATCGACTACAAGGGCGACCCGCACTCCTCCTCGGTTGACCTGCCCTTCACCCAGGTGCTGGGTAAGGAATCGAGCACGCTGGCGAAGGTCGTCGCCTGGTACGACAACGAATGGGGTTACTCCGTGCGCACCGCCGACCTGGCTGCGCTCATGGCGAAGTCCCTCTAATCCTGAATTTACTGAAATCCAGGTGCACGGCCGCCGTGCACCTGGATTTCTACGTACGCACACCTTTGTTCCTAGAAAAGGCGCCACAGACTTAGTGATCGCCTCCAGGATCTAATCTCAAGTTCGGAGGATCCGAATGTTCAATAAGAAGACGGTTGAAGACCTGGATGTGCAGGGTAAGCGCGTCCTTGTCCGGGTCGACTTTAATGTTCCCCTGCAGGATGGGAAGGTCTCCGATGATACCCGCATCCGGGCAGCCCTTCCTACGATACAGTATCTCCTTGATCACGGCGCGGCTGTGATCCTCACCTCTCACCTCGGACGACCCAAAGGCGGGCCGGACCCGAAATATTCACTGGCCCCCGTAGCCGATCATTTAAGCGAACTGCTGGAACGGCCTGTGCAGTTTGTCGATGAACTGGTTGGAGAAAAAGCAGCGCAGGCCGCGCAGAACCTGAAAGCGGGCGATGTGTTGATCCTGGAGAACACCCGCTTCCACCCGGGTGAGACGAAAAATGACCCTGAGCTCGCTCGCCAGCTTGCCAGCCTGGCCGACCTGTATGTGAACGATGCCTTTGGCTCTGCCCACCGGGCGCATGCCTCGACGGAGGGCGTGGCTCACCACCTGCCGGCTGCGGCTGGTTTCTTGATGCAGAAAGAGATCCAGTACCTGGGTCAGGCGATCGCAGATCCCAAGCGGCCTTTCGTCGCCATTCTGGGCGGGGCCAAGATCAGTGATAAGATCGGCGTGATCCGCAACCTGCTGGAGAAGGCCGATCAGGTGTTGATCGGTGGTGGAATGGCCAATACCTTCTTTAAAGCACAGGGATATCCCACCGGCGATTCGCTGGTGGAAGATGACTCCCTGGAAATCGCCCGTGAACTGGTGCAGAAAGGTGCCAGCAAACTGCGCCTGCCCATCGATGTGGTAATTGCCAACGCCTTCGATGCTGAAGCCGAGATGAAGGAAATGCCGATGGGGCCTGTACCGGATGGCTGGCGGATTATGGATATCGGCCCTCAGACGGTGGCCGCCTTTGGAAAGTCGATCCAGGGCGCCGGCACCGTGGTGTGGAACGGGCCGATGGGCGTGTTTGAATTCCCTCGCTTCGCGAAAGGAACCTTTGGGGTGGCCGAAGCGGTCGCCAGCAGCAGCGCGACCTCGATCATCGGCGGCGGTGATTCCGTCGCTGCCATCAATCAGGCCGGCCTGGCGGACAGGATTACGCATATCTCCACCGGTGGAGGCGCCTCCCTGGAAATGCTCGAAGGGATTCCGCTCCCCGGTCTGGTTGCCCTGAACGACAGGGACTAACTGTCAGGCATTGAGATGGGGCGCTGGCAGCAGCGCCCCACATTTACAAGAGGAACATCATGCGTACTCCCTTTGTTGCCGGAAACTGGAAAATGTATAAAACGGTGGCCGAAGCTCGCCACCTGATTTCGGAGCTGGTCCCCGGCCTGCAGTCGATCGCCGGGGTTCAGAAAGTGATCTGCCCGCCCTTTACCGATCTGCTGGCGGCCGCGGCTCTGCTGGAAGGCACCGATATCGGCCTGGGCGCACAGAACCTGTTCTGGGAACCCTCCGGCGCCTACACCGGCGAGATCTCACCCCTGATGCTGGCGGAGCTGTGCCAGTATGTGATTATCGGCCATTCCGAGCGGCGCCAGTACTTTGGCGAAACCGACGAGACGGTGAACCGCAAAGTACAGGCCGCCCTTTCTCACGGACTCACGCCGATCGTGTGTGTGGGTGAGACGCTGGAAGAATACGAAGCCAATGTCACCGCAGACGTGGTTTCACGCCAGATTCACGAAGGGCTGGCCGGCCTGAGCCTGGGCGAGGATCAGGTTAATATGCCGCTGATCATCGCCTACGAGCCGGTATGGGCGATTGGCACAGGGCGGGCCGCCACAGCGGATGGAGCGAATGCTGTGGTAGCGGACATTATCCGCACCGCACTGGCCGATCTGTTTGGCGACGAAGCGGCACAGGCGATTCGCGTGCTCTACGGCGGTTCGGTGAAGCCGGAAAACGCACGCGAGTTCTTCCAGCAGCCTGATATCGACGGCGCGCTGGTTGGCGGAGCCAGCCTGAAGGCGGACCAGTTCATCGCCATTGTTCAGGCTGCCGTTCCCTGAACCCGGGCATCTGAAAGCTGAAACCGGCGGCTGTAATTAAGCCGCCGGTCTGTCCAGCCCTTTCATGGACACACTTTATCGTTTCCTCGGTTTTCTTGCGATATTAGTCTTATTACTCGTTCTGCAGCGCAGCCTGCACCGTGAAACCCAGGCGATTTTTTTGATTCTTACGCGCCGTGAAGAACTGGCTGTTGCTTTATTTTCTTTGCTGTTTTTTCCGGGCGTGTTATTGCACGAAGCCAGCCATTTTCTGATGGCTGTGCTGCTGCGGGTTCCCACGGGCCGTGTGTCTCTGTTTCCCCAGGTGCTGCCTGGTGGAAAAGAAGGTGATCGCTCTGCCCGGCTGCAGCTCGGGTTTGTTGAGACTGCCCAGACGGACTGGCTGCGCGATGCGCTGATCGGCGCTGCGCCGCTGCTGACCGGTGGACTTCTCGTCGCTTATGCGGGGATCACCCGGCTGGGGCTGCCGCTGCTGTGGGAAGCGCTGCGCAGTGGGGGACCCCGGGCTGTGCTGGACGGGCTGGAGCAGCTCCTGAACACCCAGGCGGACTTCTGGCTCTGGTTTTACCTGGCCTTTACCGTCAGTTCAACCATGCTGCCCTCCGCCTCCGACCGCCGCTCGTGGCTGCCGGTTTCTTTGTTTGCAGGCCTGCTGCTGGCAGCGAGCCTCCTCGTTGGAGCCGGACCATGGCTGGTTGAAAATCTGGCCCAGCCTCTGGAACGTGTGCTGGGAGCCATGGCCGTGGTACTGGCCATCAGCCTGCTGATCCACATCGCCTTGCTCCTTCCTGCCGCACTGCTGCGCCGCCTGCTGTCGCGGCTGACCGGACTGCAGATCGTCTCGACCTGAACCGGCGGCAGGAACCCTCGTACATTACTCTCCTCTCTGTAAGTTTACTGTTGGATATCATTTCACGGCGCTGTGGTAAAATCCTGAACCGTGATGGAGAAAATTGCCGGTACTGCAGGATTTACACCGGTTGTGTAACAAATGCGGTTCCTCTCCGTATTTCTGTGCAGGCGCAGCCTGAATGATCGTGATGACAGTACCGGACGGTAAAAATGGAATCGCACCGCTGGGGGGCATTCAGGAAAGCGTTGCAGATACGCACAAAAAATCCGCATCAGGTCTTTAATAGACAGGAACCGATATGCGAAAATGCCCGGAGCCGGGTTCAAACACCGTCGCAGGCTCCTCACCACACGAAAAACAGCAGTGATTAACACCTGGGCACTTCCTGTATGCACTAATTGCTGAGGAAGCTCTGCTTTTTTCAATCACTGCACGTTCGTAGAGAGGTAAAATAGTATCAATGGCTCACCACTGGTATGCTTTGCGAAGCAAGCCGCGTAAAGAAGATGTCGTTTACCGGCAGGTCCGGATGAAAGGCTTTGAGTCTTTCTACCCGCGCCTGCGCGTTCATCCCGTCAACCCCCGTTCCCGTAAAGTTCGCCCTTATTTCCCGGGCTACCTCTTCGTGTATGCCGATATCGAAGAAGTGGGGCTGTCAGTCTTTCAATGGATGCCCCACGCCATGGGCATTGTCACGTTTGGATCTGAGCCAGCGATCGTGCCTGATAATCTGATTCAGGGCATTCGCAAACGGGTGGAGGAGATCGCTGAGGCCGGAGGCGAACTGTTCGAAGGTCTGAAGCAGGGTGATGTGGTGCGCATCGCCGATGGTCCTTTCCGCGGGTATGAAGCTATCTTCGACATCCGCCTTCCTGGCAGCGAGCGGGTACGGGTTTTGCTCGAGCTCCTTGGTAGCCAGCGGCGTGTTCCGATCGAACTGTCCGCTTCCCAGCTTCAACGTAAGAAGAAAGGCTGATACACTGGTTCGAGTATAATGACAGGGCTGGTCGAGTCGGCGAATGTACCGCCCTCACCCTGGCCGGTTAATCACTTCCAAGCGCAAAAGGAATCCCGTACTATGAAAAATATCACTGTCATCGGAACCGGGTACGTAGGCATCGTCACAGCAGCTGTGTTTGCCGACCTCGGTAACCGCGTAATTGGACTGGACATCAACGAAGAGAAAATCGAGAACCTGAAACGCGGTATTATGCCCATTTACGAGCCTGGCCTGGAAGAAATTGTGTGCCGCAACATGCGGGCAGGCCGCCTGAGCTTCACAACTTCCTATGCAGAGGCTCTCAAAGAGTGTGAGTTCTGTTTCATTGGTGTGGGGACCCCATCCGGCGTGGACGGGGAGGCAGATCTGCAGTATGTGGAAGCCGTTGCGATCTCCATTGCCAAACACATGACTCACCCGTTGATCATTATCAACAAATCAACGGTTCCTGTGGGCACCGGTGACTGGGTGGCTGAAATTGTCAAGAAGCACCAGCCATCTCCCATTCCTTTCTCTGTTGTATCATGCCCCGAGTTCCTGCGCGAGGGCTCGGCCATTGCAGACTGTCTGAACCCCCACCGCACGGTGCTCGGTTCGCTGGACCGCGAGGCCGCCGAAAAGGTCGCACAGCTTCATCTCCCACTGCGAGCGCCGATCATGATCACCGATTTACGCACAGCGGAGATGATCAAATACGCCTCCAATGCCTTCCTGGCGACAAAGATCTCCTTCATCAACGAAATTGCCAATATCTGTGAGGCGCTGGGCGCGGATGTCAAAGAAGTAGCCGTTGGTATGGGCTACGACAAACGCATCGGCCCGCAGTTCCTGGAAGCCGGCCTGGGCTACGGCGGTTCCTGCTTCCCCAAAGACGTGAAAGCCCTGGCCTATATGGCGGCTGAAAAAGGCCGGCACCCGCAGCTGCTGGAAGCGGTGATGGCCATAAATAACGACCGCCGGCCGATGGTGGTCAACCGTCTGAAAGAGATGCTCGGCGGAGACCTGCGGGGTAAGGTTGTCGGCCTGCTGGGCCTGGCCTTTAAACCCAACACGGATGACATGCGCGACGCCCCCTCGATCGACATCGCCCGGATGCTCGATGAGAACGGCGCCATCGTACGAGCTTACGACCCGGTGGCAATGGATGCTGCGGCGGCAATCCTGCCCGAAGTGAAAATGATGCCCGATCCGTACACGATGGCGGACGGAGCGGATGCGCTGGTGGTAGTCACCGACTGGAATGAGTTCAAGAACCTGGATTTCGAACGCATTCGTGATTTGATGCGGACACACGTGATCCTCGATGGCCGCAACATTTACGATCCGGCTGCCCTTTCTGAACTGGGCTTCAGGTATCGCGGCCTGGGGCGGGGTTACAACGGTGCCCGGGTTGAAGAATGAGGTGGATTACCGGTTCGAACTGAAGCGAACAGGGAGCAGCCGCGGATCGCTGGCTGTTCCTTTCGTTTAGCGCATGACCAGCAGGTCATATAACTTTTCGCCGTCCTATCTGGCTAGAACCTGTACCGGGGCAGGCTTTCATCGTCGTCAGCATGCATACTGTACTGTTCATCTGCACTGCAAATGTGTGCCGGTCTCCTCTGGCCGCGGCGCTGCTGCGCGAGCGGGTAAAAGACAGCGCCCAGGACTGGCGCATTGAATCGGCAGGCACCTGGGCCCTTGAAGGGTACCCGATGGTCAGCAAAGTGGAGCAGGTGCTGAACGAAAGAGGCGTACCCATCCCCCCGCATCGCTCTCGCAAGGTAACTGCGGAGCTGCTGCAGCAGTTTCAACTCATCCTGACCATGGAGGAGGGGCACAAGGAAGCGCTGCGCTTCGAATTTCCAGAAGCGGCCAGCCGGATTTATATGCTCAGCGAGATGATCAACCAGCGTTTTAATGTTCCCGATCCGATGGGCAAATCGTATCGAGAATACAAGATCACCGCACAGGAGCTTGACCGCGTGATTGAAAAGGGCCTGGAGAAGATATCCCAGCTGTCACAGAGCGAGGGGCCTTCGCTTTACGTCCCCAAAGTGGAATAAGCCAGCCGGGGCGCCCAGGCTTTCCTCCCGTGTGTATTCTGGAAAAGAGATAACACACCACCTCCCATCCTTACGGTTGGGAGGTGGTTTTTTTTCATCCAGATGCAGCTGGCTTTCTGTCAGCTCTGTACGGATCCTGCCGTTCGCTTTCAGGCGTCCGGAGGGTTGAGTTTCTCCAGCTCGGCTGTCAGTGCATCGATCTGTGCAGCCAGCTGCTGCAGGTCTTCCCGGCTGGGGATCTGGCGGCTGGCCAGATGTCGTTCGATCTGTTCCAGGATGGCTTCCCGGGTGACCGGAACGAGATGGTCGTCTTGCGGGATGTGGTCCCGGTCCAGCAGCTTCTGGAGCAGCCGCTGTCCTTCCGCTTCTTCAAGTTCTCCCAGGGCGATCAGATCCTGTATCCGGCGCCGGATTTCCTCGTTCACCAGATGCCACAGACCCAGCGAGGCGGCCAGGCTGCGCTGCAGAGCCTGGATGCGGTTCCCTCCGGCGCGGATCAGCCCGGAAAGCAGGGCACCAGGAAGGAATCCTCCGGGTTTCTTCTCCTGCTCCAGGATCACCTGAGTCAGAGTCAGAGCGGTCAGATCTTCACCGGTCGCATTGTCGATCACCCGCACCTCGTCTCCCTGACGGATCAGGTCGGCGATTTCATCGAGTGTGATGTAGCGTTTGCGATCGGTGTCGTACAGCTTCCGATTCGGATAGCGCTTGATGAGAGCCATCAGGACTGCTGTTTCTTCAGTTCTTCAACTTTGCGAGTCAGCAGGCTGATCTTCTCGCTGAGGGCTTCGATATCAGCCTTGGTGGGGACATTCATGCGGTCCAGTGCATCTTCAACGCGCCGGCTCAGCTCCTCCTCGGCTTTTTGAGTCTGCTTCTTGCGCCGGTCCATCACTTCGCGCACCAGTTTCTTCCCGTCCTGCTCGGCAATCTCGCCGCGCTCCACCAGGCGGTTGACGAAGTCTTCGACTTCATCCTGGGCCAGCGCTACCGCCCCGATGCTGGCGAGCAGAACTTTGCGGGCAGCATCGAACAGAGGGGGCCGCTCTGGCTTGCCGTTCTGCTTTTCATCCACGACTTTCTTTTCACGAGTAGCCATTTTTCATTCTCCTTCGCAGATGGGTGAGACAGGCGCTCAGGCCTGTGTCTCCTTCAGGGGTTCCTTGCCAGTGATCTGCTGGCGCTGTTTTTCGATCTCCCTGGCGACTTCATCGATGGCTTTGCCGGCCTCTTCGAAGGCAATCGCTACTGTGCCGACCATGAATAGAAACGCCTTGCGGAACAGATCCATGGGATTTCCTCCTTTCTAAAGGACCGTCATGACGCAGTGCGTCGTAATTATTCTAACACAGCGCGTCATGAGAGTCAAGCACCAGCCTGCCGTGCAGAAGTCAGCCGGGTCGATCATCAACTATATTTCAAGGGATAAGACATCTGTTGCAAGAAAATTGAAGTTTCCTCAATTTATTCGCAGTCATTTCAATGATCCTGTCTGTCTGTTTTTATACAATCAAAAGCAGAGGGTTTAGTATCGAGATTTTCTTCACAATCAAATCCTCTGCTTCACAACCGTACAGCCTGTCACCGGAAAATGATGGGAGCAGATACAGCCGCTCCAAGGAGGGTGCAGCGTGGCAGTTTTTAAGGATTCGGCCCAGTTTTATGAATGTGTGGGGGAATTAATGGACCGCGCCAAGTGTGATCCGCAGGTGGGTCCGAAAATTGCGAAATCCGGCATCATCATACAGTTTCGATACACCGACCCCGAGGCGGTGACCACCGTTAACGCACGCGACAAGCCAAAACAGCCAGGCGCTTATGTCGATGTAATCCACGGCCCGTGCGATTTGAAGCCCGACGTGATTATGACAATGAAGGCTGACCTGGCCCATGCTTTCTGGCATGGAAAAGTCAACCTGGTTGCAGCGCTCTCGAAAAAGGAAATCGTGGCGACCGGCCCGATCCCGAAAATTCTGAAACTCTTGCCTGCTGTCCAGCCCCTGTACAAAACCTATCCAATGCTGCTCAAAGAGAAGGGTTATACGGCGCTCATGTTGAAATAGCGCCGGTCAATGATCTGCACGAACCGGCACAGGCAGATGATCGTGGGGAGAAAAATGAAGCAGATACTGGCGATTCACCTGGGGCATGGGGAGGAAAGGTGTGTCTGCCCGGTAATGGGCACGTCTGTTGAATTAATCCGCATGGGCTGTGGGGGAAACGTGCACCAGGCCATGACCCTGATTGACCGTTATGACGGCCAGGTGGATGCGATCGCTGCGGAGGGGATGCCGGCTGTGCTGCAGCTTGGAGATGTCCGGCGCCAGCACGAACTGGGAACAGCACTGAAGAACCGGGCAGTCCGGACCCCGGTCGTGGACGGCAGCGTAATCCGCGCCGGACTGGAGCGCTGGGGAATCATGCAGGCCGACCGTCTGCTTCCCGGGGTGTTCAGTCAGAAGCGGGTGCTGATGCTTCCGGGGCTGAACCACGAAGGGATGGCTCAGGCGCTGCAGCGCTGCGGTGCCCAGATCCGCTTTGCCGACCCCTGGATCTACTTCTCCTTTCCGGACTTCCCGGCGATTGGCAGCTCGTTCACACTCGAGCGCATCGCCGGTCTGACTCTGGAGCGGCTTGTACACGCTCCCTTTGAACACCTGGTCAGCGGTGATGGCGACCACCGGCTCATACGAGCGGAAAAGCCGTTTGCATGGGCGGATATCCTGGCTGGAGACATCCATGCGATCCGCCGCTGTGCACCCCGGGATCTGCGCCGTAAGACGATCCTGGTTGACGCCGCCGCAGAGGAAGATCTGGATGATCTGCGTGCCCGCGGCGCTGCCCTGGCGATCATTCTGCTGCCGGCCCTGGACGGGACAGACCCACAGCGCAGATGGAATGCCGCCACCGTGGAAGCCGCACTGGCTGCGCTGCGTGCGGACACCGGTGCGCCGCTGAATGAAGATACGTACCTGGATTTGATTGCCGGCTTTGATTGGGCGCCAGAAATCCGTTATCTTCAGCCCGAAGAGGCCGGGATCAACCGCTTTGCGTTCATTATCCACCCGCTGGACGTGAGCTTCATCCACAGACATCCGCAGTTTCGCTGGACCCGCTTCCTTCCGGATGCGCTTGTGGAAACGGTTGCAGCCCATATTCCCCCCATCTTCATCTCTCGCGTTACTGGCTGCCAGTCGCCGGCGACCGGACAGAAGGTAGAGGGCTATCTCTTTGCTCTCGGCGCCACTCCGCGCCAGATGCTGCGGCATGATGAACGCTTTACCTATAACCGGCTCCTCCAGGCTGCATGCAAGGCGGAGCGGCTGGGGGCGCGCATCATGGGGCTGGGGGCTTTCACCAGTGTGGTGGGGGATGCCGGCATCACCGTGGCGAACGAGGCGCGCATCGCCATCACCAGCGGCAACAGCCTGACCGTGGCCGCGACACTGGAGGCCGCTCGCCAGGCTGTGGTGAAGATGGGCAAGACCGACCTCACCCGGGGCAGGGCGATGGTCATCGGAGCTACCGGTTCGATCGGATCGGTATGTGCACGGCTGCTGGCCCAGGCGATCTTCGATGTGGTGCTGGTTTCCATTGAACCCGAAAAGTTGATCGACCTTAAACGCCGCATTCAGGAGGAGACGCCCGGGGCGCGGGTCACCATCGCCACATCGCCAGCCGGACTGAGCGGAGATTGTGATTTGATCGTGACCGCTACATCGGCGTTTGGGAGCCGCATTCTGGATATCACCGGCTGCAAACCCGGCGCTGTGATCTGTGATGTCGCTCGTCCGCCCGACATCAGCCCTGAAGAAGCAGCGCTGCGTCCGGATGTGCTGGTCGTCGAGAGCGGTGAAGTCCTGCTGCCGGGCGACGTGGATTTCGGGTATGACATCGGCCTGCCTCCCAATACTGCATATACCTGTCTGGCGGAGACTGCCCTGCTGGCGATGGAGGGTCGCTTTGAGGATTACACCCTCGGTCGCGACATTTCCATCGATAAGGTGAAAGAGATCTACCGGCTGTTTAAAAAGCACGGTTTTCGCCTGGCTGGCCTGCGTTCTTTCGGGAAATATGTCAGCGATGAGGAGCTGGCCGAAAAACGCTGCCTGGCCGAACGTCTGCGCCAGGATCCGGTCCTGTTTCAGCAAATGGTACGGTCGGCCAAAGAAAAACTTGTCCGAATCCCCCCGGTTTCCAAGGGGGTGCAGGTTCGTGAAACACCCGACCTGCGTCCGTTCTGGCTGGTCGCCGGTCTGGGGTTGGCGGGGCTGGTGCTGTTGAACTGGCGCAGCAAACCCTGATGGATGCATCGATTTCAAAGGTACGACAGGAGGCAGCCTATGGAAGATCAAGAAGTAATCCTGGTTACCGGCGTAGCGGGCTACTGGGGTCGAAAAGTGGCTGCGCGTCTGATCGAACTGGACGGGAACCGGCACGTCATCGGCCTGGATGTCGAAGCGCCGGACCCGGAAGTGAAAGACCTGGATTTTATCCAGGCGGATATCCGCAACCCTCTGCTCGTCGACCTGCTGCGCGCGGAGCGCGTGAGCACAGTCTGCCATCTGGTCTTCGTTGACAGCGTGCGGCCGGGAGAGGCCACCTTCGACATCAACGTGATGGGCACGATCAAGGTCATCGGCGCCTGTGCAGAGGCGGGGGTGCGCAAGGTGGTGTTAAAGAGCAGCACGGCCGTATATGGGGCCTGCCCGGCTAACCCGGCTTTCCTGACCGAACAGCATCCCCTGCGCGGCAGCCGCTCATACGGCTACACCCGAGATATGGTGGAGATTGAGTCGTTCTGCAACGGCTTCCGCCGCCAGTATCCCCAGCTCATACAGACCATCCTGCGTTTCTCCAGCATCGTAGGCCCCAATGTCGATACTCCGATGACACGCTTTCTGCGTGAATCCTGGACCCCCATCTTGCTGGGATTCGATCCGATGATGCAGATCATCCACGAACAGGATGTCGTCGATGCCCTGGTACATGCCGTGTTTAATGACGTGCCCGGAGTGTTCAACGTCGCCGCTCTGGACGCGATGCCGCTGACCAGGATCATGGCCCTGGCCGGCAAGCTGCCGGTGCCGGTCTTTCACCTGTTTGCCTACTGGGGCGCAGCAGCACTGGGCAGCAGCGGGCTGCGGTTGACCCGGTATGTGCCGATTGAGCTGGATTACATTCGCTATCCATGGGTAGCCGACCTGACCCGCATGCAGGAAGAAATGGGTTTTATGCCGCGCTACACGGCGGAAGAGACCCTGCGCGAATTTGCCGGACACCAGCGAGTGCGCCGATTCCGACCTGACGCGCTCTCACTGGCCTATGATGAAGAACGACTGCGCGATACCCTCGAACGACGCATGCGCATGAGGGCAAGCCAGAATGGAGGTAACCTTGAGCAGCAGGAGCAAAAAGCGCATGGATAAAAACGACGGAGCCGGTCCGGTGGAAGAAGTCGTGGAGCAGCCAGCCTCTGCACCAGTCCCTCCTCCGGAAGAAGAGGAGCAGATCGGTGAACCTGCTGTCCTTGAGCCTGAATGTGAAGAGGACTTGGAATCCGATTTCACGGATGAGACCGTACGCCAGCAGTTGATGGAAGAACTGGACCGCCTGATGCAGCGGGTGCGTGAATCCACGCCGGATTACACCCCGCCCCCGTTTTCACCTCAGGGCCTGCTGAAGCTCATTGAAAATCATCTGGAGAGCTTCTCTCCTGAAATCCGCCTCGGGATGCTGGAAAAACTGCGCTCGGCTATCAGCCAGGATCTGTTCGATCTGGATACCTGGAAGGGCGTCTGGTACATGGTTAATTACTCGCTCGAATACCAGGCCGACCTGGTCCGCAGGCGGCTGACCGGGGAGTACGAGGTGGATAAATGGGGTTACGACCCCGAATGGGTGAGCGTGGTCAAGCCCTTCCTGGATTTCATGTATAAGAAATACTGGCGGGTGGAAACGACGGGGATGGAGAACATCCCTGACGAAGGGCGCGCTCTGCTGGTGGTGAATCACTCGGGGCAGCTCCCCTGGGATGGGGCCATGCTGGGAACCGCAGTACTCAACGAACATCCTGCCGGCCGCCTGGTGCGCACGCTGTATGCTTCCTGGTTCCCGACACTGCCCTTCATCTCCATGCTGTTCAGCCGGCTGGGGCAGGCGCTGGCCAATGAAGAGAACGGCGTTCGCCTGCTGGAAGAAGACGAACTGGTGGCCGTCTTCCCGGAGGGATATAAAGGGGTTGGCAAGCTGTTTAAAGAGCGCTACCGCCTGGCGCGCTTCGGCCGGGGTGGCTTCGTGCGCATGGCCTTAAAAACAAAGGCGCCGATGATCCCCGTGTCTGTAGTCGGCGCAGAAGAAACCTATATTTCGCTGGCAAAATCGAACCTGATGGCCAGGCTGACAGGGTTCCCTTATTTTCCCATCTCTCCAACCTTCCCCTGGCTGGGCTTGCTGGGGTTCATCCCTCTGCCCACAAAGTGGTACATCGATATCGGGGAACCGATCCGGGTGGATCACTACGAACCGGCAGCGGCCAACCAGTTGATGCTGGTCTCACAGCTCACCGACCAGGTTCGCAACATTATCCAGCAGATGATCTATCAGCGCCTTGCGCAGCGCAAGTCGATCTTCTTTGGATAACCTCCGGCTCTCTACCGGTAATGGTGGGCAGGCAGATGCTCACATCTCAGGCTGCCGGGCGCTGTTCCACCCGTCCAGAGCCAGTTCCAGTTCGGCCAGCGCCCGGTCCAGGCGGCATACCGGCGTATCCCTGCTTTCGCCGCAGCCGGCAGAACGGGCACTGAGCACCTTTTGAATTACTTTTGAATCATACCCGGATTCGGCGATCTGGTTCAGCTCCTGGATCACAAGGCGGCGGCTGATAGGGATGCCATGCCGGGCCAGGATCTGCTTGTAGATGGGGTAATCCTTAGCCAGATCCAGCGTCACCGATTCAAACCCGTGACGGGCGACCACCAGCCGGGCGGAGTAGGTCATGATGTTGTATGAAAACATATGAAAGTCGTCCGGACGGGGTTCGATCAGGATGATATCCACGTGAGGGTGCAGGCGGCGCAGCTGCTTGATGTGATAGTACAGGCCTGATTGGGTCATGATGCGGAGGGCCTGATTGGCGATGGCCTGAAAACCCCGGCTGCTGATCTGTGACTGGTCCAGGCTCTGGCCGGCTGCCTCCTGGCGGAGGTTGTGATAGGGAACCAGGGAATTGATACAGATGACCAGATTGGCACCCTGTTCGATGGCCAGATCCAGGCTGGCGGTGCCTCGTAAGCCTCCATCCACATACGCACGGTTTCCGATGCGCACTGGCTTAAACACCACCGGCAGTGCAGACGAGGCCGCAACAGCCAGTGAAACCGGCACATGAGAATTAGAGCGTGCATCAAACACCACGCGCTCACCGGTATCCAGGTCGGTGGCGATGATATGCAGGTTGCTCGGTACGTCTGTAAAGCGGTTGCTGTACCCGAGCAGTTCCATCTGCCTGCGGACGAACCGTTCCAGCGCCAGAGAATCGTACAGACCTTCTGGCAGCATTCCGGTCAGAGACCAGAGCAGGTCGAGCAGCGTAATTTCGTCCAGGTGGCGCAGGTAATGCAGCCCGACCCCGGCAGCTTTCAGCGGCAGCCGCAGCAGTGATTTCACAATCTCTGACCGGTTAAGGTTGAAAATATGGTTACGGCTCATTAGACTGCCGTTTGCACCCTCCCCTGCGACAACTTCCATCATTTCGTGAGGGCGCATCCCGTTTGCCAGGAAGGCGGAGACCAGAGAACCGGCGCTCGTGCCTACATAAATATCAAAATCGTTGACCGTACGGTCCACCAGCAGATCGTCGATGGCGCGCAGCGCGCCGATCTCATAGACTGCACCGGTCAATCCCCCACCTGCCAGGACTAGTGCTGTTTTTGTGGAAACTTGCTGGCTCATTATTTCTCTCCCCTTGCAGCATTGGAAACAGCCGGCACCGTCAGGCATCAGCCCAGTGCCTGGATGTAACTGCACTATAGCATTTCACGCCGACTGTGTCAATGTGAAGAATCGGTCTTGAACAGAAGGATGATCACATGTGGTTTTTTCGCAGTTCGCGGGTTATATTCGGGGAGGATGCCCTTTCCTGGCTGGCAGATTTAACCGGCCGGCGGGCAATGATCGTCACTGATCCCAATATGGTGAACCTGGGGATCGTCCAGGAAGTGTGCCGCTACCTGAACCAGGCTGGCCTGGAGACGCGTGTATTTGCTGAAGTGGAGCCTGATCCATGTCTCGAGACGGTCCAGCGCTGCGCGGCGGAGATGCTGGACTACAGCCCGGATTGGGTGATCGGCCTGGGCGGCGGTTCCAGCATGGATGCCGCCAAGGCGGCCTGGTTTCAGTATGAACGCCCGGATGTCAGTCTGGAGTCTGTGTCGCCGTTCGAAGAATTCGGGCTGCGGGCGAAGGCACGCTTCATCACCATCCCTACCACGGCCGGCTCCGGGGCAGAGGTTACGGCTGCGGCAGTGCTCACCGACCAGCAAAACTGCCGCAAGATTGAAATGGCCTCCTATGAGCTCATTGCAGACTTCGCGGTTGTCGACCCGGCCCTCTCCGGCGACATGCCTCCCGCTCTGACCGCCGACACCGGGATCGATGTGCTCACCCACGCGGTGGAAGGTTTCAGCAGCACATGGGCGAACGATTTCAGTGATGCGTTCTGCCTGCAGGCTGCCCGGATGGTGTTTGAATTCCTGCCGCGCGCATTCGAACAGGGAGCTCAGGATCCTGAGGCGCGTGAAAAAATGGCCAACGCGGCGACCATGGCTGCGCTGGGGATGACCAACAGCCATATCGGCCTGGCCCACGCACTGGGCCACAGCACCGGCGCGGTGTTCCGTCTGCCGCACGGCCGGGTGACCGGGCTTTTCCTGCCCTACACCATTGAGTTCACCACCAACGGCGGGTTCGGGCGCTACCAGGAGCTGGCACGCGCCGCCGGCCTGCCAGCCCGTGACGAAACTGAGGCCGGCCACGCACTGGCGCAGGCGGTGCGTAAATTGATGCAGCGAATAAACCTGCCCCTTTCGCTGCAGGAAGCTGGCATTTCCTCCGGTATACTGGATGCGCAGATGGAAATGCTCTGTGAGCGCGTGGAGATGGACTTATCGCTGATCACTTCGCGCCGCATTCCTGACCGGGATGAGATGGCCCGCCTGTTCCAATATGCATTTGTGGGCCGTCCGGTAGATTTTTGAACCAGGAGCGTTAATGAGCACGTTGAACAGACGCAAAAAAGTAGGATTGGCGTTGGGAGGTGGTGTGGTGCGCGGCCTGGCGCACATTGGGGTGCTGTCTGTACTGGAGGAAGAGGGGATCCCCATCGACTTCGTCGCTGGGACCAGCGCCGGTTCGATGATCGGGGCAGCCTACAGCGCCGGCCTGCCGCTGGAGCGCATCCGACAGATCGGTTTGAAGATCCAGTGGTGGCATTTGCTCCGCCCGGTATGGCCGCGGGAGGGCCTGGTCAGTTTCGAGCCGCTGCGCAGGCGGCTGGAGCAGGAGATCGGAGAGCTGGAATTCAAAGACCTGGTGCGCCCGTTTGCCGCGGTTACTGCCGACCTGGACAGCGGGGATCCGGTGCCGATCTGCAGCGGGCGCGTGGCTCTGGCCGTGCAGGCGAGCTGTTCGGTACCCGGCTTCGTCACGCCTGTGCGCATAGGTAATCGCATCCTGGGTGACGGCAGCCTGGTTGACACCGTCCCTGTTTCGGTGCTGCGGGAGATGGGGGCCGATTATGTGATCGGTGTGGATATCTTTGCCAGCGCAATCCGCCCGCGCTGGGGAGCATTTGGCATGGGCTTTACTGCGCTGGAAATTCTGGTGCGGCGCGCTGGCAGTGGAGTGACACAGGCCGACTGTCTGATTGTGCCGGAACTGTACCGCATGACCTATATGCGCTTCTCAAAAAGGATGGAGATCATCGAGCGGGGAGCACAGGCCGCCAGGGCAGTGATCCCGCGCATAAAGCGGGACCTGGGGCTGGACGAGAGCAGCTGAAACAGCCGCCGGCAGGTTGAAAAGGGCCGCCCTCACCTTAAAGTGACCACCTGTGGGTGGGGTGTAAGTTGACAATCCCGGACGATCAGGGTATAAGCAGACCGTGAAGATGCTGCCCCCGTCCGGAATGGATAGCGAGGATATGTACCAGCCAGAAGGTGACCGTTTTTCATGAAAGTGCTCTCGCTGAGCGATAAGGTTGTTGAGTTTATCTACAGTCCACAGCTGGGGAAACGGTTCACTGATATCGATCTGGTATTGGGATGCGGTGATCTGGGATACTATTACCTGGAGTATGTGCAGGATATCCTGAATGTCCCGCTGTTTTTTGTGCGCGGGAACCATGATAAAGCCGTCGAGTATTACACCTGGGGGCAGCGCACCGGGCCCGCAGGAGGGTTTGATCTGCACCGCCGGGTCGTCAGGCATGAAGATCTGCTGCTGGCAGGGGTAGAAGGCTCACTGCGCTACCGTCCGGGGCTGTACCAGTACACGCAGGGTGAAATGTTTGCCCATGTGCTGAGCCTGGTCCCCGGTATGCTGGTCAACCGGCTGCGCTTTGGCCGCTTCCTGGATATTTTTGTCACCCACGCTCCACCATCTGGTATCCACGACCGTCCGGATCTCCCGCATCAGGGGATCCGGGCTTTTCGCTGGCTGCTGAAGATTTTCCAGCCCGCCTACCATTTTCATGGCCATGTGCATCTTTACCGGCCCGACAGCATCTATGAAACCCGCTTCGGCCGCACGTGTGTGATCAACACGTACGCTTATCGTGAGACCGTCCTCGAATTAGACAGGCGCAGCTGACATTCCGGAGGATCAACTACGCTGGACGACCCAGCGGCTGCCGTTATCCAATCCCCACTGACCATCAAAAAATGATCAATCCACCTTCCCGAAGCGAGCTTGCAGGGCACTTAACCGCCTGTGGTAAACCTCTTCTGCGATCCGGCTGGCAGGATATTCCGCATGTTCTGGGGAGGCTGCCTGCCGCAGACTGCGTGAGCGGCGGGTCAGAGCATCTGCGACCTGGAGGCGGACTTCCAGTGTAAAGCCTGGCAGGGGGGCTGAATTCTGGATGCGCTGCAGCCAACCAGGCGGAACGTCGCTGTCCAGTGGAAAGGCCGGATCCGGCTGCAGGTTGACGCCGGGATGGGTGAAGGCCAGACCGCCGCGCACCATCTGCTCCCATTCAAAGGTCAGTCCGGTCAGTTCTGACCGCAGGAGGGAGACAAGCGCTTCCTCTTGCTGCTTCCAGGTCACGTGTGGAGGCTGTACACCGGCTGTCTCCTGATTCCAGTTCGTCCCATCCCACTGCACCTGTCCTGACCAGTGCACACTCTCCAGCATCCAGATCCCCTCTGGCCCGAGCAGGATAAGGCCGGTCTCCAGGCCGCGGCCCAGCAGGATTCTGCGCAGCCCCAGGTGGTCGGATGATAAATTCCCGGCCAGGGTCTGAACCAGTGCTTCGATCCCGGGCTTTTCAAGTCTGTCCGGGATTTCGATGTACAACGTTCGGGCTTTGTGATCCAGCGCCTGCAGCCATTCGTGCTCCAGGCCCGGGTTGGGCGCAGGCTGTTCCACCGGTGATGCTGAGGTTGAGCCGAGCTGAGGATGGTGAAACGGCCCCGGACGGGGCGGGGCTCCCAGGCGCATGCGGTCGGCTTTCTTCCGGAAGGCGATCCCCCAGATCAAAACGGCGACTCCGGCCAGGGTCAGCGCAGCGGCCGGGATCCAGTAGATTTGCCAGCGTTCACCGGGCAGGGGAAACACTAAAAATGGAATGCTGCAGCTCAAGCAGGCCAGCATTAACAGGGCGAGGCCAGCTATGAAGCGCAGATTGGCAGCCTGAGCGGCTGGCCTGACGAAGTTCTGCTCCCAGTCCATCAGGCGCAGGGTGTGGCGCTGTTCGATGGCATCCTCGCGCTTCTGCCAGAGCGCCATCCGGTAGCGGTGAAGCTGCGCCTGTAGATCATGTTCGGAAGGCAGCTTCTCTCCCCACTGTGTGGATAGATCATCCTCAAGCTCGCGAACGCGAATGAAGCCTTCGCGACAGCCGGTGATCTGCTCGTGAAGCAAGATCAAGGTGCCCTCTCAAAGGTATCTTTCGTCCTGGAAGGGTACTTCAATGATGCCGCTGTGAGAATCGATCAGGCGAGATCGGTGTGATTGTCGTCAGGTTTTGAAAGCTGCGACGGTTTTTGGGGCTGGAACTTCGCCTGTAAGCACCATTGTCCGCCGGGATGCAGCGGTCGACGGGGATGCATGTTGATGGAAAATGATAGATTACGCATCTTACCGCGCCACATACCCGCCGTCAAGAAGGGGGGAGCGCATATAGTGGTGTCATATCATCATACGATAACTCCGTCTGTGGGATACAGCGAAGTGAAAAATGGGTACTTGTTGGGGCTGGATTTTTCCTGTAAGATGAGGTAAGGTTCTTATATATCCCCTGAAGGCAGTACCGCATGAGCAATCACCAGCATAACAGCAGTTTAAAGGTCCCCTCCGGCGAATGACTGCCGGGGTTCAAGCAGGTGTTCTTCCCGCTTCTGGCTGACCGGTTTCTTACTCTTGATGACGTGATCACTCTGGCCTTTCGAACCGCATCCCCCCGGAGATTTCGTTTCGCAAAGGTCCGATGCTCAACGAGCCTGCCAGATGCGAAAGGGCCCATACCTGCATAACCAGCCCGGAAACGCCAGCGCCTGCAGCGCTGACGGTGTAAAAAAGGCGGGGCTGTACCATACCGCACCCCTGCTCACAAGCCTGGAAAAATGCATCGAGAAAAGGAGACAACATGGATATTGAAATCCCAGTGACACCTGAAGAGTACGGGCGCGGCTATCTGGCCCTGCCTGAGGCAGACGGAGGGCCGGGGGTGCTGGTGCTGCACGCCTGGTGGGGGTTGACGCCGTTTTTCAAGCAGGTCTGTGACCGGCTGGCGCGGGAGGGATTCGTGGTGCTGGCGCCGGACCTGTACGGCGGGCAGACGGCGAAATCCATGCGTGAGGCGGATGAACTTTCGGACCGTCTGGATGGAGACCGGGTGTACACCCTGATCACTGCGGCTGTATACATGCTGCGCGAACACCCTCTGGTGGAGGGAGACGGCATCGGAGTGGTAGGCTTCTCTCTGGGCGGCGCATGGGGGCTGCTGCTCGAGGAGGGGATCTCTGCCGTGGTGACCTTTTACGGGATGGCGGATCCGCAGTATGTGACCGCTAAAGCTGCATACCAGGGGCATTTTGCCGAGGTGGACGAGCACGAACTGGCAGAGGCTGCAAAACGGATGATGGACATTATCCGCGTCAGCGGGCGAAGCGTGGAGGAATACACCTACCCGGGCACACGCCACTGGTTCTTTGAAGCCGACCGGCCGCAGTACAACCAGCAGGCTGCCGAACTGGCCTGGGAGCGGACGATCCGCTTTTTGAAAAAGGAGCTGGCCGGAGAAGTTTATGGGGGAATGTAAACGGTTGGGATCCCTGAGGAGATCGCAGAAACCGTCCGGGCGCGCTGCAGAGGTTCGTGAGTCGAAACGGGCCAGACGATCCCGGATGCGGTGAAGTAGCAATTGACCAGTGGGTGGATGCCATGACGCCACCCGCTGGTTTTTTTTGATCATGATCGAAACAGCAGGGGGCGAAAAGCGCGTGCGATGAGATGATAGACAGCGGTGGAAAGATCGTTGGTACAGAACGGGTGATTTCAGGCCGAACCGTTGCGGTGTGAGGTAGAATGTCACTCTACATTAAATTCAAGAGGAGAAGACCATGGAAGAACGAGAACTGGATCGCGTGGAAGTATATGATGAGGCTGAAGAAGAGGATGGGGTGTTTTTCAGCCGCAGCGCGATGCTGAAGATTGCAGATTTCGCCAACATCCTGTCGTGGATCGCGCTGCTGGTTTACCTGGCACAATTTGGGGCCATTCTCTGGGCAGAAGCGCTGGGCGGGACGCTGTTCAGCGGCGTAGTGGGAACGATCAATTTCCTCGCCCGTCTGACGATTCCGTTTCAGGGGGTCTTTTATTTCCTGGTGCTGCGCGCTATTGCTGTAGCCATCGAAGCCATCGTCGAGATCGAAAATAATACCCGCCGGAAGCGGGCATCAGGCGATTGAGCCTTACTTTAACGCTTTTCCCATGATGATATAGGGGTGCTGCAGGCCCGGGAAGAGGAAATTCTCCAGCAGGGTGACCCAGCCCCGGTGCCGGTAAAGGATTAACCCGCTGGTTTCCGCCTGCATGGTAGAAAGCACGGCTGTCCGGTGTGCCAGCCCCTCGAGCAGGGCGTCGTGCAATCGCCCGCCGTAGCCGCGCCCGTGATGTTCGGGGCAGACGGCAAGCTCCACAAATTCAAATGCGTCGGAGAGCCACTGGCGGGCAATTTCCGGCTCCATGGCGGCTGTGACGCGATCATGCCACCATTGACCAGGCCGGCTGGTGTAACCATAGGCAAAGCCGATCAGGTTACCAGCCGGCCTTTCGACTGCGGCTACAAAGCGGAAGCCGTCTCGTGCGCTGTGGCGGCGCAGGGTATCGGTGAAGCTTATGACGTCCGCTTCGATGCGCTCATAAGGGGGCAGCGCAAAAGCCTGGCGGTACGCGTCAAGGACGTCCTGCTGCGACTGCTGGACCTGAGAAGGGCTGAGACGCACAATCTCTACAGGCATGGCAGCCGGCCCTTCAGGTTAAATGCCCAGTTGATCGCGGTATTCGTTTACGATCTCTTGCGGTACGGTCTGCATGAACCAGCGCAGCCCGAGAACGATCACAGCGAGATCATCGAGCTGACCCAGAAACGGAATCAGCCAGCCAGGAATCAGGTCCACCGGCGAGAGCACATAGAAGAGCACTCCGACAGGGATCAATTTGGCTGTGGTAGGAACGCGTGGATCACGCAGCAGCGGCAGGACAAGGCGGAGATCCTGCAGCAGTTCTCTCCAGAATTCTACAGTGAGTACATCTTGCAGGTTGCGATAATTCATATAAATACCCTTTCGTCAGCAAATTGACTTCCCCCTTTTTGCCTCATAATGATAATGGATGAGAGGAAAAGGGGCAAGATGATCCGGCAGGCCTGGGGAATGTGGACGTCTCGGAATGCTGCATTCCGGTCAGCCGGCCGGCATGACGCGCTTCTCGCCCAGCAGCACAAAGCCCGTCCACAGCAGCCACAGCGGCTGGAACACCCGTACGCCGGCTAAAGCAAGGGACGAAACCGCCGGCCATTCGAAAAGCGTTGCACCGGCAGCCACGAGCAGCAAACCACCGGCCAGAATGCCCAGCAGCGCAGGGATGCGGGGCAGACGAGCCCCGCTCAACCCCAACCAGCCGGCCGCCAGGAACCAGGTTCCGAAGAGCAGCATCCGCAGATTCCCGGCCGGATCCAGAGTCCAGGGGCCAGCGGCTTCCAGGGCTGCCTGTGCCCGAGGTTCCAGCAGGGGGAACAGGGAAGCCAGACGGCGGACCTGATATAGATCTGTAACGCTGGTCAGCGCCAGCAGCGCATAGCCGAACAGTCCCAGGGCGGCCGTCCAGCGGGCAAGGCCCGGGTGGACGGGATGCAGCCGTTCTTCGAGCGCCAGTACCCCGCCGGCAGCCAGAAGCGCCCCCAAGGCCGCGCTCCAATTCGCCGCCACCCACACCAGCCCAGCAGCCGGGGAGGCTGCCAGGAAAGCGCTGGTGGAGAGAATGGAAGTGTCGTCGAAGCGGCCGGCGAGGAAAGCGAAAAAGAGCACTCCACTGAAAGCAAAGGCTGTGCCGGCCAGGAGCGAGGCCGCACCCCCGCTGATGGTGTGGGTGGACTTCAGGCCGGTCCGCAGAGGAGCAGGCTCAGCGGCGTCCTCCAGGTACGTTCTTCTGCTGAACACGGGGGGCAGATGCGCTGCTGTGGGCATAACAGGTTCACCATCCGGGTAAATACTGGCCCGCGCACTGTCATTCAATGGCTCGATCATGGCCTGCCTCCGGTGTTCCCTGCCTCCAGCCGGTGCGGAAGCGCCATGACCGCACGCGTATAGGCGAGCGAAAACCCAAAGCGCTGTACGTTCTGCTGCGAGAGGCTGCCGGGGGAGGTGACGACGCTCAGATAGCGGCAGCCTGCCTCTCGCGCCGCCTGCATGCGGGCGTGGAGCAGAGCGGTCTGCACACCGCTGCGGCGGGCGTGGGGGAGGGTGCTGGCGCTGGCGCATTCGGCAGCCGGCCCGTACGGAATCAGCGCCCCGCCCCCAAGGGCCTGGTCCCCGCGCCAGGCCAGATAGAGCCGGGCGCCCTGGCTGTGGAACGTCGGGCGGATGATCTCCTGCATGTCGGGCGAAGCCCCAGGTTCCCGGGTTCCTGCAAAGCCGCGCGCCACTACACTCACCCAGAGTGCTTCCTGATCCGCCTCTGCCGGTTCCACGCGGATGTCCTCCGGAACGGGCACGTCCGGTTCTTTATCCTGCAGGGGAAAGACAAGCATACTGTACCAGGCTTCCAGCCGGTAACCCCGGCAGAAAAGCTGCTCCTGCAGCGCAGGTTGGGCCAGCGGGCACAGGTCGATGCGCACCGCACTACCCTTCTGGTGGTAAAAGTTTTCCACCTGATCCAGCAGGTCTGAGCTGACCGGCTCATTGAAACCGAGACCCACGGCGCGGTTGATCGGCGCGGCGGCTCCCCCGTACAGCAGCCAGCCGCCGCCCAGCGGCTCGGCAGTCGACTGCGCGGGGGGGTTCAGACGGCCGTAGGCCAGGGCATACTGGGCGCAGCGCCAGGCATAGGTCGCTTCCAGATGGGCTGCGATCTCAGCGTCGACAAACATGGGCAGGGTTATGCTGCCGTGCGGATCTGGGCGCCCAGGCTGCGCAGCATCCCTTCCAGGTCTTCGTATCCGCGCTCAATATGCTCGATACCGTCGATCGTCGAGCAGCCGCGAGCCAGAATGGCTGCAATCAGGTAGGTGAAGCCAGCGCGCAGGTCGGGGACAGTGATCTCGGCGCCGTGGAGCTGCACTGGACCCTTGATAACGCAGCTGTGACGGTAGTTGCTGAAACGGAAGCGGCATTTGCGACCGCCCAGACAGGTGTCGTAGAGGGCGATATCGGCGCCCATTTTGATCAGCTCGTCCACATAGCCAAAGCGGCTTTCGAACACTGTTTCGTGCACCACCGACATACCATTTGCCTGGGTCAGCAGCAGAACGAACGGCGGCTGCCAGTCGGTCATAAACCCGGGGTGAACGTGGGTTTCAAGGGCAATGGAGTTCAGCGGGCCGCCGTAATAAAAGCGGATGCCGTCATCCTGCACCTCGAATTTGCCGCCCACGCGGCGCAGCGTGTTCAGGAAAGTGATCATGTCGGCCTGGCGCGCCCCGCTGACGAACACATCGCCGCGGGTGGCCACCGCCGCACAGGCCAGGGAGGCAGCGACGATCCGGTCGGGCATAAGGGTGTGGGTCGTACCGGAAAGGGATTCTACGCCTTCAATCACCAGGGTGCGGTCAGCGCTGTAGTCGATGATGGCGCCCATTTTCTGCAGGCACATCATCATGTCCATGATCTCGGGTTCGATGGCTGCGTTGCGGATAAACGTGCGTCCCTTCGCCAGGGTGGCAGCCAGAAGCAGGTTTTCGGTGGTGGTCACGCTGGGGAAGGGCAGCTCGATCTCCGCCCCAATGAGGCGGTCGCAGGTCACGTGGTAGGCGTCCCCGCGTATTTCCACGTGCGCGCCCATTTTGCGATACCCTTCCAGATGAAAATCTACCGGACGAGGACCGATGCGGTCTCCGCCAGCAGCCACCGGAATGATAGCTTCGCCGGTGCGGTGCAGCAGCGGGGCCAGCATCATGATCGCCAGGCGGTTGCGTGTGCCCAGCTCCTGCGGCACATCGGAGCGGATGATCTCGGGCGTTTCAATGTGCAGGACATGGTCGCCGGGTTCGGAGAACCGGGCGCCGAGCGCTTCGCAGATTTCCTGAGTAATCAGACTGTCGCCGATCCGCGGCGCGTTTTCGAACAGGCAGGGTTCACTGGTTAACATCGACATCACCATCAATTTGGTGATCGAATTCTTCGCGCCGCTGACCTTTACCTCCCCTCGAAGCGGCGAACCGCCTTCAATAATCCAGGTATGCATGGCAGTCCTTTCCTTTTCCAATGATATGCAGGGTTCAGGCCCAGGAGCTCAGACGGTTATTGTAACCTGACAATCGGCCGCGGTGGCTGCGCGGCCTGCAGCAGTTCCTGGATGGTCTGGTAAAAGATCTCTGCCACGATGTTTGCACCGCGGCTGTTGAGATGCACGCCGTCCAGCGTAAATCTCAGGCCGCGGCGGGCAGAGACAGCGTCTACCTGCTGCGGGGTGCGCAGCAGTTTGTCGAGCTGGATAACGGCCAGGCTGCGAGCCAAATAATCGGAGGAGGGCTCCTGCGCCAACTCGCGGACGAATGCTTCTCTCAGCGGAATGTAGCGGCTGACGTAGTACTGGGCGGATATGCGCTCGACCGCTGCGATGATGGATTCCAGCGTCCGGTTCCAGAGATTATCGAGCTGCTCGCCGATGAACAGCGGCGACACCGTTACCACATGCCGTACGCGCGGCTGCAGGTAGGCCAGCAGCTTACGGTAGCTGGCTTCAAATTCGGTCTGGTTTGCAGACCAGTGCTGGTTTCGCAGCCGGCGCAGCAGGCCGAAGGATGGAGAAACTTTCAGGAAAACATCGTTCACGCCGACCCAGAGGAAGGCGATTTCAATGTCGGTTGGGAACGGGAGGGTTTGCAGACGCTGGAACAGGCTGGGGGCCGAATCCCCGCCCCTGCCCCAGTTGATCAGGCTGCAGTCGGGAAGCAGCGCTTCAAGAATGTCAAGCGTGCTGACACCCGGACTGCCTTCAGTAAGACTATCACCCAGAAAAAGGATTCGAGTGCTTATCTCACACCTCAACCCGCACGCAGGCACCCTCACCGGGCGCGCTCTCGATGCTGATGACTGCGTTGATGCGCTGGGCGCGCTCGCGCATGGAGATCAGGCCCAGGTGACCGGGGTATTCAGCTTCGGGGTCGAAACCGACGCCGTTGTCCCTGACCTCGAGGATGACCTTTCCCTGCTCACATTCCAGGCGCAGGTCGACCTGGGTCGCACGCGCGTGTTTGATGATATTATGCATCGCTTCCTGGGCGATGCGGTACAGGGCCTCTTTTGTGGCCAGCGGGATATCCGGCTCGGCGCACAGAGAGGTATTGACCGCCAGCTCGTGCCGGGCCTGCAGGGCGGCTGCCTGCTTGGTCAGGGCGGCTACCAGGCCTTCTAATTCGAGCGATTCGGGGCGCAGCTCGAAGATCAGTGCTTTCATCTCCGACATCCCGGCCTGTGCAAGTGAGTAGACGTAATCCAGGGGGGCGGCCGCCTGCTTGGGGTCTTTATCCAGCAGGGTACGCGCGGTGTGCGCTCCCAGGGTGATGCCGTAAAGCGCCTGCGATACAGAGTCGTGCAACTCACGTGCCAGGCGGGTGCGCTCGGTGATGGCGGCGCGCTCTTCCATTTCGCGGGCCAGGGCTTCCTCGGCCCGCTTCTGCGCGGTGCGGTCAATGCCGATGCACAGGATCTCCGCGAGCTCTCCCTGCGCATCATACAGGGCTTTGTTTGTCCAGGCAACCCAGACGCGTTCTCCGTTCGCACGCTGGTTCTCGTTTTCGCTGGAATAAAAGCGCTCTGGATATTTCAATAGTTCTTCGATCTTGAGGCGCAGGTCCTCGCCGTTGGATCCGACCTCCGGCACGATGGTGCCGACTACATGCTTGCCGAGGATTTCTTCTTCGGTGTAACCAAAAAAGGACTGGGCAAAGGGGTTAAAGAAGGTGATGCGTCCCTGGCGGTCCATCTGCATGATGATGCTGTTGGCGCTCTCCACCAGCTCGCGGTAGCGCGATTCACTGGCCTGGCGCGCTTTTTCAGCCAGCTCACGCTGGATGATCTCCCGCCGCAGGGCGACCGTGCGCTGCGCCACCTGCTCTTCAAGCTCCCGGTTGCGGCGTTCGATGTTGAGCAGGCGCAGGCGCACCCCTGCGAAAGCGGTCCCCAGGATCAGAACACCGGCTGTAACCCGGAACCAGAGGGTCTCCCAGAAGGGCGGGGTGACGTGCACCTGGACCGATACGCCCTCGTTGTTCCAGACACCGTCGCTGTTCGCCGCCCGCACCTGGAAAACGTAATCGCCACCTCTCAAGTTGGTATAGCTGGCGTAGTTGCGGGTGCCGGCCTGTACCCAATCCTTATCTACGCCGACCAGGCGGTAGGCAAAGCGGTTTTTCTCCGGCGCTGAGTAGTCCAGGGCGGCAAACTCAAAAGAAACCAGGTAATCCTGATATGAGAGTTCAATGCGCTCATTGTTCGCCAGATGGGTACGTACGGTCTCATTGCCTTTGCGGAAGGCGGTGATCACCACGGGCGGCGGCGCCTGATTCTCGGTGCTCTTCACCTGTTCGGGGAAGAACGCATTAAACCCGCCGACGCCTCCGAAGAACATTTCACCGCTGCGGCTGCGGAAGCAGGCGCCGGTGTTGAACTGGCCGCTCTGCAGACCGTCGCGCACATCATAGCTGCGGAAGGTGAGGGTAGTCGGATTGAACCGGGCCAGTCCGCGGTTGGTGCTCAGCCATAAGTCTCCGGCGTCGTCCCCCAGGATGCCGCGCACCACGTTGTTTGGCAGGCCGTTTTTCTCGGTGAACTCAGCAAACGATCCGTCGGATGGATCCAGCCGGCTGAGCCCGCCGTCGGTGCCAATCCACAGCATGCCCTGCGCATCCTGGTAGAAGGCGTTGATGCGCTCTTTACTGGGCCAGCCCTCTTCGGTCTCATCTAAGTCAGTCGAAGGATGTATGTAGCGAATAAACCCCTTTTCGGGATCATACCGGTTGATGCCGGCCTGGGTGCCTACCCACAGGCGCCCTTCCCGATCTTCAAAAATGGCGTTTACGGAATTGTGACTCAGACTGTTCGGCTGGGCAGGGTCGTGCAGGAAAGTGGTGACCGCCCCGGTGCGCCTGTCCATGCGGTTCAACCCGCCGTTTTCGGTGCCCACCCACAGAAACCCCTGCCGGTCGAGGAGCAGGGCGGTCACCCGGTCGCTGCTGAGAGAACCAGGAACGCCGGGACTGTGGCGATAATGCTGGAAGCGTTCCAGCTGTGGATCCAGGCTGTTCAGACCGGTGTCGCGCGTACCGATCCAGACGATCCCCTGTTCGTCGACCAGCACAGCGCTGATATCGTTGCTGCTGATCGAGTTCGGCTCCCAGTCCAGATGCTGGTAATACGTAAAGGTGCCGGTGGTGCGGTCGATGCGGTTCAACCCGCCGCCCATGGTCCCAACCCACAGCACCCAGTAATTGTCCTCAACGATGGAAGTGACGGAGCTGGCGCTCAGGCTTTGAAAACCCGGGCGGTACTCGAAGCGTGCGAACCGGTCGGCATTGCGGTTGTATTTGCTTGCTCCGCCGCCGGTGGTGCCGATCCACACGGTGCCGGAACGGTCTTCATAGAGCGTGTTTATCCAGCTGCTGCGCAGCGCGTTGGGATCAGCAATATCGCGCTGGAAATACCAGTCGACATGATCCTGGTTCCAGATGGCCATGCCGTTCTGTGTGCCCACCCACAGGCGGCCCAGGGCATCGGTCAGCAGCGCCTGGACACGATTATCGGGCAGGCTGGTGAAATCATCACTGCTGCGGAAGACGGTAAAACTGCCGCCCGTGGAATCCAGGCGGGCCAGGCCGCCCCCGGATGTGCCCACCCAGAGCCGGCCGCTGCGGTCTGCGGTAATTGCCGTGACGGAGGAGAAGCCGAGCGAGCCCGGTTCACCGGCACGAAACGGGTAGCGGGTGAATTCTCTGGTTTGCGGGTTGTACGAATTTAACCCCGCGCCGGCGGTCCCCACCCAGAGTATGCCTTCCTCATCCAGGTACAGGGCCTGGATGGTGTTGTCGCCAACCGATGCAGGGTCGCCGGGATCGTGGAGAAAGCGTTGGAACTGTTTGGTGCTGGGATCCAGGCGGTTGAGGCCGCCGTCGCGCGTGCCCACCCACAGATAACCCTGCTCATCTTCCAGGATGGCGCTCACGGCGGCGCCGCTCAGACTGTTGGGGTCGTTCGTATTGGGCCGGTAATGTACGAAAGCGGCGGTGCTGCGCACGAAGCGATCCAGCCCGCGGCGGGTGCCGACCCATAAATTGCCCCGGCTGTCCTCATACAGCGCGGTGACCGTGCTGTCCAGCAGGGAATCGGGATTGTCTGGATCGTGGCGATAGACGGTGAAATGGTAACCGTCGTAGCGGTTCAACCCTTCCCCGGTGCCGAACCACAGATACCCTTCGTGGTCCTGCAGGATGGCTGTGATGTTGTCGTTGGACAGGCCATCGTCAATGGACAGATGCTCCAGACGAAAGCTGGGGAGCTTTCCGGAAAAGGGCTGGGGCGGGTCGATGGACTGCCGGGCAGCATAACTGCCCTCTGGCAGCACTCCGTGAGCAGCCTGCACCAGATGGGGAGCGGGAAGCAGGCTGAAAAAGAGGCTGAGCAGTAGAAAGATGCCTGGCAGGGGGGAGCAGCGGGTCCAGGTTGGCCGGCGGCGGTACTGTTGACCGCTGCGCGGTGAGCGGAGCTCAGGAGACATTTTCCGTTTCATCCAGAGAAATCAGCCCGCTGCGCACAGCATAAAGGGCTGCCTGGGTACGGCTGGGCATATTGAGCTTGGAGAGGATGCGGCTGACGTGGGTTTTCACCGTCATCTCGCTGATATGCAGTTCGTGGGCAATTTCTTTGTTCGCCTTGCCCTGTGCCAGCAGGCGCAGAATCTCGGTCTCGCGCTCGGTAAGCGCTTCGTGAGCGGCTTCGTTCTCTTCCGGCATGCGCACCTCACGCATCAGGCGCTCGGCTGCCTGGGGGGACAGCTGCACCTGCCCGGCGGCCGCCGCTTTAACAGCCCGGCAGAGGTCTTCTGGCTCGGTATCTTTGAGCAGATAACCGATCGCGCCGGCGCGTACAGCGTTCAGCACGGTGGCGTCATCGATAACGCTGGTCAGCGCCAGCACCTCAATTTCCGGATTGGCCTTGCGAATCTCAGCTGTCGCCTGGATTCCGTCCATCTCAGGCATCAGCAGGTCCATCAGAACCACATCGGGCTGCAGCTCCCGGGCTAATCGCACTGCTTCCACTCCATTGCAGGCTTCCCCCACGATTTCCAGTTCTTCGTCAAGCCTCAGGAACATTCGCAGTCCCTGGCGGACGACTTTGTGGTCATCCACAATTAAAATCCGAATCCCCATTAAGTGATCCTCCTTGGGGGGTAAATACCGCGAAAGTTGTACGAATTTCTATACCTCCGTGCGATGCCGGGGAGACTGCAACGGATTATAACTTTAATTAACAGCGTACTCAAGCGTGACCTTTTTGGTTCAGGTTCGTAGATCATTACAGGAGTCTGCAGTAGAGATCTAAAAACGGTCATCACACCCCTGAGTGCAGACCACCGATCAAGGTTGTAATTAAGATAAAAAGTGGGAAAAGGGATTCAAAATGCTGGCAGGTGAACTTACTATGAACGCCTCCTCATTTCCGGTACAAGCGGGCAACGAGCGAGCGCGTCAGCGTGCCGGCCACGAACAGGGCGCCGCGAAGAAAAACGACCTGGGAAACCGGCGTATTTCGCTGCAGGATTTTAATGAACTGGTGCTGGAGCACCAGGATGCAGCCTACCGTCTGGCATATTACCTGCTGGGTGATCCGGCTGCTGCGGAAGACATCACACAGAATGCCTTCCTGACTGCTTTTGAAAAATACAACACCTTTCGAGGCCCGTCTTTTCGGAGCTGGCTGCTGACCATCGTGAAGAACGCCTGCTACGATGAGTTCCGCCTGCGCCGGCGGCGCGAGGTGGTTTCTCTGGATTACATTGACGCCGATGAGTCGGGAACCGAGTGGTTGGGGACGACCGGTTACGCTCCGGACCCCGAGCAGTTGTTTGAACAGAATGAACAAGCCCGGCGAGTACGGGACGCCCTGATGCAGCTTTCGGATGAACACCGCACTGTGGTGACGC
>JAAYXE010000088.1 GCA_012516075.1 Chloroflexota bacterium | reverse complement strand
GTCCTGGGCTGTGAGACCTGTCGCACGTGCTCGACGGCACCCCACCCTGGAGCTGCGAACGATGAGTTCGACGCCTTTCCCCCGTTACCGGGAAGCCTGCGACGCGCGCCTTCGTGTGCGCGCCGCAGGGGCGTGCGGGTGGCTGCCGGGGCTGCCGTGGCCCTGATATACGGGGTGGCCATGGCCTGCGCCGCAGCCGGGGCCACCACAGGGCTGCAGCCCGTGAGCGCCATGCCAGCGAGAAGCACCCCGAGCAGGATGTACGACAATTTGAGCGGCTTCATCGAGTCGTCCGGATCGTTTACTCCGCGGAGATGGCTGGGATCAGGGGGCTGACACAGCGCGCAGACCGCCCCCGCCAGCTTGCTGCTGTAATCTTATCGCGCTGCGGTCCGGCGGGGTGCTGCCCGGCTCTACAATCCTGTCAGGCTTACAGAGAGGTAAGCAAAAAGAGGGCGGCAAACAATGCCGCCCTCTGCTGTGTGCAGGCTGGTGCCTGGATTATGGGATGGCGAAGATGAAGCGGTAGCCGTTGTCTTCGCCCGTCAGGGGCTCAACGCCCGAGCTGGAACCGATCACGTTGTACCAGGTGTTACCCGGCTTATATGGGTAGCGGGCCCCCTCTTCAAAGGTCAGGTAAAGCGGGGCGTCGTTCTGCGTGCGGTTCCAGGTGAGCTCGTAGACCTGGCCATCGCGGAAAGCGAACGCCCGGCCGGTTCCGGTGAGATCGATTTCGACGATTTCGTTCGGGCCCGGGCGGGTCTGGAATGCGTATGAGTGGGTGGCGAAGAGCACGACCACATTATCCGCAGCCACCTGTTCCCCGGTCAGGCCGTCCATCAGAGGGGCGAAGGATTCTGCCGCGACATCCTGCGCATCGGCGTTTTCCTGGAAGCGCAGATAGCGCCCGGTGGCTTCGTCGTACTCCCAGCGGTTATAGTTGCTGAAGTTGTAGCGCACAATGGCCGTGTCGGCTGGCTGACCGCCTTCCGGCACCTCAGGGTCAAAGCTCATCCCGCTCAGATCGGGCCGCTCTTTAGGCACCCCGTGTTCCGCAGCCCACTCGGTGAGCAGGGCGGTGTCGGTGATCAGATAGTTGGGGCCGTTGGGCTCCACACGGCACATCGGGTTGGGCGGGCACTCCGTCTGGCTTTCGATGATCAGCCGGTCGCCGAATCCCTGATTGACGATGCGGTTCAGGATGCGGTGATCCGCCGAGCCAAAGGCGAACGTGGCGTCGAACATGGACACGATTTCGATATCGAACAGACGGGCGGAGCGTATGGGGCTGACACGCTCGGCGTCCTGGCCGTAGAAAATTGCGGTCAGGCGGGTCGCACCCAGGTTCTGGTAGAAATCGAAGACGATGTCGGCCAGAGAGACGCCGTAAGGCGGGCGCTGGCCGCGCGGGAACATCTGTACCTTAACAGCAACCGGCCGGCGGTCCAGGATGGTCGGGTCGCTGACCGCCAGACCAGTGAGCGGATTGACGTTTTCGGGGAAGTTGTCGGGTCCATACGCCTGCGGCGTGACGGTGGCGGTCGGCGCCGTGGTCGGTGTGGGCGGCGCCGTGGTTTCCGTGGGCGGTACCGCTGTGGTCGGTGCTGGGGTGATGGTCGCAGTCGCCGGGGCTTCAGTGACAACATCCGGCCCGGGCGACGGGCTGCAGGCGGAGATCATCAAGATCAGGAGCATGATTGAGACTGCACGTTTCAACATTATTTGCTCTCCAGTATTCTTCCTGGTGGATCTGATTTCATTTGAATACGCTGTTATCGTGATCCTGTTACCAGGAGAAAAGTGTTCTATCCGGCGCCGCCGTTAACAACCCCCATTTTGATTGCTAATGACGGTCTTTTTCTGGCTGATAAGCCTTATCATACCTCAGATAAAAGGGAATTTCAAAAATACTGAAGCGAGAGAAGGACGCGGGTGATGCTGCACATCTCGGTCGCCGCTTACGCAAATAGACGGGGTACTTAATGTCCACGCCTACCTGTAAGGGGACGGCGAAGTAATAGGTGAACCGTTTTGTAATAGTTGATTAATGCCGTGCCCCGCTGCCCCTGTGAGCTTGGGCCATGAGGTGCAAAGAGCTGCTGATTGATCATCAGACCGTCACAACCTGCTCCAGCCCCTGCCGGCAAATCTGTGACTTTACCGGCTGTCAGGGGCACGGCAGGCATTGAACTGCAATCGAGAATCCTTCCAAGCTGTACTTGCGAAACCGTCGCCCGGGCGGTGCAACGCCGTTCCCTGACAGGCTGACTGCAGCATGGTAACCAGACGGTTGGGCACGGCAGGCCATAAGCTGCAAGCGACCCTCCTTGCCGGCGTTAACTGCGAAACCAACTCACGAATGGGGCAGCGCCGTGCCCCCTGACGAGTGATGGACAGCGTCCCGGGTGCAGGCTCTCACGCCATTTTATTGCCGCTTGCGTTTTTCCTGAAAAACCCTATAATGGAAAAATGATGGAACAGGCAAAAGAAAGTGAAAATTTACGCTCTCATTCATTAAAATGGGGCGTAATGATCGCTGCCGGTCTCCTGCTGCTGGGGTGGTTGTTCAATACACCAGACGGTTTGCTTGGAAAAGCGGATGCAATCGGTTACGCGGTCTGTCACCGGATCGAACTGCGCTCCTTTCATCTGGGAGACCGCCAGCTTCCTCTGTGTGCGCGCTGTTCCGGAATGTATCTGGGGGCCGTGCTGGGCCTGGTTTACTTTTCCCTGAAGGGCCCTCGCCGCTCGGAAATGCCGCCTAAGCGGCTGTGGCCGGCGCTGGCGCTGCTGGTCGCCGCATTCGGTGTGGATGGCCTTAATTCTTACCTGCACCTCTTCCCCGGCTTCACGGGTCTGTACGAGCCGCAGAACTGGTCGCGTTTGCTGACCGGCACCGGTATGGGTCTGGCGGTGATCGCGGTGCTCTACCCGGCCTTTACCCAGACCGTATGGCAGACACTCGACAAACGGCCGGTCCTGGACGGCTACCGCTCGCTGGGTGTGCTGCTGCTCCTGGCCCTGCTGCTGGACCTGCTGGTTCTGACCGGCAATCCGATGATCCTGTACCCGCTGGCGCTGATCAGCGCGGCCGGCGTCATGGTGCTGCTGATCATGGTGTACAGCATGGGCTGGGTGATGGTATTTCGCCTGGAAAACCGTTTTTCATCGCTGGCCAGCTTTATTCTGCCGCTAACAGGGGGATTCGGAATGGCAGTGCTCCAGATTATCGTCCTGGATGTGCTGCGCTATGTGTTTACCGGTTCGTGGGACGGTTTCCATCTGGGGTGATTTGATTTTTGCAACGCCGGTGAGAAATAAACGTATATAAAGAGAAGCCTGTCAGTGAACCGGGTGCATGCAGCCGGCCCGCTGGCGGCGAGAACTCCGGAGAGCAATCATGGTTGAATTATTAAGCGGCGTTTTTTCTGCTTTTGGCCTCTCGGCCAGCGCCGGATTAAATGCCTATATCCCGCTGCTGGTCGTCGCCCTGCTGGCGCGCTTCACCAGTTTGATCAAGCTCAGCTCACCCTGGGATACCCTGACCAGCGGCTGGGTGATCGCACTGCTCGTGGTCTTATCGCTGGTCGAATTCTTCGCCGACAAAATTCCGGCGGTGAACCATGTCAACGACGCCATCCAGACCTTCGTGCGCCCCGTCGCCGGAGCGCTGGTGTTCGCGGCCAGCGCACAGGTGATCACTGAAATGCACCCCGTGCTCTCTCTGTCGGCAGGGCTGATCCTGGCGGGCGGTGTGCACGCCGTCAAAGCCGCCGCGGTACGGCCGGCGGTGACGGCTACGACCGGCGGGGTGGGGAATGTGCCGGTCAGCATTCTGGAAGACGTGGTTTCAACCGTGCTTTCTATCCTGGCGGTCATCATCCCGGTCTTCGTGGCGGCGATCACCATTCTCATCACCGCTTTCCTGGTCTGGTGGCTGTGGAGGCGCTCCAGACGGGCTTCGGCTGCTTATGGAAACTGAATCGAAATCGTATTAAGGATTAAAGGAGAACAACATGAGCATCTACGATACCCCACCCGAAGGGACCTATTCTGCGCCCCCCAACAGCACCATGGCGATCATCAGCCTGATTACCGGGGTGCTCGGCCTGCCCTTTATCCCCTTCGTCGGCAGCAGCGTGGCGGTGGTCACCGGCCAGATGGCGAAAAAGGAAATCCAGCAGTCAGCCGGAACTCTGCAGGGTGAGGGGATGGCTACCGCCGGGCTGGTGCTGGGCTGGATCGGCATTGTACTGGGCGTTCTGGGGCTGTGCTTGGTCGGCGCGATCGTCGCCATCCCACTGTGCCTGATCCCGTTCGGGATCCTGTCCGATAACGTCTACTGGCTGCTCCCATCCCTGTTCGCAGGGCTCTAAGCGCACAGGTCTGATTACACCAAAACACAACTCTCAGGAGAATACAAGATGGCCGAAAGCTATGAAACTCCCGCAGGCACTCAGAGAGATAATCGTAAATTGATCATTGCCATCATCATTCTGGTGGTGCTGTGCTGCTGTTGTGCGGCGGCGGCTGCCATCTGGGCATTGTGGACTTATGGAGATCAGATCTTTTACGGCATCCCGCCGCAGAGCTGGCTGACGCTGCTGACAGCCTGAGCGTTCCAGGCAAAAACCGCATCCAGTTAAAACTGCAGGGGGAGGACGGCAGCCCAAGCGGCGCCGTCCTCCCCCTGCTTGCTTTGTAATTTGCATTCGGTCTACAACACTGCGCTGATCGTGCGATGTTTAAATGCGTTCTGTAGTTCGGAAAGCGCCTGACGAGCGCGAGCTCTCGTCTCTGAGTCCACCACCAGAAGGTCGAACTCATCTTCGTCCAGCACGAGCTGGCGCCCGTCGGGGAAGACGATCAGATCCAGGGCCAGATCCACGTAAGATAACACATCACCTTCCATTTTCGCCGGGCAGGCGATGTTGCAGTACCAGCAGCGGATATGGTCGTCCTCGCGGGCATGGATCTCGTAGACGTTATACCAGCGGTCGGTGTAGTAATATTCCACAAAGCGGTCGCCGTAGCCCAGGATCGTGCCGTGGAAGGGGGTGTCCGGGCGGTCGAAGAAAGCCTCGATCACAATACGAGAGTCTTTCTGCTCAACCAGCCTGCCCGAATAACGCCAGGTTTCTTCCCCCTTTTCATTGCGCTTACTTACCGTGATCTCGGTCATAGATCAGTTTCCGGTCGTGGGCTGGCCCTACTTTTCGATCGGCGCGCCGACCAGGTTGCCCCACTCGGTCCATGAGCCGTCATAGTTGCGCACCTTTGGATAGCCGAGCAGGTGGGTGAGGACGAACCAGGTGTGCGAACTGCGCTCACCGATGCGGCAGTAGGCGATCACGTCCTGGTCTGGCAGAATGCCCTGGCTTTCATAGAGCTGGCGCAGTTCCTCATAGCTCTTGAAGGTGCTGTCGGCCTCATTGACAGCTCGCGACCAGGGGATGTTGGCCGCGCCGGGGATATGCCCGCCGCGCAGGGCCCCTTCCTGGGGGTAGTTGGGCATGTGCAGCAGTTCGCCGCTGTACTCCTGCGGGGAGCGCACATCCACCAGCGCCTTGCGCTCGCGAATGTGGGCGAACACATCATCCCGGTAGGCGCGGATGCTCTCGTCGGGCTCCTGCGCGCGGTACTGCGTGCGCGGATACGAAGGCACCTCTTTCACCAGAGGGCGGCCTTCCTGCTGCCATTTGAGGCGCCCACCGTCCATGATTTTCAGGTTCTTGTGCCCGTAATAGCTGAAAAGCCAGAACGCGTAGGTAGCAAACCAGTTGCTCTTATCACCGTAAAAGACAACGGTGGTGTCGTTGGCGATCCCCAGACTGGAGCAGACTTCTTCGAATTCTTCCTGGGTGACGAAGTCGCGCCGGACGGGGTGCTGGAGCGTGGTAAACCAATCGACCTTAACCGCTCCGGGGATATGACCGGTCTCATAAAGCAGCGGATCTTCATTGGACTCAACGATGCGCACCTGGGGATCATCAAGGTGCTGTGCAACCCACTCCGTCGATACCAGGGAATCGGGTCTGGCGTATTGTTCGGCCATCTATAACCTCCTTCCGAACGATAGTGATAAGGGTAATAATATTTAGGAATTTTATCATTAATATATAGGATTTAGGAGTGAGCTGGGGGAGAATAACCGGAGCGTTCTGGAATCAAGATGCCGAACGCACCCACTATACCCATCATCCGCTTTGAGTTCCGTGTGCCGTGCCTGTGCGGCGCTTTACTTCTCAAACACCTGCAGCGCTTCATCCGTGTTGAGCGATATTTGCACCCGCTGGCCGGGAGCCGGGAGCGGTATATGAGAGGGAAAGTCAAACAGCAGTTCCACGCCCCCCACGCGCACCCGTGTACGGCTCAGGCTGCCGCGGAACTGCTTCTCGATCACCTCGCCATCCAGCTGCAGGTCTCCCTGTCCGTCCAGGCTGGCACGGTCCGGCCGCACCAGCACGGTCACCTGCCGGGAGCTGGTTGGCGGCAGCGGAAGCTCTCCCAGGGCAGTCGCAGCAACGAGGCGTCCATCTCGCTGGATGACCTCTCCGCTGACCAGGTTGCTCATCCCCAGAAAGCGGGCCACGAACAATGAGCGGGGGCGCAGGTAGATCTCCTGGGGAGCGCCAGTTTGCTCGATGCGGCCTTCATTCAGGATCACCACCTGATCGGCCAGGGTGAAGGCTTCTTCCTGGTCGTGTGTGACGTACAGGGCCGTCTGGTGCATCTCGTGCAGGATGTGCCCCAGGTCGAGGGCCAGGCGCTCGCGCAGGTTGCGGTCCAGGGCGCCCAGAGGTTCGTCGAGCATCAGCAGCCGCGGATTGGGCGCCAGGGAGCGCGCCAGGGCCACACGCTGCTGCTCACCCCCCGAGAGCGTGTTGACATCGCGCTGCTCGAAGCCGGGCAGCCCCACCAGTTCGAGCATTTCAGCAACCCTGCGTTCAATCTCCGCTTTCGGACGGGACGCCATCTGCAGGGCAAAGGCCACATTATCGAACACATTGCGGTGGGGGAAGAGAGCGAAATCCTGAAACATGAGCCCAAACCCGCGCCGGTGAGGCGGCACCCCACGCAGAGACTCCCCTTTCCAGAGCACCTCGCCCTGGTCGGGGCTGTCCAGCCCGGCGATGATGCCGAGCAGGGTGGATTTACCGGATCCGCTGGGGCCGAGCATGGCCATCACCTGCCCTTCAGGCAGATCGAAAGACACACCCGCCAGGGCCTGCTTTTTGCCGAACGATTTGTAAACATCGCGAACGCTCAGGCCGTCATTCACGTGGTCTACTCCATGAGTTCTTAAAATTCACCGATATCCGCCACACGGAATCGTTCGATGAACAGCATACCGGCGGCTGTGATGCTCATCAGCAGGGTGCTGAGCGCCAGGGCCTGACCGTAATTCAGCGCTCCCGGTCGTGAGATCAGGCGGTAGATGGCCACCGGCACGGTAGGGTATTCGGGCCGGGAGATCAACGAGGTGGCGCCGAACTCGCCCAGAGAGATGGTGAAAGCGAAGGTGGCAGCGACGATCAGGGCCCGCCCGACCAGGGGCAGGTCAATGTGCCGCAGGACCTGCAGCGGTGTGGCACCCATCACCGCCGCGGCCTGGCGCAGCCGCGGGCGAATGCTGCGCAGGGCAGGCGTCAGGCTGCGCACGACGAAGGGAAATGCGACCAGGGTGTGCGCCAGGGGCACCAGCAGGGGCGAGGCGCGCAGGTCGAGCGGGGGCTCATCCAGGGCGATGAGGAACCCCAGGCCAAGCGTTACCGCCGAAGTGCCCAGGGGCAGCATCAGAACAGGATCCAGCAGCCGGTTGATCCGGGCAGCGGCGGAACGGCTGTCTGCCGGATCGCGCGCCAGCGCCCAGGAGGCGGGCAGGCCGATGAGCAGGGCCAGCAGTACGGTCAGGCCGGCGTATCCGAGCGAGATCGAAATCGCCCGGGCCGGGGGGACGTAAAAGATGGAAGACTGGCGGTTGACGCCCAGCTCACGGTAGTAATTGAGGGTGAAACCGGCGAACCCGCCGCTCTCGCCGCGCTGCGGAGGCTCGAAGTGGGTAACCGAGCGCGCTGCCAGTCCGGCCAGAGGCAGCACGGTGAGCGCCAGCAGCAGGCCGAGGACGACGGCCGCGAAGAGTTTGCTGCGCCAGCTCACCAGCCGGGCCTGCGTATAGGTGCGCGGGCGCAGGTTGAGCGGGGTAGACAGCCGCCGGTTGAGCCAGGTGTACAGCACGGTCAGCGCCAGGGTGGTGAGCAGTTGAATAATCGAGAGCGCCGCGGCCAGGGGCAGGTTGAACAGGGAAACGGTCTGCCGGTAGATTTCCACCTCCAGGGTGGCAAAGCGCGGCCCGCCCAGCACCAGGATGACGCCAAAGGAGGTGAAATCGAAGATAAAGACCAGCAGAGCGGACGCGGCTACGGCGGGCATGATCAGCGGCAGCACCACATGGCGCAGGGTCTGCAGGCGGCTGGCCCCCAGCACCTGCGCCGCCTGGGCCAGACGAGGGTCGATATGCGCCCAGAAATCGCCCACCATGCGCAGCACGATGGTCGTGTTGTAAAACACATGCGCCAGCAGGATAGCGCCCAGGGTATTGACGAACTGAATGGGGGGCTGCTGCAGGTTGAAAACCTCGACCAGCAGCCCGTTCACCCAGCCGCGCGGCCCCAGCAGTGCGTTAAAGGCCGCCGCGACCACCAGCGTGGGCATCACGAAGGGAATGCCGGTGAGCGCCTGCAGGAAGGATTTTCCGGGGAAGTCGTAGCGCGCCAGCAGGTATGCACCCGGCAGCCCCACCAGCAGAGTCAGGGCGGTGGACACAGCTGCCTGCCAGATGGTGAACCACAGCACGCTGCGGATCGAAGCCGAACTGAGCGCCTCGATAAAGGGGGCGGCCCATCCGGCCGCCCCCCGGCTGAAGCTGACCTGCAGGATGATCGCCAGCGGGTAAAAGTAGAAAACCAGCAGGAAAGCCAGCGGAAGCACCCACAGCAGCGCGCCCAGCCCGGAGCCCAGCCGGCTGCGCAGGCTGCTGGCCGCTTCCGGCCGGACTTCTAGCGCAGCACCGTGTCGGTCCATGCCTGGATCCATGCTTCGCGATTGGCGCTGATCTCTTCCGGACTCACCTCGGCCGGGTTTTCGGCCGTGATCAGGAACTCCGCAAAGACGCCGCTCAGCTCGGCATTCTCATTGACCGGGATCACGAACATCTGCAGGGGGATGTCCTCCTGGAATGTAGGGGAGAGCATGAAGTCCACCCAGCGCTCGGCCAGGTCGCGATTCTGCGTGCCTTCCAGGATGCCGACAAACTCCACCTGCCGGAAGCAGCTCCCGTCGGCGGTGATCACCCCGGTGGGGGGCTCGTCCATGGGCTGCTCTGCAAAGATCACTTCGGCGGGCGGGCTGGTGGCGTACGAGAGCACGACCGGGCGGCTGCCGCCGGCGCGGGTGAACTCACCGTAGTATGCCGTTTCCCAGTCATTGACCACCAGCAGATCGTTCTCCACCAGGCCCTGCCAGTATTCCAGGTAGCCATCTTCGCCAAAGTGGCCGATGGTTGCCAGCAGGAAGGAGAGCCCCGGCGAAGAAGTGGCCGGGTTTTCCACAACCGTCAGGCTGCGGTATTCCTCGCGGACCAGATCCTCGATGTGCTGGGGCGGCTCCAGACCGGCTTCTTCGAAGTAGGCTTTGTCGTAATTGAAGCACACATCGCCGAAATCGACCGGCAGGGCGTGATGCGTGGGGTCCAGCTCGAACTCGTCGGGGATGTCCGCCAGGAGGGGCGATTCGTAGGGCTCGAAGATCCCCTCATCCAGCGCCCGGCTGAGGAAGCTGTTATCCACACCGTAAAAGACATCCGCCAGTGGGTTCCCCCTGGAGAGGATCGCACGGTTGAGCGCAGATCCGGCGTCTCCGGCGGTCAGGATCTGTACATCGACGTTGTGCTCCTCTTCAAAGGCCTGCAGTACTTCTTCAGAGGCGGCGAAGGAATCATGCGTCATCACCGTCAGCGTGCGCCGCTCTCCGCCGTTTTCAACCTGCGGTGTCTCCTGGACCGGGGGGCTTTCGGTTTCCGCCGCCGGGGCACAGGCCGCCAGCAGCAGGACCAGGATTACCAGTAAAATCGTTCCGCGTTTCATATCTGCCTTCCTATTGATGTATCACGACACACAGCACAGTCCCCTCTCTGACCCGCACACTGCCACGGGGATTGGTGAGGACGTTGCTGATGCCGCGCGTCTTTCCGAAATATAGGGTTTCATCGTGCAGAGGGTATTCCAGCCCCTGCGTGATCAGCCCGTGAGCGTCGCCGCCCAGCGGGATCAGCGAGACCGTATCGCCCGGCCGGCCGCGCAGTTCGAGCTCCTCTCCACTGCAGACGAGCAGGATCTCCTGCGGGCCGTCCAGCAGGCTGATGCGCAGCCGGGACAGGTCCGCCGCGGCCGGGAGCAGCAGATTGGCCAGGGTCATATCCCAGCGGGCTCCCAGGGCTGCCAGAATGACGATTTCGCCGGCTCCCTGCTCCTGGGCATACCGCACCGCCAGCTCCAGATCTGTGTAATCTTTGCGCGTGGAATAGCGTATGATCTTTACCCCGGCAGCGCGGAAGGCTTCGAGTTCCTGCGCTCCCAGCGAATCGAGATCTCCGATCAGCACATCTGGTGTGACGCCCAGTGCGGCGCAGTGGTGCGCGCCGCCGTCTGCGGCAATCAAGAGATCGTAGTTACTAAGCGCGGCGCGCGCCGCCTGCAGGTCGTTCAGTTCCCCATTCGCCAGGATGATGGTGCGCAATAAAAAAACCCTCCTCGATGTCGGGGAGAGTTCGGTATCTGAGAGTCTGCAATCCCTCCGCCGGTATTGCCCGGATCAGGTTCGCGGGTCGAGGGTAACGCCCTCCTCTCAGCCTGTCCTCACAGGCTCCCCGTGCAAAATAGATTGTAAGATCAGTATACTTGATAGGTTCAGGGGATGTCAAGCCCGGAAGATGAAAGTCCCTACCGCACCCGGCGCTTCCATTCCTCTTTCAACTGGAGCTGCTGCAGGCTCTCTGCCGAATTGAGGGCCAGAAAGTCGGCCAGCAGGCGGTTAAACTTGGCGGGCTCGTCCAGCATGGGAAAGTGCCCCGATTGTTCAAAAAATACCTGGTGGAAGTGTCCGGGCAGGAGGGAAGCCAGGTCGGGTGTGCCGGGCTCGCCGAGCGGGTCATTCTGCCCGTAAACCAGCAGACAGGGCCGCTGCAGGCGAAAGGCCAGGGAGGCCAGGTCAAGCTGCTCGACAGCCTGCAGCGCGCGCTGCAGCGCTCTTTCGTCGGCACGCAGTGATTCGGTGCGCTCCACCTGGCGCTCGGGCGATTTTCCCAGCAGCCAGTCGACCAGGGCATCCATGGAACCGCGCCGCAGGCGCGCGGGCAGCGGCTGGGAGGGGCCGGGGAGAGCGGTGAGCATCAGGCGGTCCACCCGGTCCAGATTCTGGCAGGCGAACTGCAGCGCAGCGATGGCGCCCAGCCCGTGGCCGACCAGCACACTTTTCACCACGCCCATCTGGTCCATAAAATCGCCCAGCAGGCTGGTCTGGTTTTCCAGTGAATACAGGGAGGTGTTGCGGGATGATTCTCCGTAGCCCCAGAAATCGAGGGCATAGGCGCGGTAAGAGGCCGAGGCTGCCTGCATGGCCGGCACCCAGTAGCGCCAGGATCCCACCCAGCCGTGCAAAAAGATCAGCGGCCGGCCGCGCCCGAGCACTTCGTAATGTACGATTTCATCCTGCAGGACAAGCACACTCATAACGGCAGCTAAGCTTTCGACTCTACCTGCTGCAGAACCGCTTTAACGCGGGCGATTAACTGGTCCGGCGAGAACGGCTTGACGATGTACTCCGCTGCCCCGGAGTCCAGCCCTTCCTGCACCTCGCTTTCCTGCCCTTTCGCAGACAGGAAAACGACTGGGATATGCTGCAGGGACGGCTCGGCTTTGATCGCCTTGCAGGCTTCATAGCCTGTCATGCGCGGCATGCGCACGTCGAGCAGGACCAGGTCAGGCTTCACCTGCAGGGCGCTCTGGTAGGCCTCTTCTCCGTTGGATGCGAGCGTCACCTCAAAACCGGCGAACTGCAGGGTGAAAGCTACCAGATCGCGGATATCTTTTTCGTCGTCGGCAATCAAAATTCTGGTCATATTGCTCCTGTGATGCTCCGGCTGCCAGAGGCCCACTGGATGGGCTTTATATTTCAGGGCGGTGAACCGGCAGGGTGAAGGAGAATGTGGTGCCCTCGCCCGGGACGCCGCTGCTCTGCAGCCAGATACGCCCGTTGTGCATCTGCACCAGATTCTGTACGATGGAAAGCCCCAGACCGGTGCCGGGGACTCCGAGCGTCAGCGGGCCCTCGCCGCGGAAAAAGCGCTCGAACACGCGCTCCTGTTCATCGGGCGGAATGCCCACTCCGGTGTCGGATACGTCTACCTGCACAAAACCGTTGTCGACATGCAGGCGCACGTCGATGCGGCCGCCGGGGGTGCTGTACTGGTAAGCGTTGTCGAGCAGGTTGGAGAGGATCTGGCGCACCCGTTCGGGGTCGCCCTGCACGGGCGGCAGGTCGGGGTCCGCCTCGCAGGTGATGGTGAGCGTTTTCTCTTCCTGCCGGGAGCGCTGCTGCAGGCCCGTGGTTAGCTCACGGGCCAGGCTGGTGAGGTCCAGGGGCTGGATGGAAAGCGCTGCCCGGCCCGATTCGATGCGGGAGATATCGAGCAGGTCGTTTACCAGCACGATCAGCCGCTCGCTGTTGACTTTGACGATTTCCAGGAAGCGCTTCTGCTGGTCGCTCAGCAGGCCGGCGGCCCCCATGAGCAGGATATCCACGTAGCCTTTGATTGAAGTCATCGGCGTGCGCAGCTCGTGGCTCACCGTGGCGACAAACTCGGACTTCAGCCGGTCGACCTCCACACGGTGGGTGATGTCCTGGAAGATCGAGACAGTGCCCAGGAAGTCGCTGCGCAGGATTACCGGCGCCAGGTGCACCGACACCACGCGCCCGTCCTCCAGGGTGATCTCCCCGGCGTACAGCTCGCCGGGCTGGTAGCTGGCCGGATCCTGGGTCCATTTCTGGATCGTCTCATGCCACGAACGGGCAGCCCGGCCGAACAGGCCGGTCATGGATTTGAGAGACTTTCCAGTGACCTCGTCACGGCTCAACCCCAGGATCTTCTCCGCCGCCCGGTTGAACAGGGTGATGTTCTGCCGGGCATCGGTCACCAGCACCCCGTCGGCCACGGCCTCGAGGATGGCCATGGAGCGGCTGCTGGCAACCTGCTGGTCGCGCAGCATGGCGCCCAGGTCTTCGGCCTGATCGCGCAGCAGGCGGTATAGACCGGCGTTGTTAATGGCGATTGCCATCTGGTTGCCGGTGGCCTGCAGCATCTCGAGCTGGTCGAGGGTGAAGCAGCCGGGCATGGTGTGATACAGCAGCAGGGCGCCCAGCGGCTCGGCGCCCACCACCAGGGGGACGATCATGGCGCTGTGCACGCCGCTGTCTGTCTCCGCCAGGGCTGGCCAGCGCTCGTCCTGCTGCAGGTCATCCGTCAGGGCGGCCTGGCGCTTCTGAACGGCCCAGATGGCCAGGAGGCGGTCCACCGGCTCGATATGGATGGATTCACCGCTGTCGACAGCCGCCAGGTGGTGCAGCTCCGGCTCGCCGCCCTGCCTGGCCAGCACGCTGATGTGGCTGGCACCCACCATCTCCTGCAGCACGCGCAGGGTGCGGTTAAGCACCTGCTCCAGGTCCAGGCTGGCGCTCAACTCGGTGATCACTTTGAGCAGCGTCTCGGTGCGGCGGTGTTCGCGCTCCAGCTCGGCGGTACGCTGGAGGACGCGCGCTTCCAGGTCCTGGCTCAGGCTGCGTGTCTCGGCGTACAGGCGCGCGTTCTGCACGGCAACCGCTGCCTGGTTGCAGATCGCCCGGGCCAGCTCGATTTCACCGGTGTTGAAGCGGTAGGCTTGATCGTTGTGCACCAGGAAGATGCCGTGAGTGTGCTCGCCGGTGGTCAGCGGCAGGGCCAGCAGCGAGCGCGTGCCGCGCGCCTGGAGGAAGGCTGCCAGGGGCTGCAGCTCGTTTTCGCTGCTCCAGTCTTCGGTGTGGAAGATGCCCTGCGTCTCCCGCAGGCGCTCAAAGAGCGGTGCCAGGGGCAGGGAAAGCGGAAGGGCGGCCTCGCTGTATCCCATCTCAGCTTCCAGGCTGGGGCGGTCTCCCTCATCGAACAGCACGGCCGACAGGCAGGAGGCCTGCACCACCTGCGAGAGACCGTTGATGGCGCTGTTCAGAATATGGTCCAGATCCAGAGAGCGGCTCAGCTCCCGCGCGAGCTGGTACAGCACTCCCAGGAGCTGTGAGCGCATGTCGAGCTCCTGCGCCCGGCGCACGCTTTCCTCGTACAAATCGGCGTTCTGCAGGCCTACGGCGGCCTGGCTGGCGAAAGCGCTGAGCAGCTGAATATGGTCGCCGGTGTAGAAATTCGCCTCGGCCTTTTCCAGGGCGATCACGCCAAAGACCCGGTTCGAGGCGACCAGAGGCACGCCCAGCCAGGACAGACGCTCGTATTCCACGATGGCGGGGAAGCGGGCGTCCAGGCGGACATCGGGGACATACAGCGGTTCCCCGCTGTGGATCATCTCGCTCAGCAGGCGGCTGTCTTCGATGTTCACGCTCAAACCCCGGCGCGTTTCACGGTCCTCAAAGCCGCGCGTTTCGGCCACGACCATGGTCTGCAGGGGGGCCTCCCGTCCGGCGGGCAGCCAGAGGGTGGCGGTGTCGTAAGGCAGCACAGCGCCCAGGCGGTCGAGCAGCGCAGCGCGCAGCTGATCAGTCTGCAGGCTGGCCGCTGTGGCGGCGGCTGCTTCGCTTAGCGCCTGCAGCTGCCGGGCGCGCCGCTCCGCCGCCCAGAAAAGGCCGGCGTTTTCGAGCGCCAGGGCGGTCTGGCGGGCCAGAGAGGCAATCAGGGCTTCATCTTCGGGGGTGAAGGCCCCTGCAGCCTGATAATGTTCCAGCACGACCACCCCGAAGGGTTCGCTTTCCGGGCCAGAATCCTGCCTGTCCGTGTCCTGCGCTGCCTGCGAGAAGGCGCTCAGCGGCACGACCATGCTGGAGACTGGAGATGCACCGGCTGCGGCGTTGCGGAAGCGCAGCAGGTTTTCTGGGTTCAGCCGGTAGTGGCGGGCGAAATCCACCTCGGCGATGCGTATGGCCCGGTTGTCTGCAAATGCCTGACCGGGCAGCCCCTCACCGCGCTGCAGGGCAATCTCCATGAGCGCCGCCTGGCTGGCATAACCGCTAACAGCCTGTGGGATGAGCAGTTCTCGAGGCCGGTCCCACAGAAACACAGCAGCCGCCTGAGCCGTGGGGACGGCGCTCAGAGCGCTGTCGAGCAGCAGGCGGGCAATGTCTGCCGTGCTGCCGGAGCGCTCCGGGCTGGCCTGCCGCTGCAGCCCGGCGATCCTGCGGGTGAAGTCCAGCAGCAGGTTGACTTCCTGCAGCCGGCGGCGGGCCTCCGCCAGCAGGCGGATGTTCTCCAGGGCGACGGCCGTCTGGCCGCCGATTAAGCGCAGGTGCTGTTCGTCGGCCGGGATGAAGGGGGAGAGTGCACTCTTACTGCCGGCCAGGATCACCGCCTCCACCCGTTCGTTCTCCAGGATGGGCAGGCAGATCAGCGCCTGCAGACCCAGCGCCTGCAGCAGCGGGGAGTTCTCCCATTCGGGGTGCTCTTTCAGGTCGGCAATCAGCAGCGCCTGTCTGCTCTGTGCTGCCTGACGGATGGGGTTGCGCTGACCGAGCAGGGCTTCGGGGTTGACCCCGGCTGGCACGCCGCTCTGCCCGATCAACCGCAGCGCCGGCCCATCTGAAGGTTTTCCGGAGCCGTTCGCGGACGTCTCGCTCCGGGCTTCCAGGGTCAGATAAATCTCCAGACCCCAGCGGGCGCTGATCTGACGTGTGGATTCAAGCAGCACTTCTTCCCTGCTGGGGCGCAGATACGCCTGAGATGCGTCCGTTCTGGCGAGAATGCCTGGAGCCGCCCCAGCAGCCTGGTGGTCGCTCTGCCCCCGGGCCGGTCTCTCCACCACGGCGGCGACCTGTCCTGATACGATCTCCGCCGAGCGGACATCGCCCGGCGAGAAGAAGCCCGCTTTCCGGCTGCCCAGCAGCAGTTCACCCAGAACCTGCTCGCCGCTCACGACCGGCAGGTGGATCACCGCGTGCAGGTCGAGGAGGTCAACGAGCGGCCGGTAGCGCGGCGGGCAGACCTGGCTCTGCAGGTCCTCTGTGATGAAAGGCTGGCGGCTGCCGGCCACCGTACTGGAGAATTCCGGGTCACGAATAGAACAGGGGATCGGGGCCCAGCCGGATTCCGGGGAAACGCCGAAGGCCGATTCGGCGTGCAGGCGCAGCTCGCCGCGTTCTTCATCGAGCAGGAAAAAGGCAGCCACATCCGCCTGCAGCAGGCGGGCCAGGTCGAGCAGCGCATATTTCAGGAACTCATCCCGGGTGGCGTTTGACCCTGCCAGGCTGGCGATGCGGCGCAGCGTTTCGGCACGCTGGGCCCGGTGGCGCGCCTGCCGGACGAGAGCCGCGTTTTCAATCAGTGGGCCGGCCTGCCCGGCGATGATCTTCAGCAGGCGCAGGTCGCCGGCATCGAAAGGCCGGCCGTCCTTCTTTTCCCCGGCCTGCAGGTAGCCCAGGGTGCGGCCGGCGGAGGTCAGCGGAATCAGGGCCAGGCAGCGAATACCGGCCGCGGTCGCCAGGTGGTGCAGTCCCAGGGACATGAACTGCGGGTCCTGCGGTGCGCAGTCTGTCACCAGGGCTTCCCCGGAGAGCCAGATCTCTTCCGCCGGGCTGCCGGGGGTGAGTTCAATATTATTCCATTCCAGGATCTCGGGCTGCAGGCCCAGGAAAGGCGGCTGGGCGACCAGGGTGCGGCGGCTTTCGTCGTAAACGAGAAAGCCCAGGATACGCACATCCAGCATGGATGCGACCGGTTCGATCAGGCGGGCGAACAGCTCGTCCGGCTCGTGAGAAGCGGCTGCGGCAGCTGCCAGGCCGGCGAGCCCTGCCAGCTCACGCGCTCGCTGCTGCTCGATGCGGTACAACCGGGCGTTGTGCAGGGCTGCCGCTGCCTGACCGGCCAGGATCTGCATCAGCTCAAGATGTTCGGGTTTGAAAGCCGTCCGGGCTGCGCTGACTGCTTCCAGGGTCCCGACCAGCTCGCCGGACGCCAGCAGGGGCACGCCCAGGAAGGACTGGAAAGGCGGCAGCTTCCGGCCGGCTGCCGGCTGTGCTTCAGTAAAGCTCTGTACATCATCGAGCCGCAGGGGGATCTGCCGGGTCCCCAGCCAGCCGGTGAGCCCCTCATGCGCCTCGCAGGGTGGGTCCAGACGCAGGAGCGGGCGTTCCGTACTGCCCTCGCCGGCAGCGGTTCCCAGCCGGTAGGGGATGTAAACCTGCTGGCTGTCATCCCAGAGGGTGATTTCAATAAGGTCCGCCGGGATCACCTGTTCCACCGCCTGCAGCACGGCCTGCAGGGCGGCGTCCAGGTCCAGTTCGGCTGTGATCGCCTGGTTGAGTCCGGCCAGGATCTGCAGCGCCGGGCCGGAGGCATCCGGGGTGTTTTTGACCGGAAGGCTGGGCTGGGGCTGCTGCAGGGTCACCAGCAGCGCATGCCCGTTCGGGTAAGGGGCCGCAAAGGAAGCGGCCTCGACAGGCATGCCGTCGACCGAAAGGCGCGCCCGTCCTTCGCGTGCGCACAAATTAAAAAAGGCCTGCTGGGGGTGCACCCTGCGAGCCAGGCGTTCCAGGTTGGGTTGTTCGTCGCCCAGATGAAACCATGCTCTGGCGGCGGCGTTGATGTATCCCACCCGGCCGCCGGGCTCCACCAGCAGCACGCCGTCCGTCTGTCCGTCTTGAGGCAGGGAAATAGGCCGGGCTGTTTTGCGGGAGCGTTGGAACGCGCTGAATAGAGCAAAAAATACCAGCAGAACCCACCCTGCCAGCAGGAAAAGCACAGTTCCCAGGGATAACGCGTTCAGACCAGACATTCGCTCGGCGTTCCAGGTACCTCTAAAAAAAACAGACAGCAGCTTGCGCAGTAAACAATCCCGGCAGGCCGGCCCCGGAATGGCCCCACCGGGTGTTCTCCGGCGCGGGCCGGCTAACCGTTCTGGCGGCGCGCCTCGGCAGCCAGTTCGGTGATCTCGCGGATATCGGCAAATTCGTGCTCTGCAGGGGAGACCATGCCGATCGCCAGGGTCATCAACGGAACCTCACGGGGCTGACCGTCCTGAACGGTCAGCAGGTAGCCCTGCTGGCGGTCCAGGAAGTTGTAGTGCGTGAGAACTTCGCTGGCAAAGCGCTCTTTGAGCCGCTGGCGGATGCTCTCCGCGGCTGCCTGGCTGGTGATCACGATGAAATTGTCGCCTCCGGCGTGGCCGATAAAGTCGCTGGTGGTACCCAGCTCATCGACCACCTCGCCCATCAGCATAGCGGTGAAGCGCAGCACGTCGTCGCCGGCCACAAAGCCGTAGACCTCTTTGAACGGCTCGAAGTGCTGGATGCGGATGTCCATCAGAGCCCAGCCGTCCTCGCGGATGATTTTGCGCAGCTGGTCCTCGATCAGCCGGCCGGAGGGCAGCCCGGAGCGCGGGTCGGTCAGGTTCTGCACCTCCGCCCGGTAGATGGCACGCTGCACGCGCAGCTTGAGTTCGTCGATGTCGAAAGGCTTGGTGATGTAGTCGTCGGCGCCCAGCTCCAGACCCTGCAGCTTATCACTGCGTTCGTCTTTCTGCGTCAGGAAGATCACCGGCACGTGGCTGGTGCGCGTGGTGGTGCGCAGGACCTGACAGACCTCAAAGCCGTCCATATCGGGCAGCATGATGTCCAGGATGATGAGGTGGGGTAGGTTGTGGCGGGTTTTCTCCAGCGCATCCGCGCCGCGCAGCACGGTGTCCACATCATAACCCTGGTTGGTAAAGTAGATTTTGAGCATGTTGGCGATGTCGATATCGTCTTCAACGATCAACAGTTGGGCTTTTCCCATTTCAGCCTCCTGATCTTCCTGCGAGATAAGGCCGGGTGAAAAACGGCCGGGCGCCGCTGCGGCGCTTTGCCTGCAGGCGAACGTGATCGATCTGTGCGGGCGTCACCGCCCGTTCGAAGGAGCGAAAACCGCTCAGGCGAAAACCGTGCCGCCGGGCGATGGCACTGATCTCCTCCACCCGGTCGCGGGTGATGTGCTTCCCCAGCGTGTAGTCCTCGAAGCGGCCCTCCAGGGCCAGCGCCATGGTCTCGGCCATGCAGGCGAAGGCTTTCCCGGGAGGAAAGCCGAAATCGAAGTTGAAGTTCACCTTCCCGGGCACCTCGACCATACCGCCGTCGATCACGAGCACGTCATCGCGGGCCTGGGCCACGCGTGCGGAGACATCGCGCGGGCGGGCAACGTCGCATACGATGCTGCCCGGCTGGAGCAGCTCCGGCTCGATGATCGCTTCCACAGCACTGGTGACGGTGATGATGATCTGGGCATCTTTCACCTGGCGGATGTCGGTTGAGATACGCACATCGGCACCCGGGTTCCCGGCCTGCACCTGTGCGGCGGCCTCCTGCAGGCTGGCTTCTGTGCGACCGATCATGGTCAGGCGGCCCACCTGTCCGGCGAGCAGCCCGGCGCACACCCGCCCGATCGCGCCGCCGGCGCCGACCACGGCTGCAGCCGCCTGCTTCAGCGGGATCTCCATCACCTCTGCCGCCTGCTTCACGGCTTCCACTGCCGTGGCGATGGTGTAGGCATCGCCGGTGGTGACGGGGATGTCCAGCTCACGCGCGATCGTGATGCCCCCGTCGCCGACTACCGAGGTGAAGGCTCCCAGCCCCAGGATTCTGGCGCCGAGTTTTTCCGCCATGCGGCCGGTCTGGATGATCTTTTTGTACACCATCCGTTCGGGCAGTTCGAGCATGCGCTTCGGGGTGTACGGGCAGGCCAGGAACCATCCTTTCACCTCTTTTCCAGTGGCTTCCGACTGCACCCCCTCGATTTCTGAGATGTACAGCGGGGGGAAGAAGGTGGACAAAAAGTTGATCTGCTTTTCGGTGAGCAGATTTGCCAGGCGGGGAAACTTGCGCGCCGCATCGCGCTTCGGGTCGATAGGGTGAATGATAAAAGCAAACGAATCCATACCGTCCATACCTACCAGGTAACTTCTACCGCCTCTCCAGGCCGGGGATAGAGGCGCGGGTGCAGGTCTTTATAAGGCAGTTTGTGGTGATCGCTGTCTTCGTAAGCGACGTCCCGGTCGATCACCCGCCGCTCTGGGGAAGCGAACAGGATCACATCCGACTCGATGGTGCGCGCCGGGAAGATGATCATCCCGGACCCCAGGCGGCAGTTGTGGCCCACGCATCCGCCCAGAACCTCGCGGTTGGCCAGCCCCAGCTCCCCGCCGCCGTCGCGGGCCATCAGCGGCCGGGAGAGCAGGTTGAAATCGGTAAAGGTGGTCCCCGCGCCGATAAAGGTGTTGCGGCCCACCACGCACATCTGCAGGCAGGTGTTCTGGGCCACCATGCTGTTGTCCATCAGCGTGGTCATGAACAGCGAGGCCCTGAAGGGCAGAAATGCGCCGTCTCCCACCACCGAGAGCATCAAATGGCAGCCCTGCGAAATGTTGACATTATCGCCGATAACGCAGTTCTCGATCACCGCGCCGGCGTTGATGGTGACATTGTCGCCGATGGTCGTCGGCCCGTGGATCACTGCCGTCGGGTCGATCACGCAGTTGCGCCCGATCTTCACCAGTTCCGAGCACTCCAGCACTTGGCGGCCCTCGTACATGGCCTTCGCCAGAATGCGCAGCTTGAAGAAAGGGTGCTGCTCCAGGCGGGCTTCAAAGCGCGCCCCGCGCGCAAAAACGCCGAAGACCACATCGGCGATGAAAATATGCACCCACGAATCAATGGCCAGCAGGCTGCGCATGGGCACCTGGAAAACCAGGTCGCCCTGCTCGCGAGCCATATAGGTGGGGATGTGGTAATAGCCCACCTCGACGGCCTGCAGATCGATCACCAGCGGTTCAGCCTGCTCCTGCGGGCCGTGCGGGTAGTACCACAGGTCGGCCAGATAGAGGTCGCCGCAGCTTTCATAGGATGTGGAGAGGGGCAGGGCGTGTTCGCGGAAAGCCGGGTCGCTGGCCGAGAAGGCTGCCCGGCAGGCGCGGCCGCGCCGCATCGCCGCCTCCAGGAAGGCATGGATATACTCGGCGTCGAAGTACAGGTTGTCGCGGTAGACCAGGCAGGGCTCCCTGGTCTCGGGCAGCGCGCCGCCGGGCGGGACTTCCAGCTCGCGCGTAATATAAGGCGCCAGCACATCGCGCTGGTTTAACCACAGCGGCCGGTTCATCACGCGCAGATCACGGGCACGTTCGTTAAATGGAGGCAGGTGGCGCGGGTCTTGTAAGATGATCTTGAGCATAAACGGCCTGTTCGCTGTCGTTCGCCGGCTTGTGAACCGGAGATGTGCGGCCTTCGTCTGCATCCAGGAAGTCGCGCAGCGTCTCCATGAATGCGGCGGGTTCGTCGAGCATGATGAAGTGGCCGGCGTGGAGGAAGCGTTCGATGCGCGCATGCGGCACGCCTGCCAGCAGCGGTTTCCACTGCTGGGGGCTGACGACAATATCACGCTGGCCGTACATGCCCATCACCGGCACCTTAATCTGCGAGAGCTGCGGACGCAGGTCGGTGCGGCGCAGCGAAGCGATGCTCAGCAGGAAGGATTCGAGCGTGGTGCTGGAGAGGTCGCGATCCATCATGTCTGGCCAGCGCGGATCGCGCGAATAGAAGGGCGCCAGCATGCGCATGCTCCATTTGAAAGCCCACAGGTTGCTGTAGACCACGCGAGCGACCGGCCGGCGGCCGAAGAGCTTCAACAGGAAGGAGAGCGAGGAGCCAGCAATTGGCGAGCCGATGACGGCAACTTTTTTGACCCGCTCGGGGAACTGGATGGCAGCAGCCAGGCTGACCGTCCCGCCCATGCTGTGACCCACCAGGGGCGCCTGGGCGATGCCGAGCTGCTCCATGAACTGATCGACCAGGCTGACGAAGTCCTGCACGGCGTAGGTGGGGCGCTTCTTCCCCGATTCTCCAAAGCCCCAGAAATCCAGCGCGTAGGTGCGGTAATAGCGGCCTAAAACGGCCATGGTCTCCTGCCACAGCCCCCAGGAGCCCAGCCAACCGTGCAGCAAGATTACCGGGCGTCCGCGCCCGAAAACCTCGTAATGTACAATTCCCTGATCAGTCGTGATGGAAGACACAGCCGCATTTTTTTTCAAAAGAATCGCAGTGACCGCGCGGGCGGCCTTACTTCTCTTCTTTGAGCTCCATTTCAGCCAGGATGCTGTACAGCAGTTCGAGCAGCACGTTTTTGACGTCTTCTTTTTCGCAGGCAACGCAGGGCAGCAGCTTTACGCGCGGGTCCAGCCGCAGGGCAATGCGCATATCTTCCACATCCCAGGCGTCTTCCAGGTCCTGCTTGTTGGCGGCGACGACGTAAGGGGTGGGGGCGTAGGCGCGGAATGTCTCCAGGATGCTGCGCGCCTCGCGAAAGGTTTCCGGCCGGCTGCTGTCTACCATGACGATAAAGCCCAGCATGCCCTCCGAAAGGATCTCCCACATGAAATCGAAGCGCTTCTGTCCGGGGGTTCCGAAAAGGTACAGGACCAGATCGTCATCAACGGTAATGCGTCCGAAGTCCATGGCAACCGTGGTGGTGTCTTTCACCATTTCCTCTGCGGAGGTGACTTTCCGCTCGGTAGATACCACATCGATTTCACTGACTGAGCGAATGAACTCGGTCTTACCTGCATTGTAAGGGCCAGTAACGACCATCTTTACCGTTTGCATGAAGCGATGTCCTGTCCGTTCTATTGAGATCCTTGGGTAATTACACGGGCTATAGTGAGCGGATGCGGTTGATCAGCCGCTGGATGAGCGATTTCTTTTCCGCGGGGTTCTGCTGCTGCTCGGGGAGCCGCTGCTGGGACTTCTGCGCCGGCGGCTTAGCGCCCACCGGGCGGGTGAACTCGATCAGCCCGGCCTGGAGAAGCCCGTAGATAATGCGCCGGATCTCCAGGTCCGACATGTTGGTGGCTCTGGCAATCTGGCGCAGCGAGTTTTTGGGGTTGATGTAAGACACCACGCGCCATTCATCGCGGCTCAGGCTGACGTTGCGGATATTGGCGCCGGGGCGTTCGGCAAACTTCACAGCAATATCCAGGCTGGGGATCTCATCCTGGAGCTGCTCCAGTTCTTTCATCCGGCGTGTGCCTTCGATGATGATATTCTCCAGCCGGATGCGCACCGTGATGCGGTCGTCGGGCGGCAGCAGGCCGCTCTCAAAGCGGAAGCTGCCGGACGGCCAGGTGAACAGCTTGTTGACCACCTGGATGAAGTAGCTCTGCAGGCTGTTGAGGATATCCTGCTGGGTGACGTACTTGGCGTTGATCAGCAGCAGGCCGAGCTCTTTGTCGCTCATCTTGCCGGCGCGCTGCTGGATGGCGCGCTGCTGGGCAGCCGTCAGTTTGCGAGCACGATAAAGGACGGCGGTGAGGCTGCCGTCCTCCTGACCGTTCTGGGCGTAGGCCAGCCTGCCTTCACAGAAGCTGACACAAACCTTCTGATGGTCGGGACCATCAATGATCAGCGTTCCTGTTTTTCTCGCCAGGTTGATCAGGTTGAGTAATTGAGATATGCTGAAATCGCGTAAATTGCCCTTAAGCGCCATGGATGAGACTCGACAGGAACCTGCTGATAAAACATAAAAATCGTAGGAGTTGGGTCGATTATAAAGGCAGGGGGTAGGGGCGTCAAACAGAATGACCCCAGGCTTAGAAGATTGTCAGGTTTACGGGCTGTTTGGAAGGTTATATGTGAATTGCGGCGTGATTTGGGCCCTCTTGCCTTGACACCCCCTAACCTTGAGGTTATAATGCCCGTCGCTAAATTCCTCGATAGCTCAATCGGCAGAGCGGGCGGCTGTTAACCGCTAGGTTCCAGGTTCGAGTCCTGGTCGAGGAGCCTCGTGAAGAACGATCACGCCTGAAATTTCAGGCGTGATTTTTATTTTCCCCAGTTTTTTCGAAAGCCATTTCCCGCAGAGGGTCTTTTCTTTGAACCGCTGAAACACTGAAGTGAATGAAACGCTGAAAAGCACGCGGATTAAGTGTTTCAGTCCAATCAGCGCTTCAGTGGTTTAAACGCGCGCAGGAACCCTTCCCACGAACAACAGCGCCCGCTAACCGCAGGCGCGCGGAGCGGCATGCTGCGCATGCTTGGGGGCGTCAGGCCCCGCAGTCGAAACGGCCTGCGGCAGTCCAATAAGGACTGCCGCAGGTGAACCACTTGAGACACTTGAACCGCTGAAACTCTGAAGTCGATGAGACGCTGAAAGGAGATTCAGTGTATCAGTCCTTTCGGCTCTTCAGTTGTTCAAACCACAGCCCTCATTTCAAAAAACTCCTCCCCAATTTCCGAATAAAATCGCGCTGGATTCCGTATAGATAGTAGAAAGGATGACGGGATACGCATGGAGCCCCAGGTAATGACGGTTGAAAGCGATGAAGCCCTGGCAGCCGGCGCACTGCAGGGAGACCTGCAGTCCTTCGAAGCGCTGGTCCTCCGCCACCGGGAAGCGGTGACGGCTGCGGCTTACCGCATGCTGGGCGACATCCACCTGGCGGAAGACGCGGCTCAGGAAGGCTTCCTGCGGGCCTGGCAGCGCATGCACACCTACAAACCGCAGTACTCCTTCCGCAACTGGGTGACGGGCATCGCCGTGAACTACGCCCTGGACCAGCTCCGCCGCCGGCGGGAGAGCGTTTCCATCGATGAACTGCCGCTGCGCGACCCGGCCGCCTCCCTGGAAAGGCAGGTTGAAGAAGGAGAGCGCGCACAGCTGGTGCGCCAGGCGGTGTTGGACCTGCCCCCCGCCAGCCGGGCCGTGCTCGTGCTGCGGGAGTACCAGGGCCTCTCCTATGCCGAGATCGCCGATTTGCTGGACATCCCCGTCGGCACCGTGATGTCCCGCCTGAACTATGCCCGCAGCCAACTGCGCCAGCGCCTGGCGCAGGTTCTGGAGGTGTGATGAACGAACATCCGACCGATCTGCTTTCGGCCTATTACGACGGTGAGCTGCACGGTGAGCAGCTCGAATGGGTGGAAGCCCATCTGAGTGAATGCCTCACCTGCCAGGAAGAGCTGAAGACCTATGAGCGGCTCTCGGCTCTGCTGCACGAAGTGCCGGTCCCGGCCCCGCTCATCCCGGACGAGCGCTTTGCCGCACAGGTGGCGGCCCGGGCTGCAGGCCGTAAAAATTCCTTCTGGAAGCGGCTAATGCGGCTGGGCTGGTTCATCCTGCCGCTGGGCCTGATCAGCGGTTGGGCTGCTTTCCAGGTGCTGCTGATTCTGGCCGGCCTGCTGGCAAACGGCTGGATCCCCGTGGACATGGGCATGGAAGGCCTGGCGCTGCCGGGCTGGGGACCGCTGCCCGGGTTGGGCATCCCGCTGCTGGTGGACTGGCTGGCTCACGCCCTGGCATGGCCCGAGCCGCTGCAGGTATCTCTGCAGCTCGGTTTCCTGGACCTGACCGCCACCGTGCTGATGATCTCGATGCTGGCCGGCTGGCTGGCCCTGTGGTGGGCCTCAGAGCGCCAGTCCCAGTTGACCTTCGCTCTGGCATCGTAAATATACGGCGCGGCTGCTGCGGCGTGCCGCGCTGGGGAAAGGTAAATAATCTGGTGAAAGGGAAAAGAAAATGGACCACATTCGAATAATCAGACGAGCGTTTGATATCACGATCAACTACCGGGCTATGTGGCTGTTCGGCATCCTGCTGGCTCTGACCTCTGGCGCCGGTGGTGGCAGCGGCGGAGGGGGCGGGCGCGGAGAGTTCCCCGCAGTGCCGTATAGAGATAACATTTTGCAGGACCTGATCCCCGTGGCAGTCACCCTGTTGTGTCTGATCCTGATCCTGGGCGTGATCTTTGCCATCCTGCGCTACGTCAGCCTGAACGCGGTGATCCAGATGGCGGACCGCCACGAGGCCAGCGGGGAAAAGATCAGCTTCCGCCAGGGCTTCCGCCTGGGCTGGTCACGTACTTCGCTGCGCCTGTTCCTGGTCGATCTGGTTCTGGGCCTCGCCGTCTTCGTCGCCTTCATCCTGCTGATGGCGCTTGCCCTGGGACCGCTGCTGGTGTGGCTGACCGATAACCAGCCGCTGCAGGTGATCGGCACGATCGTCGCCATCGGCCTGGGACTGCTGGTACTCCTGGCGTTTATCGTCGCCATGATCTTCATCAGCCTGGTGTCCCAGTTCGCCTACCGTGTGGTGGTGCTAGAGGGCACCGGCGTGATGGACGGTCTCCAGCGCGGGATCGAACTGGTCCGCCGGCGCTTCTGGGATGTGGTGCTGATGGGCGTGATCCTGTTCGCCATTGGCGTGGTGGTCGGCATCGTGCTGATCCCGGTGGCTGTGCTGCTCATCCTGGGGACTGCGGTGATCGGAGGCCTGCCCGCCCTGCTGGTGGGATGGATCACCAGCCAGTTTGCCAGCGGCGCACTGCCCTACATCCTCGGCGGCATTGTAGCCCTGCCCTTCTTCCTGGTGATCTTCCTCCTGCCGATGCTCTTCATGAGCGGGCTGCTGGAACTGTTCTTCGCCAACACCTGGACCCTGACCTACCGCGAGATCGTACCGGGTTCCGTACTGCCTGCGGAGACGGCGCCGGAAGTACAGCCGGCCGGATAATTGTGACCGCCGCTGCAGTGGGTTCATAAAAACAGGACTGCCCCCTGACGAAAAAGGGGGCAGTCCTGTTTGTGGAGGACGATGATAGCGATGGTGAGAATGACTGCAAAGGTTCTATCGCTTCTCTGCCAGGTAAGCGAAGAAACCGGCCCTGCGCAGTGCCGAGATGACCATGGCGCCCAACATACCGCCCAGCGCACCGAACACCACATAACCCAGAATGGCCCACAGCAGCCCCAGGGCGACAAAACCCACCGGCGCCCCGGTGATCACTCCAAATAGATACTTGACGATAAACTTACCGATATGTCCCAGTGCACCGACCAGCCCCGCGGCGAGCAGGTTTTCCGTGTTGGGGAGCAGCAGCATGGCAAGGTCCGTTCCGATGCCCACCACCGAGTATGAAAGGAAAGTGTTCAGCGCGCCAAAATCTCCCAACCCCAGGAAGGCGGCCAGGAAACCCGATGTAATCCCCACCAGGCTGGCCGCTCCTTTTTTGGGGACAACAGCAGCAGCCACGATGATCAGGGCCATCCAGAAGATGCCCGAGTGACCGGGCAGCCGCAGCGGCGTCTTCAACGCGATCTTTGCCACCACCACCAGGCTGGCAAACAGCGCCAGCAGGATCAACTGAAAGGTTGAGAAATATTTTTCCTTCACGGTGCCTCCTCAGGGACTGCTAATTTCAATCCGGTCACTGTCCTGCACCCATTCCGCGCGCTCATCCAATTTTTCCATCACCGAGACCAGTTTCAGTGTTCCGCGGTTGGCGAGGTCGAACATCACATAGTTCTCGGGCGTGTTCACTTCTTCCCAGGTCAGCTGCGCCGATTTCCCCCGGCTGGAGCTGGAGACCACGATCTGTGTATCCGGCCGGAGTTCTTCTTCGGGGATATAGAGCAGCAGGATATCGCGCAGCATCCAGCCTTCCTGCTTGACCCCCTCGGCGGCCTCGATGAAGCTGGCCTTCTCTAACTGGTCAAGGTCGCCAGGTGAGAAGCCGGCCACCAGCTGACCGTCCATGTAAATCGGGATGCTGCCGGCCGTCAGGGTGACTGCTGTATTCCCTGCCAGCGCGGGCTGCGCCTGACGGCGCAGCATATCCGCGGCGACCAGTACACCGCTGATGGCGATCAGGATCACCAGAGCGATCAGCAGACGATTTTTTTGTGCCATGAATCACCTCCAGAACAGCAGCAAAACGGTCACCAGCAGCGAGGCCGCCATGAGCAGTACATCCTGTGTCGTAAACCGGAGCTGCCGGTATGGCCGGCGCTCAGGCGAGTCGAAGCCGCGCGCGTAAGCGGCCTCGGTAATTGACCAGGCCCGTTTCACTGCCAGCACAATGGTCGGGACGACCAGGGAAACATATTCTCCGACCGCCTGAACGGTTTTGCGCAGTTCACGCGGCTTCAGGGAAAGCTGCATGGGGGTATAAGCGCCGCGCGCCGTCTGAGCCTCCTGAATGGACAGCCACTCTTCTTCCACAAGCCCCAGACTGTGAAAGGCCAGGCCGATGCTGAACGCATAGCGGTAGGGCAGTCCCAGCTTCTCCAGGGCCAGGGTGAACTCAACCGGCGTTGTGGTGGCGAACACCAGGGAGAGCACGCAGGCCAGCAGGATCAGGCGCAGGGTGATGGTCACTGCCAGGTTCAGACTGATCAACCACCAGTCAAACACAAAGAGGACCAGCAGCACCCATTTGAGACGCCAGACCTGTGCTGCAGCGGAGGGCAGCAGCCGTGCCCACAGGAGGACCAGCAGGTAGATGCCCATGAACACCACCAGGCGGGGCAGGGGCAGTAAGATCCCCATGGATACGCACAGGCACATCGCCAGTTTGACACGCGGGTCGACGTGCCGCAGCGGCGAATGCAGCACCAGACTGGACTGCTTTAAAAAGCTGAGCCGCTGTCCGGTCCTTTTCATCCCCTCACCACCCAGTCAGGAACCCGCAGACCGAGCCGGTCCCAGGCCGCCTGATTCTGCATCACAGCCTCCGCAGGACCGTCTTCCAGGATGCCGTATTTCGAAAGCAGGATCATGCGGTCCGCGCTGGACGCCAGTTCCAGATCATGTGTCGCCATCAGGACCACCTGCCCGGAATCCGCCAGATGACGCAGGGCCTGCCGGAGGATCGCTTTGTGATTTCTATCCTGCCCCAGTGAGGGCTCGTCGAGCAGCACCCCATGCCGGGGACGGCGCATCAGGGTGGTGGCCAGCGCCACCCGGCGCTTCTCGCCTTCGCTGAGCAGCAGCGGCGGGGTGCCGGCGTAGCGCTCCAGATCCAGAACATGCATCAGCCAGTCGTAAAGCTCGAGGTCGGGCTGCGGCAGCCGGTACAGGATCTCCTCCCGCACTGTGGGATTGAACAGCTGGATGTCCGGATTCTGGAAGACCATCCCCAGGCTGGGCGGTTCCGCCCGGCCGCTTTCAACGGCGCTGATCTGTCCGTGCGCCTTCTGCAGGCCTGCCAGGGCACGCAGCAGGGTGGTCTTGCCTGCGCCGTTGGGCCCCACCAGGGCCACGACCTCGCCGCTGTGCAGCGTAAATTCCAGGTTATCCAGTATTCGCTGACCGCCTCGCTCCACGGTCAGGTGGTGCACCTGGATTTGAAAATGATCGCCGGTGAGGCCGTGCCGCCGGTGATCCTCCAGCGGGGCAGTCATTTCGGGTTGGTTTTCCGCAGCGCCGGTCTGCTGGCCGTTCAGATGCAGCGTTCGCAGCCCTTTAATGGCCTGTAAATATTCAAGCCGGTGTTCGCAGATGACGAGCGTGCGCCCTCCCTGCAGGCCGGAGTTGAGCGTATCCACAAAATCCAGCGCGGAGGTGCTGTCCAGCATCGAAAGGGGTTCGTCGAGGACCAGTGCTGGCGGCCGGCGGGCCAGGATGGATGCCAGCGCCAGTTTCTGCTGCTCGCCGCCAGAAAGGGTCTGCGGGGAACGCCTGCGCAGCGGTTCCAGGTTAAATGTGCGCAGCGCTTCTGTGGTGCGTTCCTGGATCTCTCGCTGTGAAAGGCCCAGGTTCTCCAGACCGAAGATGATTTCTTCTTCAACGGAAGTCGTCAGCGTCTGGGAGGCCGGGTTTTGAAAGACCAGCCCTGCCCGGCGGGTAAGCTCCCAGAGCGGCGTTTGGGCGGTAAGCAGGTCGTCCAGCCATACTTCCCCCTGCAGGCAGCCGTGATAAAGATGGGGGATCAGGCCTACCAGCAGGCGGGCCAGCGTGCTCTTTCCGGAGCCAGAATGGCCTGCAACCAGAAGCCCTTCCCCACGTTCAATGGTGAGAGAGAGCGGCTGCAGGCCGAGCCCTTCCTGAGGATAGGCAAATCCGTCTTCCTTTAAGCGAAACTTTACGCTCATATGAGAAGCATGGGGGTGATCAACCCAGCTTCAGCGGGCGCCAGTGATCTCCCTCCCGGTCGACAATGGCAACTGGTTTTCCACCTCGCCGGGCCGGGCGCAGCTTTTCCACCAGGATAGTGCCCTCGAGCACCGGCTCGCCGTCCAGGGTTTGAACGGCTGCCACCCCGGCCTGCAGCAGCGTGTCGACCGACAATGGGCCGTGCAGGTCGCGCACCCGGCCGATGTGCAGATAGCGGCCGTCCTCGCCGCAGGCGGCCAGGCCAACGGCAGCCAGCGCGCCGATCACACCGTCCTGCGTTCCTCCCAGGCCCTCCAGCAGCAGGCCGTGTTCGGCGGCCAGGCGGCGCGCTTCTTCCTGCTGCACGAACTCGCGCTGCGCTTTGCGGCCAAAATCGGTGATCGCCTGGGGCACATGAACGGCCATACACAGACCCGGATCGCTGCCCGGGATGAAGTCTGCCAGCATCACTGCTTTCACACGTCTGAACAGGGCCGGCAGATCCACCGTATCTTCTGTTTCCAGAGCGATGGCCGCGCTGCTGTTGTGGGAGGTGTAGGGCACGCGCGGGTCCACCAGCAGCTGGTGGCGGGTGACGCCCAGCAGGCGGAACTCGCAGGCCAGTTCGGCGGCGATGCTGCGTGCCAGCCGTCCAGTGCCGCGTGATTCTTTGTTGTCGGTGTCGTCCATGCCAATGTAGATAATCATATCCGTCACCTTCCTTGAACCGTTCAGATGATCCTGCCAGGCATGTACGGCTCCCGTCCTCTAACTGGCCCTCCTGCGGGGCGGCGAACTACCCGATCAGGTTGTGCTGGTTACTGCTTGTTCTTCTTGTAGATACGTGTCCCCACGTGTTCGCCCTGCAGGGCGCGGGTGAGGTTTCCGGGCTCGCGCCCGTTGATGATCAGCACTTCCCTGGTGCTGCGCGCACGTGAGAGTGACGACAGCATGGCCCGTTCCACAGGCAGGTCCTGCAGATCCATGCTGCGCAGCTCATCGACTTCGATTTCGGGGATGAATTTGGCGGAGGGGTCTTTCTTGGGGTCGGCGGTCATGAGACCCTGCTCGTCTTTGACCAGGATGCAGCGCCGGGCGCCGACCACTTCGGCTGTCAGAAAGGCGCCGACATCCGTGCGGTGGGGTGGAATGCGCCCGACTTTAGCCGGCTCTTCCCACAGGCCGTAGGGCGGCATGGCGTGCATCACCGGGATGGCCCCGAGAGACAGATAAGCCGGCAGCTTGACCAGGTCGTCGTGCCCGATCTTGACCCCGCCGTGCGGCGCCAGCAGCACCGAGACCATCAGGGCGTTCTGCTCGCTGATGCTGGATCCCAGTTTGGCGAGCACTCCGGTGGGCATGCCCAGATCTAAAGCGATGGCGTAAGCGTGACGGCTGCGCGTTCCACCCCCGGTCATCACCAGAAGCGGGTGATTGGGCCGGGCGGCGACGATCTCTTCCAGCAAAGGCAGCAGTACCTTTCCTCCGCGGTCGATTACGCTCTGGCCGCCCAGTTTGATCACGTTCAGATCAGGCAGGGGGCGAAAAATCTCTCGCGTTTCGGTGCTGGCAAGCAGCTGCGTGTCCATTAATGACTCGGCCATCAGCGGCGATTCAATGTGCAGCCTGCCGCTTTCGTCTCTCTTTAGATCCATGCTGGGCTCCTCCATGCGTGTGATAGGAGTGGATGCGGGGGGATCCGCATCCACTCCGGGCTCGATCTATTTTACTTTACCTGGATCTCAACCACACCGCGCACGTTCACGCTCCCCGGGAAGCCCGGCATCAGGCTGCGGAAGCCGCCCTGGTTGCGGAAGGAGATGATGCAGTCCTCGCAGGCGTTCAGCTCTTCCAGCGATACTTCGGCGGTATAGCCGTCATCTCCCACGAAGACGATGGTGGTGGCCCCGTCCTGAACGCCGGCAGCAGCGAGCAGTTCGGAGAGCGGCACACCGGTATAGGTCTCGGTAGCGCCCTGGTTGTTGGTCGCCTCGACCTCCACCGTTGGCATGGCGCGCACTTCCTCTTCTGTCCAGAACATTTCGTTGTCTACCAGACCGGTGATCGCCAGACCGCCTTCGCGGGCTTTACCTTCATCTCCGGAATCGCTTCCGGTGCCGTGCGCCTGGCGATAAGACTCAGCATCCGGTGTGAACAGGGGAGAGCCGAACTCTTCCACGCCAAAGGTGCCGATCTTCTCCTGCACGGGCAGGGAGACCAGCCAGTCGATGAAAGTGTTGGCCAGGTCGGCCTTGATGTTGGGGCTCTTTTCCGGGTTCACGGCAATCACACCGTAGGGGTTGAACAGCACCGGGTCTCCTTCAACCAGGATCTCCAGGTCGATGCCCTGCAGGGTGCGCGCCAGGAATGTGGCCCGGTCGCTCAGTGTGTAGGCCTGCTGTTCGTTCGCCATGGTGAGCACGTCATTCATGCCCTGACCGGCGGAGATGTACCAGCTGCCGGCGGGTTCGATCCCGGCCGCCTTCCAGACCGAGAGCTCCTTGGTGTGCGTGCCCGACTCGTCACCGCGCGAGATGAAAGCCGCCTCGTTTTCGGCAAGCTTTGCCAGCGCTGCAGCGGCGTCGGTCATGCCGCGGATCCCGGCGGGGTCGCTGGGCGGGCCGACGATGATGAAGTCGTTGTACATCACGTCCTCACGCCGCACACCGTGGCCGGCGGCCATGAACTCATCTTCACGCGCCCGTGCATGCACCAGGAGGACATCGGCGTTCCCGTCTTCACCCAGCTGCAGAGCCTGACCGGTGCCAACGGCGATCACGCTGACGTCAACGTTGTATTCAGCCTCGAAATCAGGCAGGATGTAATCGAGCAGCCCCGAGTCTTCCGTGCTGGTGGTGGTCGCCAGGATCAGCTCCTGAACCTCGCCGGTTTGCGGTTCGGGCGGTTCTGTGGGTTCGGCGGGAGGCTCGGTTTCCTCTACCGGTGGCTCAGCTTCCTCAGCGGGAGGCTGCGCTGCAGGGGCTTTGGTTTCCACTGCCGGAGGCTCCGTAGGGGCAGCCGGGCTGGCGCAGGCCGAAAGGACCAGTGCCAGCAGTGTCAGCACAATCATCGAAACCCAGAGCTTCTTTTTCATTCTCATCTCCTTTTTTGGTCTTTTCGCTGTGAAAAACGGTTCAGTAAACCATATCGCCGCGCACAAATGCAGCAGTACGCGCATCCTGTGGAGATTCGAAAAATGTCGTCACCGGAGCGATCTCGACCACACGGCCTTCGAGCAGGAAGGCGACGCGCTGGGCCAGCCTGCGGGCCTGGAACACATTATGGGTGACCAGCACAATGGTCGTTCCCTGCTCCTCATGCAGGCGGCGCACGATGTTCTCGATCAGGCTGACGTTGTAGGGATCCAGGTTTGCGGTAGGCTCGTCCAGGAGCAGCACGTCGGGCTTCAGGACGATGGCGCGCGCCAGCGCCACACGCTGCGCTTCCCCACCGGAGAGGGTGCGTGCACGCTGGCGTGCCAGGCTTTCCAGCCCCACGTCTTTCAGAGCGGCCTGCACCAGATCGCGGTTATTGCGGCGGCCGCGCAGCTGCAGGCCGAATGCAACGTTCTCTTCCACGCTGCGGTCCAGCAGCATGGGGCGCTGAAAGACCATGGTGACCCGGCGGCGCAGTTCCAGCGGGGCTCCCGGACCGGACAGGATCTCTTTACCCTGGAACGACAAAAAACCGCCGCTGGGCGGCTCCAGGAAATTTAACAGGCGCAGCAGGGTGCTTTTTCCCGAGCCGCTGGGGCCAACCAGCGCTAAAATCTCGCCTTTTCCCACCTGCAGGTGCTCGATCTCGAGCACGGTGCGCCCGTTGTACGCCTTGGTCAGATTTCTCAGCTCGTATACCACTTGATTTTCAGAACTGCCGTTGCGTCCGTCGTTCATTCTTCCAACGCCCTTCCCTGCAGCTTCATCATGGCCAGATTGGCGACAAAAGAGAGCCCCAGTAAGACAGCGCCAAGAGCCAGTGCGAGCTCAAAATTGCCCTTGCGCGTCTCCAGAACGATGGCTGTGGTGAGCACCCGCGTGCGCCCTTCTATGTTGCCGCCCACCAGCATGACCGCGCCGACTTCGGAGATGATGCTCCCAAAGCCGGCGATGATCGAGACGATCACGCCCACACGGGCTTCGCGCAGAACGGTCATGGCCGCCTGACGGGGCGTGGCGCCCAGCGAGACAACCTGCTGGCGGAGCTGGGGGTCAACCCCCATCACAGCCGCCATGGTAAAACCGGCCACCAGCGGGAACGAGATGATCGTTTGCGCCAGCACCATGGCTTCGGGTGTGAACAGCTCCGGGAAGAAGGGCTGGTTCAACTGACCGAGCGGCCCGCTACGCGAAAGCAGCATGTAAACGAACAGGCCGATCACCACAGGCGGGAAGCCCATACCGGTGTACAGAATGGCGACGATCACACGCCGCCCAATGAAGCGCTTCAGCCCCATGAGCACGCCTACCGGGATCCCGATCAGCGTGCTGAAGAGCAGTGCGATGCCCGACACTCTCAGCGAGAGCAGGATGATTTCCAGCAGCTCTGTTCCCATTGCTTTCCTTTGTATAAGTTGGACTAATACAAGTATAGTAAAGAGAAGGTCATATGTCCAGTAGTCAAATGTAATAAGCCCTGGAAACTTCCAGGGCTATTATTGTTAAGTAAATTCTTAGGCTTTCAATCCACCCAGGTTACATTCCCGGTCTCGTCCACATCGTAACCGCCCAGCTTTTCGATGCGCACCTGGGTCTCGGGATCCTGCAGCCATTCGATCAGGCGCTGGACGGGCGGTTGTTCTGCAGCCGCCTCCGGGATCACAAGGTCATAACGATCGCGCGCCAGAGGAATGCATTCCAGGCCCAGGCTGGCAGCTGCGGCTTCCAGCCCGATTCCGGCATCCGCTTCGCCGTTGGCGACCGCCTGCGCCACCGCTGAGTGGGTCACTTTTTCGTTGTAATAACCATCGATCTCCACCGCTGAGATGCCTTTGTGGCGCAGGGCGGAGTCCAGCCAGACGCGCGTGCCCGAGCCGGGCTGGCGGTTGATGAAGCGCAGGCCAGGCTGTGTCAGGTCCTCCAGGCCGCGAATACGACGCGGGTTGCCCTCCGGGACGATCAGGCCGAAGCGCCGGTGCGCCAGGGTGACCAGGGCGGTGCGTTTCCCGGGCAGCACCCGGCGCACGTAGGGCACATTGTATTCGCCGCTCTCTTCGTCCAGCAGGTGGCTTCCGGCCAGGTCGGCTTTGCCTTCCGCCAGGGCAATCAGCCCGCCCAGGCTGCCGGTGAAACTCGCCTGAAGGCTGTAACCCCCGGTGATATCGGGAAACTGGCCGGCCAGCCAGGGGAGAACCAGGTCGTGACTGCCTGAGAAGCGCAGGATCTTCTCAGGCGGGGGTTCGACCTCCACTTCCACCGAACGCCAGCGGTCCATCGCCTGATGCACGGCGCGCTCCACATCATCCAGGCTGTATCCGGCGGTGACCACTTCCAGCAGAAAGGCTTCCGCCCGGTGGATCAGCGCCATACGCCGCAGGGTGGTCTCGCCCTGCAGGCGCGGCCGCTCCACCACGCGGGTGCCCTGCCCGGGCCGGCTGGTCACCAGTCCCTGGCGCACCAGTTCGCGGTACGCGCGCTGGGCGGTACCGATCGTGCAGTCCCACTGTTCAGCCATCTCGCGCACAGATGGCAGGCGGTCGCCAGGTTTGAGTTCTCCGGACATGATGTTCTGGCGCAGGGTCTCGGCGATGCGGTGGTAGAGAGGGGTATCTTCCATGATGCTTGTATCCTGATCCGGCCGTGTTGAGTGTGATGCAGGTTAGAGAAAGAAATCTAAGAATTCGGGAAGGCTCAGGCCGGCGAAATAGCGGCTCAAATCCACACCCTGCAGGGCGGTTTCCAGGCTGCTGCGCTCGTAGCGCACGCCGGTTAGTTTTTCAGCCAGCTCGGCCGAGTCTTTCTCACCGATAAAGTCTCCATAGAATATTACGGAGCGAATCAGGCCGCGTTCGACATCGATGCGGGCGTCGATCTCGCCCATGGCGAAGCGCTGCGTTTTCTGGACATTGAAGGCGGGCGAGTGCCCGTAGTTCCACTCCCAGGTGCCGTAGCGCTCGGCAGTCAGCCTGTGGATATTATCCCAGTCCTCACGGGTCAGGTGGTACTGCCGGACGTTTTCCGCGCCGCCGAAGATGCCGTGCAGCAGGCGCAGGCGAAAGGTTTCCATGTCGACCGGTTCAGGGAGGAACTCACAGATATTGGCCACCCGGCTGCGCACCGATTTGATGCCTTTCGATTCAATCTTGCTGGCCTTCACGTTCAGCGCTTCCACCACCTGCTCCAGGTCCGAATTGAGCAGCAGTGTGCCGTGGCTGACCATCCGCCGTCCGGCGATGTACTGGGCATTGCCCGAGATTTTGCGTCCGTCGACAACGATATCATTGCGCCCGCTCAGTTCGGCCGGCACGCCCATCTCCCTTAGCACCTCAATGACCGGCGCCGTGAATTTGCGGAAATTGTGGATATTTTCGGCCTGGTTCTGGGTGATGAAGCTGAAGTTGAGATTGCCCAGGTCATGATAACAGCGCCGCCGCCGGACAGCCGCCGCACGACGATGATGCCGTTCTTCTCCACATATTCCTGGTTGATCTCTTCAATGGTGTTCTGGTTGCGGCCAATGATGATCGAGGGCTGGTTGATATAGAAGAGAAGAATATCCTCCTCCGTATCGAATGTGCGCAGCAGGTGTTCTTCGATGGCCAGGTTCACGCGTGGATCGGTGACCTTTTCGTTGTCGACAAACCACATACGATCCTCCCATTCATCTTCAATTTCCCCGGGTGCACCTCAACGAGCCCGGATGGATGACCTTTAAGATGTAAAACGCAACGGTATTTTATACGATAACCGCAGATTCTGCGCTTCTCCCCCATCCTTTCAGGTTTCTAATCAAACACAGCGGAAAAAAGATTGAGAAAAATAGAATTTGTTGATAAGATTTGACTGTTGAGCACTCCTGAGGGCAGGTATTGTTTCAGAGGAACAAGATGCGTATTAAGGAAAGCGTCAACAGGCTGGCGATTCTGATTGTTTCCGGTCGCCAGGCCGATGAACTGATGGGGCAGCTCACCGAGCACGGTTTCAACTTTACGGTGATCAACAGCTCGGGCGGCATGCTGCAGGAAGCGATGGTCAGTCTGTTCGTGGGTGTCCATCAACTGCGCCTGCCGGCGCTGTTAGCGCTGGTGCGCGACATCTGCCGCCCCGAGACGCAGTATGTCCCCGCCCATCTGCATTTTCAACCCGGCGTCACACCCATTCCGATGATCGAAGCACGCATCGGAGGGGCGCTGGTGTTTGTTTTGAATGTTGAACGTTTCGTACAGATTTGAGAGAGGAACAGCATGAAGCTGATGATGATCGTCGTTCGCGACACAGACGATGAAGAAGTGGTTCAGGAATTGATCCGGCATGGCTACGGCGTGACGCGCATGGCAAGCACCGGCGGCTTTTTGCGCAGAGGCAACATCACCTTGATGGTCGGTCTGCAGGATGACCAGGTGGATGACGTCCTGGAAGTGCTGAGAGAGAAAACAATGCCGGCGGAGCCCGGTTTATCCCGCGCCACGGTCTTCGTTGTCGATATGCCCTACTTCGAAAAAATCTAAATCCCCCAGGTTCGAATGCCGCGAAAATTTATCTCTGCTGGCGCGCTTTTCACGCGCCTCCAGCGCTCGCTGGCTTATTTAACGGTGGGCGGCGAATGGGCGCTGAATCATGCGCCCGCTGTGCGCCGCAATTTGCACTGGTTCTGGTTCGACGGCTTTTTCGCCTCGGCCAGCGACAATATCTATCTCACTTACCTGACGGTGTATGTGTTAGCGCTGGGCGCGTCCAGCGCCCAGATTGGCTTGATGAGCGCGCTGGCAAGCCTGAGCTCGGCGCTGGTGCTGCTGCCGGGGGCGCTGCTTGTGGAGCGCATCGGGCGCCGCAAGCAAATTGTGGTGGTCTCAAGCTTCGTGGCCCGCACGAGCTTTTTACTCCTGGCACTGATCCCCCTGCTTCTGCAGGACCAGCCGCTGGTCATTGCCGCGATCGCCCTGGCGGTCATTCGCGATACCTTCTCGAATCTGCATTACCCGGCCTGGATGTCGCTGACCGGGGATATCGTGCCCCTGGAGGGGCGCGGGCACTATTTTGCCTCGCGCAACTTCGTCATGTCCCTGGCCGCTATGCTGGTGACCCTGATTGCCGGTATGGTGATCACCCGCAGCCAGGGATTGGGCGGTTATCAGGCGGTGCTGGCCGGTGCCGCTCTGCTGGGGTTCAGCGCAACCTTCTGCTTCGGGCAGATCGGCGACCGCCGCCGGGCGGTGCCAACCCGGAAGAGCGCCTTCAACCCGGCTATGCTGTGGCGGGATCTGCGCAGCTCGCCGTTCTTTCTGGCGCTGTGCGCTGCTATGGCGCTGTGGAACTTCGCATTGAACATCGCGGGGCCTTTTTTCACCGTGCATCTGGTGCAGAACCTGAACGCTTCCGGCACCATGGTGGCGCTGACCGCCATTGCCACCAGCATCTCCGGAATGGTGGCGCAGCGCCGGCTGGGCCCGCTGGTGGACCGCATCGGAGCACACCGCCTGCTGGTGATCAGCAGCCTGCTGATACCCACCACCCCCGTCGCCTGGGCATTTGTTACGGCCCCGTGGCAGGTGATCCTGATCAACCTGGTAGGCGGCGGCCTGTGGGCAGCTTTTAACCTGGCATCTTTTAATTACCTGCTGACCCAGATGCCAGACGAGACGCGGCCGCGCCTATCGGCGGTCTACCAGGTCGTGCAGCTTGCCTCGCTGGCTGCGGGAGCTGCCCTGGGCGGGCAGCTGGTTGCGCACTGGGGCTATGCAGCCGTCTTCCTGATCTCTGCCAGCGGCCGGGTGATCGCTGGACTGCTCTTCTCGCGCCTGGCGCCTGAGGAGCAGCGGAGAAAACAGCAGGCCGCCCGCCGGTAATCACCACGGACAGCCTGCTGCAGTTACGACCCTGAGCTGTGCAGCCGGAATCTTACTGGTAGCGAAAGCGGAAGCCGTCGCTGGTGACCTGAATTTTAAAGGTCACCAGGCCGTTTTCGGAGCTGAGCACGTTCTGGAAGGCCTCCGGCGGACCGCTGATCTCCAGGCCTTCGTATTCGGGGTCGATGAAGCGGTACACCAGCCTGCGGCTGGAGCGGCGGTTGCTTTGGAACTCCTCTACCGGGATATCCAGGTCGGCCAGCCCCTGTTCTTCAAGATAGGCTTCGAAATCCTGCTCTTCGAACTGGTCACCAAATAACTCCTGCTCCGCCACCGCCTCGACCAGCACCGGCAGAGAGATGTTTTCCGACTGCTGGCGCAGCTCGTGCAGCACATCGTCCATTTTCTCCACCACAAGTTCGATTTCCTTTTCTTCGGCGTAGCGTTCCAGAACAGGGGCGAGCTTCTTCACCTGCAGCTCGTCGCTTTTCTTCGATGTACAGCCCAGAAACTTCTCGGTAAAGTAGGCGGCCGGATCCTCGCGCGCCTGGGCGTCGATCACTTTCAGATCGTAGCCACTTTTGTCCGGATGGGGGTAGAGAGCACCTTTCTGGATCTCGCGCAGCAGGATGTTCTCCACCTCTTCGACCTCCAGCCGGGGCCGGTCTCCGGTGTTCAGGCGCACGAAAGCCTCGTCTTTATAGCGAATTTTTACCAGCGCGGCGAAGCGCGCACCGTCCTCCGGGCGCTCCAGGCGCATCACGGCCAGCACGCCCGGTGAAGCGTTGGGGTGTGAGCGCTCGTGGAGCAGGCTGGCCAGCCGGCAGGAGGCCTCAAAAAAGCTGTCTTCCTCTTCGCAGACCTGGCGCAGCAGTTCACGGGCAGGCGGGTCGCCCTCCTCGCCAGAGACGAAGCGCGCCGAGCGGGTGGAGCCGGCATCGGGCGCATCCCAGATCTTTGCCACCATCTCGAGCAGGAAGGACTGGATGGCATCCGGCAGTTCCACGACCGGCTGTTCGTGCTCCGAAAAGACAGGGGCTTCCGATTTTTGATCCACATAGTGGTAGGCAAACTGCTTCAGCTCTAAGGGCAGGGTCATCGAAATGTTCCTCGGTTTCTGAGAGTGAATCTGGCTGCGTCATCATACATCAGGAGCCGGCGCCTGACAATGGGGCAGTCAGAACCTGTAATGAAAAAAGGCGATTATGAAAATCACAGTGAAGATAGGGTTAAAT
>JAAYXE010000087.1 GCA_012516075.1 Chloroflexota bacterium | reverse complement strand
TTAATTAACAGCGCGCCCCGCAGAGCGGGGCCGACCCGGTTCCCACGGAGGACTGTGGGAACCAGTAAATGGGAGATTGGGTAGGGTAATCCACACAGACCGGTGGATTATCCGGCTGGTTTTCAGTCAAGGTTTAATACCCCCACCCTTACCCTCCCCCGTTTCGCCATGCGTTTACGCCGCTTACAGGGGAGGGAATTTTTTCTCGCTCCTGAGCATGCGAAGCATGCCGCTCCGCGTGGGAGCGTCAACCCGGGCGCTCTGCGCCTACCACCGGACACCACGCAGGCCTGAGTTAACTGCGTCCCATAGAGCGGGGCTTGATTGGTTCCCACGCAGAGCGTGGGAACCAGTAAAAATTCAGGCCCGGTACCCAGGCATCCTGAGCGTAGTCGAAGGGCGCCTGGGTACCGGGCAACAGTTCGATTTCATTTCGACTGTATGCTCCGCGCCCGCTACCAGGCACCGCGCAGGCCTGAATCAGCCGGCGAACCCTCCGCACCCCTCCAGCATCGGCTCGAGCAGCCCGCTGGCGGCGACATCGACAACCCGGCAGGCGCGGGAGCGGATCTCCTCAGGGGCGGTGAGCGGCGCAAAGGTATGGGGGGTGAGCTCAAACATGCTCAGATCGTTCCCCCCATCGCCAGCGACCAGCAGCGGGTGCTCCTCCAGGCCCAGCCCGGCGAGCAGCTCGCCCAGCCCGCGGCCTTTGTGAACGCCGGCCGGGGTAAACTCCAGCACCGTCTCCAGGCTGTACGAATGCTCGATCCCCTGCCGGGCGGCCAGCCGGGCGATGATGGCCAGCCGCTCGGGGTATTCGCTGAGCGCCATCACTTTGCTGAACACCAGCTCGTTCTGCGTGGTGAACTGCTGCACCTCCAGGTCGAAGCGCTGCACCAGGCGGCGCGAGAAGTCCGTGGGCCAGTATTCGAGCGTCTCGTGCTGGGTGAAGACCAGGAAGCTGACCCCCGGCGTGACCAGGATCAGGTCGACAAAGAAGCGCCGCACCTCCGGCGGGAAGGCATGGTATGCAAAAAGTTCTTCCCCCGGGCGGTACAGGGCTGCGCCGTTCTGCAGCACCAGGGGAAACGGCAGCGGGGCGTCGCTGAAGAGGCCGTGGCGGGCGAACAGCCGGCGCACGGAAGGCAGCAGCCGGCCGGTGCAGGGGATGAACACGGCAGGCGGGTCGGGCCGGGAGAGGATTTCCACATCACGGGGATGGATCCGGCTGTGTTCGTCCACCAGAGTCCCGTCCAGGTCGAAACAGATCACCGGTTTGCGCGTTTTCATGCTGCCCTCCCTGTCATTCAATTGTAAACCCCGAAGCGGGTTACACTGCCGGCACCGGTTTGACCCGGTTAGCCTCTACCCAGCGGCGGTAGGCCTCGATCTGGCGCTCCTGCTCGTCCGCAGACCAGCCCAGCAGCTCGCCCATCACCACGGCGATCTGCCGGGCGATCCCCAGCCCGCCGTCTTCCGTCCAGTAAAAGACCGACGCCCTGCGGGCGAAGAAATCGGTCAGCGTGAGGGCCATCTCCTCCTGCACGGCGTAGCGCACCTCTGCAGGTGTCAGCGGGAAGCTGCAGTGTTCAGACCCTCCTGCGGCGGGCTGGAAGGGAACCGCAGCATCCGGCTCTTTTTCAGCAATCCCCGCCAGGACCGCGGCGTTCCCGCCGTAGACATCCAGCCAGCGCCGGCGCACGGGCTCGGGAACCTCCAGCCCGGCCAGCGCCTGGCGGGCGCTTTCAATCGCCTGCCGGCTGCCGCCGCTGATCGGCACGCGGTGACTGCTGGAGGGGCGCGGCGCCGGCAGGCCGTAATTCTCCTGCAGCAGCTCTACCGCCCGCTGGACGACCTGTTTCCCCATCACACGCGCCGTGGTGAGCTTGCCACCGGCAATGTTGAGCAGCCCGCTGGGGCTGAGGAAGATCTGGTGCTCGCGCGAGACCGCGCTGGCGGCCATCTCACCTTCGGGCCTGACCAGCGGGCGCAGCCCCGCCCAGGTGGCCACAATATGCTCGCGGCCGATCCTGCGCCCCGGGATGGTGAAGTTCGCCACTTCGAGCAGGTAGTCGATGTCGTCATCCGTGGCAACCACGTGGTCCAGCGAGCCGTCGTAGTCGGTGTCGGTGGTGCCGATGTACACCAGGTCTTCGTCCAGGGCGGGGATGGGCCACACCACGCGCCGGTCGCGCGGCGAGCGCACAAAGACCGCATGCTGGAGGGGGAAATCACTCTTGCGCAGGGTGATGTGCACCCCTTTGGAGGGCCGCAGCATGCGCTCGCGCACGCCCTGCTCCATAAAGCGCACCTCGTCCACCCACACGCCGGCGGTGTTGATTACCTGACGGGCACGCACCTCGCCCGATTCACCGCTCAGGTCGTCGGTCACCTGCACGCCGCGGATGCGCCCGCCCTCGTAGATAAATCCACTCACGCGCATATAGTTAGCCGCCAGGGCGCCGGCCTCGCAGGCGCCTTTGACAGTGTCGAGCGTGAAGCGGGCGTCGTCGGTGAGGAAATCGTAGTACAGGCCGCCGCCTTTCAGGCCGCTGGGGTTCAAATACGGCTCGATCTCGAGCAGCCTGCGGGCGTTGAGCATGCGGTGCCGGCGCTTGAGCGGGTTACCGGAGAACAGATCGTAGATGGTCAGGCCGGCGTTGAGGAGGAACATGCTCTCCGGGTAGCCTTCATAGAGCACATAGATGAACGGCCGCGGGTGCGAGAGGTGCGGGGCCAGGTGCAGCATCAGCTCGCGCTCACGGCATGCCTCGCGCACCAGTTTGAACTCGTAAGACTGCAGATAGCGCAGTCCGCCGTGCAGCAGCTTGGTCGAGCGGCTGCTGGTGCCGGAGGCAAAATCGTTCTTCTCGAACAGCGCCACCGAAAGCCCGCGCAGCGCAGCCTCCCGCGCCGCGCAGGCGCCCGTGATCCCGCCCCCGATGATCACCAGGTCGAAGGTCTGCCCCGAAAAATCGCTTACTGATGTCCTTTTCATATAAAGCTCCCCGTAAGGGATCCAGGTCTTTCAGCGCCGGGCCCAGCCCATGCTGCGTTTGACCGCCTCGGTCCACCCGGCGTACAGCCGCTCACGTTCTCCGGCGGGCATCTGCGGGGTGAACACGCGGTCGATAGCCTGCCCGGCGAAGCAGTCTTCCACCGTCTTCCAGTAGCCCACCGCCAGACCGGCCATGTAGGCGGCCCCCAGGCCGGTGGCCTCCGATACGGCCGGCCGCACCACCTCGGCGTCGAGCATATCGGCCTGGAACTGCATCAGGAAATTGTTGCGGGCGGCCCCGCCGTCCACTTTCATCGATTTGATCTCCACCCCGGCATCGCGGCGCAT
>JAAYXE010000086.1 GCA_012516075.1 Chloroflexota bacterium | reverse complement strand
GGTCAGGTAAGAAAGGAGTGATTAATAATGGATTTAAACAAATACACGCAAAAATCGCAGGAAGCGATTCTGAATTCACAGAAACTGGCGCACGAGTTCAATCACCAGACCATTGAACCGGCGCATTTGCTTCTGGCCCTCCTCCAGCAGCAGGATGGGATTGTCCCGGCCCTGGTAACCCGGGTCGCCGGCAGCGTTTCGGGGCTGCTCATGGACGTACGGCAGGACCTCGATCGCCGCCCGAAGGTATACGGCAGCGGAGTCGGCGAAGCAGGTCTCTCGCGCCCGGCGGCGGATGTGCTTGCGGCCGCCGAACGCTACGCCCGGGGGATGCAGGATGATTATGTTTCCACCGAACACATCCTGCTGGGCCTGACGGAAAGCAGTGAAGCAAGCCGTTTGAATAAGTACGGGTTGACAAAGGACGCGATCTTAAAAGCGCTGGCGAGCATCCGGGGAACACAGCGTGTCTCCACGCAAAACCCGGAGGACACCTATCAGGCACTGGAACGATATGGCCGTGATCTCACGGCTCTGGCTCGCCAGGGAAAGCTGGATCCGGTGATCGGCAGGGATGAAGAGATTCGCCGTGTGGTGCAGATTCTGTCGCGCCGCACGAAGAACAATCCGGCCCTGATTGGGGATCCCGGCACCGGAAAAACCGCGATCGTTGAAGGGCTGGCGCAGCGTATGGTTAAAGGCGATGTGCCCGAGGGCCTGAAAAATAAGCGCCTTGTGCAGCTCGATATGGGCGCCCTGGTGGCAGGCGCCAAGTACCGCGGCGAGTTTGAAGAGCGCTTAAAGGCTGTGTTAAAAGAGATTTCCGAAGCAGCCGGGGATATTATCCTGTTCGTTGATGAAATGCACACCGTGGTAGGCGCCGGCGCGGCTGAAGGCGCCATGGACGCCGGGAATATGTTGAAACCCATGCTGGCGCGCGGCGAACTGCACATGGTGGGAGCCACCACGATTGACGAATACCGCAAGTATGTGGAGAAAGACCCGGCCCTGGAACGCCGCTTCCAGCCTGTGTATGTTGATGAACCCAGTGTGGACGAGACGATCAGTATTCTGCGCGGGCTGAAGGAGCGCTATGAGGTCCATCATGGCGTGCGCATCACAGACAGCGCCGTGATCGCTGCGGCCACCCTTTCGCACCGCTATATCACCGGCCGCCGGCTGCCCGACAAGGCCATTGACCTGATCGATGAAGCTGCCGCCCGCCTGCGGACGGAAATCGATTCCAAGCCCGAGGCGCTCGACGAGGTGGACCGGCAGATCCTGCAGTTAGAGATCGAACGGGAGGCGCTGTCCAAGGAAACGGACAAAGCGTCCCAAGAGCGCCTGGCGAAAATTGAGCGCGACCTGGCCGACCTGAGAGAACGGTCGAACGAATTGAGCGCGCGCTGGCAGAATGAAAAGGAAGCCATTTCCAGGCTGCAGCATATCAAAGAGCAGATTGAGCAAACACGGCACGAGATCGAAAATGCGGAGCGCGGCAACGAATACGAAAAAGCGGCTCGCCTGCGCTACGGCACGCTGCGCGAGCTGGAGACCCAGCTGGCTGAAGCTGAGCAGCGCATCACTGCCGGGCAGAAAGAAGGCCGTGCTCTGTTGAAGGAGAATGTCGACGCAGAAGAAATAGCCCAGGTGGTCTCCAACTGGACGGGGATCCCGGTTACTCGCCTGATGGAAGGGGAGACCGAAAAACTGGTGCACATGGAGGAGCGGCTGCACAGGCGCGTGGTTGGTCAGGAAGATGCGGTACGGGTGGTTTCCAACGCCGTGCGCCGCGCACGCGCCGGTCTCCAGGACCCGAACCGCCCGATTGGATCGTTCATCTTCCTCGGCCCCACAGGAGTGGGGAAAACCGAGCTGGCGCGCGCGCTGGCCGAGTTCCTGTTCGATGATGAGCATGCCATGATCCGCATCGATATGAGCGAGTACCAGGAGCGGCATACCGTGGCCCGCTTGATTGGCGCCCCGCCCGGTTATGTCGGCTATGAAGAAGGCGGTCAGCTCACCGAAGCCGTCCGGCGGCGTCCCTACAGTGTGGTGCTCTTTGATGAGATCGAGAAGGCGCACGCGGAAGTGTTCAACGTGCTTCTACAGCTTCTCGATGACGGCCGTCTGACCGATGGCAAAGGCCGGACGGTCGATTTCCGCAATACGCTGGTGATCATGACCAGCAACCTGGGCAGCCAGTTGTGGGAAGTCGGTCGTAAGGTCACACGCGATGAGATCACTCAGGTCCTGCAGGCCCATTTCCGGCCTGAGTTCCTCAATCGCATCGACGAAATTGTTGTCTTCCACCATCTGTCTCGTGAGCACCTGGCGGATATTGTCGATATCCAGTTGAAGCGCATGGAGGCTATGGTAGCGGAAAGGGGCTACCATCTGGATGTAACGCCGGCGGCGCGTGAATACCTGGCTGAAGTGGGCTATAATCCCGATTTCGGCGCCCGCCCATTGAAACGGGCTATTCAGCGAGAACTGCAGGATCCTCTGGCGCTGCGCATTCTGTCCGGCGAATTCTCGGAAGGGGATACGATCCGTGTCGATCGCGGGCCGGATGCCCTGACCTTCGAGAACGCCGGGCAGGCCGAAGCGGTCGAAGCAACATCTGGGTCGGGGGGTAGATCATATTGAATACCCCCCGCATTTTTTACTGGTAGAAGCGGCTTCATTCTGAATCCAGACAGATAGGGCCGCAGTCGTCTGGCAGCGACTGTGCCGGACAGGGAGGCGAACAAAGATGGACAACTTACTGGTATGGGCAGTTATTGCATTTGTCGTTTCGCTTATAGCCGGGGCGCTGGGTTTTGGCGGCGTGGCTGCCGGCGCAGCAAGGATCGCTAAAGTCCTTTTCGGGCTTTTCCTGCTCATTGCACTGGTGCTGTTTCTGCTCTTTCTCCTGGGGGGCGCAGCGTTATTTGGGCTCACTTCGGGCGGATAAGGTTTGTGTCAATCTAATTCGAGTGGAGCTGGCCAGGTCTATGGTTAATATGGGCCTGGCTTTTATCCATGCCGGTTTAAAAAACACCCGCGGCGAGTGTTCGTTTTTCCCGACCTCGCCGCGGTTTATTTTGTTAATCCAATGGATCTACGGGCGCACGTGATTTTCGCCCCGGATCACCCATTTATAAGTGGTCAGCTCTCGCAGCCCCATAGGTCCGCGCGCGTGCAGCGGCTGGGTTGAAATCGCCACCTCGGCGCCCAGCCCGAGCTGACCGCCGTCTGTGAAGCGGGTGCTGGCGTTCACATACACGGCTGCCGAATTAACCTCGCTGACAAAGCGCGCGGCATGTTCTTCACTGCGGGTGAGAATACCGTCCGAGTGCTGTGTACTGTGGGCGGCAATGTGCTCGATCGCCTCATCCAGCCCGCTGACCACCTTCAAACCCAGCACCAGCGACAGCCATTCGGTATCGAAATCCTGCGGACCGGCCGGAGCAACGGAAGCCGGCAGTTCTCCTTCCCCGTTGACTGTGAGCAGCGGCAGCGCCGATTCATGGGCCCGCAAGGTCACGCCGTCAGCCTGCAGGGTTTCGACCAGCCGGGGCAGGAAGGATTGGGCGACTTTTTCGTGTACCAGAACGGTATCCAGGGCGTTGCACACGCTTGGGCGCTGCACCTTTGCATTGCGGATCACCTGCAGGGCGCCCTCGAGGTCTGCCGATTCATCCACAAACAGATGACAGATGCCGATGCCTCCGGTAATCACGGGGATGCGGCTGTTCTGCCTGCAGAATTCGTGCAGCGACGCGCCGCCCCTGGGAATGATCATATCCACGTAGCGGTCCATCTGCAGCAGATCCAGCACCCGTTTGCGGTCCGGATCATCGATGAACTGCACGGCATCCTCGGGCAGGCCGCACACTGCCAGCGCGTTCCGGATGACCTCCACCAGTGCACGGTTGGAATTGATCGTCTCACTGCCGCCCCGCAGGATAACCGCGTTGCCTGATTTGAGCGCCAGACCGGCCACATCCAGGGTGACATTGGGGCGCGCTTCGTAAATTACGCCAATCACGCCGATAGGTACGCGCTGCTTGTGTACGCACAGGCCGTTGGGCAGCGTGGTCTGTTCAAAAACCTCGCCCACAGGATCGGGCAGCGCAATGACGTTTCTCAGATCTGAAATAATGCCCGCCAGCCGCGCGGGAGTTAGAGTCAGGCGATCCAGCAGGGCTTCGCTCAATCCGTTTTCGCGTCCTGCGGCGACATCCTGTTGGTTGGCCTGCAGAATGTCATCCTGACGGGCCTGCAAACCGGCAGCAATGCGCTCCAGACCGGCGTCTTTTTGTTCCCTTGTCGCTTTCGCCAGCCAGCGCGCAGCTGCGCGCGCTCGCTCCCCCATATGCTGCATTTTCTGATCCATCACCTTTCTCCTGTTCTCACAACTGCTCAAAGCATCACCATATTTCGGCGGTGAATCACCTCTTCGCCGTACATATACCCCAGGATGGCTTCAATCTCGTCGGAGTGATGCCCATAAATTTTTTTCAGATCCTCAGAATTGTAATTCGTCAGCCCGCGCGCAATCTCGCGCCCGCTGGCATCGAGCACGCGCAGCGTGTCTCCACGGCCAAAATCGCCTTCTACCTGCTTGATGCCGACCGGCAGCAGGCTGCTGCCCTGATGCAGCGCTGCACAGGCGCCTTCATCAATACGCACACTGCCAGCGGCCAGCCCGGCGACAATATAGCGTTTACGGCTTTCCACAGCCGTGGCGACCGGGTAAAAGACGGTCCCCACACGGACGCCCGCAGTCAGTTGCAGCAGGATATCCTCCTCGCCTCCAGGCGCGATCACCACTTTGACGCCCGAACGGCGCGCCAGGTCGGCAGCCTGTAACTTGGTGACCATCCCACCCGTTCCGAGACCGTTCCGCGATCCTCCCGCGGCTGCCCAGAGTTCGTCAGGGATCTCCGCTGCGGTAACTTCCTCGATCAGTTTTGCTTCCGGGTCGCGGCGGGGATCTGCAGTGTATAGGCCGGGCTGGTCGGTCAGCAGCACCAGCAGGTCTGCATCGATTAAATTGGCGACCAGCGCGGAAAGGTTGTCATTATCGCCCACGCGGATTTCTTCAGTGGCCACGGTATCGTTTTCATTGACCACCGGGATAACCCGCTGCGACAGCAGGGCTTCCAGGGTGTTGCGGGAGTTCAGGTAGCGCCGCCGGTCGGCAAGGTCGGCGCGGGTGAGCAGCACCTGAGCAGCTGTGATCCCGTAAAGGCTGAACAGACGCTCATAAATCCCCATCAGGCGCGGCTGCCCGACGGCTGCCAGCATCTGTTTGGCCGGGATTTCCTTGGGCAGATCGGGATAGTTGAGCGCTTCGCGCCCCGCCGCTATAGCCCCTGAGGAGACGACAACAATGGAATAGCCGCGGTTGTGCAGATGCGCCATCTGGCGAACCAGCTCAACCATGCGCGGCATCGATAAGTGCGTGCTGCCTTCGGTTAGCGTTGATGTTCCAAGTTTGATAACAATGCTCGGGTTGATCATAGAGTACAAGTTTATCATGCACCGGTCGTTTAATCGCCGGTGCCAGCTTTACAGGGCTGCAGACGCTGCCCTTCCGGGAAGAGCCCCTCGAAAAAAGAAGTTTATAATGGGCGGATAGACGATGCGGATCAGGAGGGGTGATTTGAGATTAACAACGCAGGGAAGACCTGCCAGAGACTGGCTGTACCGCAGCCGCAGGTCTTTGCACCTGATCCTGTGCGGGCTTGTTCTCCTCGGTTTTCTATTTCAGTACTATCTGGAACCGCTTGCGGTTCTTGCCGGTGAGGTCCCTGTGAGCCCCGGTCCGGAGATCGGTGAAATCCGGCTGAACACTGCGGATTATCCGGGGGGACAGATCCCGCGTTACGCCAAACTGGAGATCACATTTCAGATCGAGACCGTCGCCAAAAATTTGCAGCTTCCTTATGATGCTGCGCCGCCGCCCGGGATTGAGCCGGAAATTGGGATCCGGGTCGATGCCCTGTTTACCCCCGATAACTGGCGCACCGTATACACCCAGCCGGCTTTTTATTACCAGCATTTTGAGGACCGGGTTATTGATGGCCGCGAATGGTTTTACCCGACCGGGGAATACTCGTGGAAGGTGCGCTTCGCCCCGCCTGCGGCCGGCCGCTGGCAGTTTCGCATTGTCGCCCGGGATGCATCCGGTATTTCCGCATCTCCAGCGCACACCTTCTTCGTCCAACCCTCCGGGAACCCGGGTTTTATCCTCGTCAGCCAGCGTGATCCTCGCTATTTTGAGTTCGAGAACGGAGATTACTTCCCCGCCCTGGGCTACAACATGAACTACGACCACCTGAGCTGGAACAACCCCGTTCTGGATAACAGAGAAAATTTCAGGGTCATGTCTCAGAACGGCATACAGCTCGTGCGTATCTGGCTCTCCCAATGGGGGATTTACGGTGCATCCTGGAATCACTGGCACCCAACGGATCCGGAGAAGCGGGGGAGGTACATTCCTGAGCCGGGTCTGACCTTCGATGAGGCATTTCCGGGAAGCGATGTTTCTATGGCGCTGCATGCGGAAAAGAACCCCTGCATGTTCCTTGGATTTGGGAAGGCTCCTCCCGCCTTGCGGCCGCAAACTACTTACCGGGTGCGAATTCGTTTAAAGGCTGTGGATATCGCCGGTCCTGTAGAACCCGGTAAGAATTACGGCTTTGTAGCAAAAACAGGGCGCTGGCTGGCGGGTGACGGCGAGCAGTGCGCTTCAGCCGGAACCGGAAGCCCGGTGACCGGGTATGTGAAAGGCAGCACGGATGGCTGGGAAATCGTAGAAGGGCGCCTGTTCAGTGGAGAACGTTATTTCCTGCCCTATTTTTACCTGGCTCTGGAAAACGCGCGCCGCGGATCGGTATATATCGACCGGGTGTGGATCGAAGAAGTGCGGGACGATGGTACGTACGGCCCCAACATCATTTCGCGCCCCTGGATGGCTCACCACCTGTACATGGACCAGCGCAGTTCTTATGCCTTTGACAAAGTCCTGGCTCTGGCAGAGACCTATAACATATACCTTCGGCCGGTCGTCCACGAGAAGCAGGATTGGATTATGGCGCACACCGACAGCCAGGGGCTGCCGGTCCGCGATTCTGCCACCTGTAGAGACGACGACCCTGAAAATGACCCCGAGCGCTGCCCAGGTCCGCGCTGGTTTTACGGGGACTTCGAGCGGGTCACAAAAGTGCGCTGGCTGCAGCAGGCCTGGTGGCGATATCTGCAGGCCCGCTGGGGATACTCCACACACATCCATTCCTGGGAGCTGCTGAATGAGGGCGACCCGAAAAGCAAACGTCACTTTGCGCTGGCCAATGAGTTCGGCCGCTATATGCGCCAGTTCTATCCCAACCACCACCTGGTCTCCACTTCTTTCTGGCATTCTTTCCCCCAAGAGGAATTCTGGGACAATCGCGCCTATCCGTATATCGACTTCGCAGATTTCCACGAGTACCGCTCACATGACGATCCCTATTTCCAGGACCCGGCCTTGTGGACCTATGAGACCAGCCTGCGCTATGGTGCTTTGCAGCCGGAAGGCGCAGGCAAGCCAATCATCCGCGGCGAGGTGGGTTTTATCGATGGGAATGGCAGAGCTTCCCCGCAGCTGGAGAGCGACCGCTCAGGGATCTGGCTTCATGACATGATCTGGGGAGGCTTAAACCCCGGTGGGCTGATCGAATCGTACTGGTTCGATACCAGACACATTTACCGGAAGAACCGGGATGGGACGCTGGAAATCGATCACCGGACCCTGTTTGCCTCGTATTATCACTTCATCCGGGCCATCCCTTTAAATAACGGGCACTACGAAGACGCCCGGGCACAGGTTTCCGGCGGCAGCCTGCGCGCCTGGGGCCAGAAAGACAGCGTGAACAGCTGTGCCCATTTGTGGATCGATCCCCTGCCTGCCGGACGTGGGGCGCGGGCAGGAGCATCTGGGCAGATCCGCCTGCTGGGTATACGACCCAACCATGTGCACATCATTTTGTGGTGGGACACTTACCAGGCCGACCCGAGTAAACAGATCGTCGCTGTCGCAACGCAGCGGAGCACCGCTGATGGCGAGCTGGTTCTGGATGTAAACAACCTGCAGCGCGATACGGCTGTGCAGATCCTGTCCGGAGATCCGCAGTCGCCGAATCCGGCCTGTTTCGCTGGCATGGAGGCAGTGAGATTGGTGCAGTCCTCGCTGAACGCGCTGGATGAACGTTGAGTCGCGCAGGCCCGATTTCAACACCTACCCATATTTCCGGGTTTCACCTGCCTGTTTGGGCGATGTGCTCAAAAATGGATTGGGATATGATGAGCCTGAGACCAGAGTATGAATTTTTAGAGGAGGATAAGTAATGACAGGTCCAGGTGCTCAAACGTTAGCAGCATTATCAGAAGCGATGGCAGATGCGGTGGAACTTGGGGGAGCGGCGACTGTGCTGGTGGACGCCCGCCGGCGTTTTCCGGCCAGCGGCATTGTTTATGCGTCCGATCTCATCCTGACCGCCGATCATGTTGTCCAGCGAGATGATGATATCCGGGTAGGGCTGCCGGATGGAAGCAGGGTGGCAGCACAGCTTGTGGCCCGGGATCCCGGCAGCGATCTGGCGCTTCTGCGCGTGGAAGGTGGTGGACTTTCTCCGGCTCAGGCTGCCGACCATGCGGCGCGCATTGGCCAGCTCGTCCTGGCGTTGGGACGGCCTTCGGATGAAGGGGTCCAGGCCAGCCTGGGGGTGATCAGTGCCCGGGGCGGGCCGGTGCGCACTGGCCGCGGCGGGCTGCTGGAGAGTTATATCCGTACCGACGCGATCCCTTACCCCGGTTTCTCTGGGGGGCCGTTAATCAATGTCGCAGGGCAGGTTCTGGGGCTGAACACCTCCGGCCTGGCCCGCGGTGCAGCGCTGACTGTTCCGGCGCAGCTAGCCTGGCAGATTGCCGGGGCTCTGCAGCAGCACGGGCGTGTGCGCCGTGGTTATCTGGGCGTCCGCAGCCAGCCGGTAGCCATTTCCTTCGCACAGCAGCAGGCGCTCGGCAGAGAGCAGAGAACAGGGCTGCTGCTGGTGGGGGTGGAAGATGACAGCCCGGCCGGCCGGGCAGGCCTGCTGGTAGGTGATATCCTGGTAGCGATTGACGGACAGCCGGGCGGTGACCCGGACGAACTCCTGTCTCGTCTGGTTGGTGCGGTTGTCGGCCAGTCCGTACCTGTGCAGCTGCTGCGCGGCGGGCAGCCGGCAAGCCTCACGATCACCATCGGTGAGCGGACATAGGCGGGTGGATGATGATCGGTGAAATGCCCTATCTTACCGTTCTGGATGACTGCCTGGCTGAGCTGGCGCAGAATATTCAGCGAACTGTAGTCACGGTCCACAACGGCAGGTTTGGTGTAGGAGCAGGGATACTGTGGCGGGCCGGCGGCTGGGTTGGCACCAACAACCATGTGGTCCGGCGCGGAAGAATCCGTCTGACTCTGGCTAATGATGAAACGCTGCCCGCCGATCTGGTCGCAGTCGATCCGGAGGTGGACCTGGCGCTGATAAAAACGTCGGGCCAGGACCTGCCGGCTGCAAAGATCGCCGATTCACGGCGCCTGCGTGTCGGGCAGATGGCCATTGCAGTTGGACATCCGTGGGGCCAGCGGGGGATGTTAACGGCCGGGTTGATCAGCGCTTTGAGCCGGGCGAAAACGCGCGGCAGGCGCCAGGAGATTCCCATCATCCGTACGGATGCACGCCTGGCGCCTGGCAACTCCGGCGGTCCGCTTATCAACGTGCTCGGCGAGGTGATCGGCGTCAACACCATGGTCATTGGCGGCGATCAGGGCGTCGCAATCCCCAGTCAGGTTGTTGAGGAGTTTGTGACTGGGGCGCTGTCAGATTTCCATACGGAGGGCTTCATTTGATCCACGCGGTGGTTATCTCTCCGGTCCTGGCTGTGCGCGCAGGGGTGCGTGCGCTGTTGTATCCCGCCCCGCAGCACGGAGATCCGCCCATTGAAGTGATTGCCGAGGCGGCTTCACTGGAGGAAGTGGATCCGCTGCCGGAGGAAACTGACCTGCTGGTTCTGGCTGATGATTCCTTCTCCACTGCTGCTTTGCGACAGCTTCTTCTTCCCCTGGAAGGTCAGGTCGCACTGCTGGTGCTGGCCGGTGACCGGGAGGTCATAAGAAAAGTGCCAGGACTCCCTCTACGCACATGGGGAGTCCTGGCACTGGATTCCACAGAAGAAGAATTGTACGCGGCCGTTCAGGCGCTGGATCAGGGGATGGTGGTTGCCAGCCCTGTTTTTATGGAGGCGCTGCTTGAACAGGCAGACCTCGCGGAGGCATCGATAGTTCAGGCCGGGGAAACCATGTCGGGCCTGCGCGAGCCGCTGGTGGAACCGCTTACCGAGCTCGAAACCCAGGTGCTGCAGTATGTGGCTCTCGGTTTGGCGAACAAACAAATCGCCGTGCAGCTGGGAATCAGCGAGCACACGGTCAAATTCCACATCTCATCGATTTATGCAAAATTGGGAGCAACCAGCCGGACAGAAGCTGTCCGGCTGGGCGTGCAAAAGGGTTTGATTTTACTCTAGCAGGGGGTCAAACTTCGTCGTCATCTTCATCGAGGTCGATGAGTTCTTCATCGTCCTCATCCCATTCTTCCCCTTCCTCTTCCCAGTCTTCTTCATCCTCTCCCCAGTATTCCTCCAGGTCCTCTTCCTCCTCCACCCACTGTTCACCGGCACTGCCGTGAACGTGACCGTGGGCGAGTTCTTCTTCGGTGGCGCTGCGCAGGTCGAGGATTTTTATAGAGAAATGGAGCTCTTTCCCTGCGAGAGGATGGTTGAAGTTGAGGCGGACGTCTTTATCGTTCACCGCAACGATATAAGCGTCCATGCTTTCGCCTCTTTGATCCCGCACTTCGATGGCGACTCCGGGCTCGAGAGGAATGTTTTTCGGGAATTCACTGCGTGGAATATCGGCGAAGGCGTTTGCGTCGATTTCTCCATAGCCTTCCCTGGGCGGTACGATCACCGTTTTTGATTCCCCAATGCTCATCCCATACAGGTTCTTCTCAAGCCCCGGGATGATCTGTCCCAAACCCTGGATAAACTGGATGGGTTCGTTTTCGTCCGAAGAATCGATGATCTCTCCATCGACCCTGAGGGTGTAATCCAGGGTTACCACAGTCTCATCTTGTACGGTTATTTGGGTATCGCTAGATCCGTTCATTTTCTTGCCTCTCTTTCGCCTAAAGCCTGGCCTCCGGAACAGCATCCGCTATATCCTGGAGAAAAAATCTGGATATATTGTTCAGGCTGCTCTTTTACACAATCGATCTCTCTGGCTGGATCAACTGGCGAGGCAGGATGAAAAATGTATGCCAGTTGGTTGTGAAACTCCCCCAACAGCGGCGATTCTATCACATTATCCGTGATTCACGGCTCAGGTTGAAGGCCTGGCAGCAGTAGGCGAAAGGGACTCCCCGGCGTGCCTCCCGAGGAGGTTTACACCCACGAGAAGCACACCGGGAGCCGGCTCAGCGAAACAGGGCGTTGAATCCACCGAATAGAAGGCTGGCAACAATAAACAGGATAATATAAATAACAAATGCAATTAGAATCGTGAACAGCGTGCGAGCATCGTCCAGATCCAGCCCCTGGCGAATGGCGATGAAACTGGCGATCAGGGACCAGATAGCTCCGATCGGCCAGCCCACACAGGGAATAATGCTGAGGAGCTGGGGAGCAAAAGCAAAACCGATCACACGCAGCATTTCATCAATGGTGGCCTGCCCTTTAAAAAAGGTGGTGCCGACAAAATAGGTGATCACCGATACCAGAATCCAGCCGACAAAAGTCAGGACCAGTGAAGAGAAGAAGCTGGAGAGGGCGCTGCTGTCTTTAAATACAGCTCCCAGGGCGCTGCCGCCGCCGGACAGGAGCGCAACCAGCATAACAATCAGGGCTGCCTGGCTGGTGGCGCTGCGATCGTGTTCTACGGCTTCAAAGGTGCCCGCATCGAGTTTAAAAACGCCTAATATCCGGTTTACAAACATGATGACCCTCCTTATCACAGCCTTGATGCTGAATACAACGAACCAGGTGAGCACAGTGTCAGGGGGAAGGACAGGCTGGTTCAGATTAGAAAATTATAAAGGAAAAGCGCATGGATGGTAACCCTCTCGGAGATCTGCAGCAGATCGTGACAATCATGTTGATACTGGCGGGCATCAGCCTGGTTCTGGCCCTGGTTCTGATGGCGTATATTGTCTGGCGGGTGCGCCGGATCCATCTCCCGCCGGATGCAGATCCGATCACGGCCCTGCGGGCGACACCACTGATCGTGGTTATCATGCTCGACTTGCTGGATTTTAGTCTGGATTTCCTCAGCGCACCATTCTCCTGGGTGATCCTCGGATATCTCGGGTTGAAGCCGCTGCGCGGGGTCACCGTGGCAGAATCGATTATCCCCTTCACCCAGTTTTTGCCCACCATGACGGTCGCGTGGATCTTTGCACGCCTGACAGATCCGGACCGGCAGCGGGCTGGCCCCATGGAGCGCGGATAAAAAGATCACCCCCGGATGTGAATCCGGGGGCGTCTGTGTCAGGGGTTCACGCGGCGATTGTACTCGCAGCGCCTAGCGGCGGTGGATAAAGGGGAAGTAGATATAATCTGTCGCCGTGCCGGCGGCAGTCGCGTACTTCAGGTCGCCGTTGGTCATATCGTAGTAGCTGATATGCGGGATCCCGCTGGCATCCACAGCCAGTGATGGGAACATACCCACATTCCCTTCTGAGTCAGCCGTCTGGCGCAGCCAGCCGCTGCCCGTGTCGCGCGCGTAGCGCAGGTTTCCATTGGTGGCATCGTAGTAAGCGATGTGCGCCCGACCGTCGGCATCGAGATCCAGCGACAGGGTCATGCCCACATTGCCGCCGGAATCGACCACCTGGATCGACCAGCTGCCCGGCGTTCCGCGGGCATACTTGAGGTCTCCATTAGCGGCATCGTAGTAGGCAATATGGATCACGTCATTGCTGTCGATCTTCAGCGAAGAGTAGCGGCCGACATCTCCACCGTTGACGTGGTCGACGACCTCTGTGATCCACTGATTCGTGCTCAGGTCATAGTGTGTCAGTTTCAGATCACGGTTGCCTGCGTCGTAGAAACTGATGTAGGTCCATCCTTTGCTGTCGTTAGCGATAGAAGTATACTGCCCTACATTCCCGGTGGTGTATACCTGTACCTGGAACATGTTGTTCGAGTCGGCAAACATCAAATCGCCGTTCGAGGCGTCATAAAAGCTCATGTAACCCAGCGTGCCGCCGACCAGGTAAAGAGAGACGAGCGAGCCAACATCACCGCTGGACATCACCGTTTTAATATTCCAGCCCGAAGCGTTCATGGCCGCATACTTCAGGTCGCCGTTGCCGTTATCGTAATAAGCAATCTGGGGGAAGCCGCTGCTGTCCACTTTCAGGGAGGAATAGGTGCCCACCCGGCCGCTGTCGGGGAGCTCACCGACCTGCCAGGACGACCCATTGAGGGTGGCGTAGCGCAGGTCATCGTCGGTGTCATCCAGGTAACTGATGTGCGGCACGCCGCTGGCATCCAGGTCCAGCGAAGTTGCCATGCCCACGTCGTTCGACTTGGCTACCGAGCGGATGGTCCAGCTGCGGCCCGAGCGAGTGGTATAGCGCAGTTCGCCGGTATCCGCATGGAAGTATGCGATTCCCGGGTTGTTGCCCACCAGGGCGATGGAGGTGAAGCGCCCAGCGGAGCCGGTATCAGAAATCGAGGAGGTATCCCAATCGCCGTCACTCTCCTGGGCTGCATATTTCAGGCGCCCATTGCGGAAGTCGTAGTAGCTGATCTGGGCTCTACCGTTTGAACCCACGGCGATCGAAGTGTACCCGCCCACATTTTCACCGTTGTCCACAACATCGATATCCCAGCCGCTGCTTGTTTCACGGGCGTACTTGAGCACATTGTCACCAAAATCGAAGTAGCTGATGTGTGCCCGGTTGTTGTTATCCAGGGCCACGGAGGCGTACGCACCTACCATGCTGTCGTCATCCACGGTAACAACGCTCCAGCTGCGCCCGTTATAGCTGGCGAACTTTAAGGTGTCATTGCTCTCGTCCAGGTAGGCGATGTTGGGCCGGTCGTTGCGGTCCAGCGCCAGAGATGTAAATGCGCCTACATCCCCTTTGCTGTCTACCCGCGTAATTTCCCAACTGCTGCCGGTCCAGCGAGCGTATTTCAGGTCACCGTTGATTTCGTCGTAGTAACTGATGTGCGGACGGTCATTGTCATCGACGTCAATGGATGCGTACAGCCCCACACCTCCGGAACTCGCTGTTAGCGCCGCTTCAGCCGCCATGGTGAATTCGGGGATGAAGGAAAGCGTCGGTGCTTCCCAGGCTCTCTCGAGCTCGATCTCACCCAGCGACTCGACCAGAGGCTGCCCGTCGGCCACAGAGAATTCTTCAAGATCCCCGGCGGTCTGTGCTGTCAGGTTTAAAGAGGGGCTGTCGACGGTCTGGATTGACCAGCTGCTTCCGTTGAAGTACGCATATTTCAACGAGCGGTTGATCACATCGTAGTAAGCGATGTGTGCCCGGTTATTGTCATCCAGTGCCAGGGAAGCATACAGGCCCACGCCAAAACTGCCGTCCACCAGGGTTTGTATCAGGTTCCCGTTTGAATCCATCCGGGTGTAATACAGATGGTCGCCGCCGTAAGCGAAGTGGGGCCGGTTATCGCTGTCATACCGCAGGCTGCGGTCTGACATCTGGTGAAAAAGCTGAGGCGTATCCACGCGCTGCGTTTTCCACAAAAAGGCTGCCGGTCCGGCCCCCTGTGCTGTGCCGCTGGCCTGAACTGCTGCGAACGGGTATGCCAGCAGCGCAATTACAGCAAGCAGCAATATGGCTTTCCATTGGATCGTGTGAGACCTGTTTGCAGTCTTATCCATATGGTTCTCCTTTTATTTTTTTGCACTCCCTTAAATGGAATCAAGCCCTCCCCCATATTGAGCCTTAATTATCAGACGAATATTGATCGCTAAACGTTCCGTTTTCGGGGTGGTTTTCTCATGGCAGGCTGTTTTTTCTAATGTATACTTGGCAGATACCGGGTGGGCCGGTGAGAAAAGGAGCAGGATGGCCGGAATTACAAGCATAGCCAATATCTGGAACAATATTAAAGAAGTGGATCTGCGTCCCATTCGGGAAGAAGCTCAGCAGGTAGTGAAGCTTGCCGTTATCAGCGAGGATGCCGCTGCACGCGCAGTTCTGGCAAGCCAGCTCCGTCAGGATCCTTCCCGCAGCGGTATGGAGACGATCACGCCGCTGGTGGTGAGCGATGTTGCCAACTCACAGCCTGCTGCGGATGCCGATCTGGTGATTTTGCTGGTCGACCCACAGGCCGGTGATTTCAGCCAGGAGCAGAATCTGACACGTATTCTGGTGCAGGGAGGCAAAAAGGTCCTGGTTGTTGTTAACCAGATGACTGGGACAGAAGCGCGGCAGGCTGGCCCCTGGGTTGAGTGGGGCCAGAACCGTGTGGTATACGGCCCGGTCGAGAGCACGGCCTTCCTGCTTGCGGAGTTTGTTCCGGCGGTAATCGACCTGCTTCCTGATCAACTGATCTCTCTGGCGCGCCATTTCCCCCTGTTCCGTGTAGCGGTTGCTCATCAACTGATCAACGAGACCAGTTTTTCAAATGCTGCCTACTCCTTGAGCACCGGGCTGGCTGAGATCGTGCCGGTGTTCAATGCCCCGCTGAATGTGGCCGATATCGTAGTCCTGACCAAGGCGCAGGCCTTCCTGGTATTCCGGCTGGGCCTGGCGCTGGGATACTCGACGCAGTGGCAGGATTATGTATCGGAATTCGGCAGCGTACTGGGGAGTGGTTTTATCTGGCGTCAGATCGCCCGCAGCCTGGTGGGCCTGATTCCGGCGGCGGGCATTATCCCCAAGGTAGCTGTGGCATATGCCGGCACCTATGTGGTGGGCCATGTGGTGCTGCAGTGGTATCTGACCGGGCGCCACCTTTCGCGGCAGCAGATTCGCGAGCTGTATGGACAGGCGTTCGAACGGGGAAAAAACCTGTCGCGCACCCTGTCCGGAAAGATCAAACTGCCGCGGCCTCGATTGGGACGGCGCAGAGTCAAAGAGCTTCCTGCTCCTGAACTCGTTTTACCCGACGATGTCGATGCGCTGGCTGAGTTAACTGCTGGCGGCGGTTCCCCCGCGGAGGACCGGACTGCGGCAGATGCGCAGCAGTGTCCAAACTGCGGCCGCTTGAGCGCAGCCGATGCCAGCTTCTGTCAGTACTGCGGCAGGAGCCTATCCCCCTCAACCTCTTAAATACCCGCCAAAGATCAATAATCTCCCTGCTTGTTCAGGCGGACGAACTCTTTCCCCATCAGTTTTTCCTGGACCTTTTCAGCGACGAGGTCCAGGTGACTGGCGTTTTTGACGTAATCCAGCTCTGCAGCCGGAAGGGTTAAGACCGGGCACAGGCTGAACTGCTCGATCCAGGCATCATACAGTTCATTGAGCTGGGCCAGGTAGTCAGGGCTGATGCGCTTTTCGTAGTCCCGGCCGCGCTGCTGGATGCGCTGCAGCAGCAGTGAGACCGGCGCCTGCAGGTAAACGACCAGGTCGGGAGGAGGCAGCAGAGATGCCAGGGTTTCGTAAAGCTCACGATAAGCACGGTAATCGCGTTCATCAATCTGGCCCTGGCGGTAAAGGTTGCAGGCGAAAACTTCTGCGTCCTCATAAACGCTGCGGTCCTGTATGGCCGAGGTGGGGTGATCCAGAAGTTTGCGGTGGATGCGCAGGCGGTGGGTGAGAAAGAAAATCTGGGAATGGAAAGCCCAGGTTTTCATATCCCTGTAAAAATCGCTCAAGTAGGGGTTTTCCACCACTGGCTCGTAAAAAGGCTCCCATCCCAGGCGTTTGCACAACAGTTCAACCAGGGTCGATTTACCGACTCCAATATTTCCAGCGACGGCGACAAATTTTTTCATTCATCCTCTTCCAGTGATAATGGCCGGGGTTGTTCTGGGCTCAGGAAGGCAACAGACTTCCCCTGCTCGGCATCCATGATGAGGTCAAGCTGGTACCCGGGCCGGTAATCGGATACTCGGATCAACCGCAGACAGTTTTCCAGTTCTTTCCCCTGGGGTAAAAACTCACTCAATACGTTTGGGGTGTTGTAGAAGAATGCGTGATTGAATTCTGAATCGGGATCGTCCAGGTAAACGGCCAGTGGGAATATGTTGGACTCGATCAGATCCTGGAAAAAATGGGTGCCGAATGATGCTTCCGGCGCGGTGCCAATCCCGCGTCCGGCCAGCTCGACCAGTGCGCGCGTGTGGTAGATATCGGCGTAGCTGATTTTCACACCCAGGTCAGGATTGGATGTCCCCCAGCGGCCGGGTCCAACACAGATGAAATTCTCTCCTTCCAGCGCCTGGTCGAGCAGCCCGATAGAGCGCGCCAGATTTGCGCGTGCATTAGGCGTAGGCAGCGAAAAATATCCCTCGGGCACCACGAAAACAACATAGCGCACCCCACGGATAACTCCACGGGGAGCCATGCGCCGGGTGCTGAAGATTACATCTTTTGCAGAGAGCTTTTCGGGCAGACGAACATCGTTCTCTTTCAACTGGCTCTGCGGCCGGCACTGCAGCAGCGTGATCTTTATTTCGGGATTCAGCGATAAGGGGTCGATCACCTCTACGGTGAACTCAGTATCGACTGGCGAGCGGTAGTGTTTTTCGAGAATTTTCAGCATCCGCTTCATACGCCTGGCGAAGGGCGTCCTGCTCAGCAGCCCGTCGAATGTCAGCACAAGCTGGTCGATATCGCCCTCCAGTCTCATCGAACGGATTGGCATCAGGTAGCCGCCCTGATCGATCTGGGCAATATCGCGCAGCAGTGGGTAATGCCGGTCCAGGACTTCGTGAATGGGAAGGGTTTTGACCTCATTCGCATCCAGGTCAATCAGGTCGATATATTTCTGGGAATAGCGGCGAATTTCTTTGGGGGAAGATTCGGGGTGCAGGGGGGGATGGCTGAGTGCCACCAGACGGGCGTAATCATTTCCAACACGCTCTACCGCCCGGGTTCCCAACCCCCATACCAGACGCACAAACCCATCTTCGCGGCGGATCTGTGGAGACCAGCGGTAAAAATTGCTACTGAAAGCCACACCGGCTGCCTGCGGGAAGTAGTAACTGCCGACCTGTTCACCCTGAACAACCTGGATCAGAATGGCCATGCGCTCGTCATAATCCTGCAGCCCGCGAGCACGGCGGTACAGCAGGGCGTCTGGGTTCAGGCTGCTGGCATATATGCTGGCGATGGCGCGGGTCAGCGCGCGCAGGTTTTCCTCATCAGAACCCTGATTCGGGCAGAAATGGCTTTCATATTTCCCCGCAAACGAGGTGCCAAAGTTGTCTTCCAGCAGGCTGGAGGAACGCACGATTAGCGGCTTGCGCCCGACCTCATCCAACAGGCTGCGCAGCCTCTCCAGGATATCCGGCGGAAATTCGCTGCGCAGAAATTCTTCCCGAATTTTGGGGTAATCGGCGCGCATCTGATCTTCGAGCTTATATTTTTGATCGCCCCAGTGCATCAGCCCGTTGAGCGCCATGAAAGAATACATCAGATCGGCACCAATGAAATAAGATTCGGGGATTTGCAGGGTGGACCGCAGCTCGTCGTCACCGGCTTCAACCAGGATGCGCGCCGCCAGCAGCATTCCGGCTGCCTTACCGCCTATTTTCCCCTGGCCGATTTTGCGGTTGCGTATGTTTGAGAGGTCGGAGATCGTGAACCAGTCTTTGGCGATATTTAAGTAGCCTAACTGGTCGCTGATCATGGTGCGGATGAGAACGACAATGATCTCCTGCAGCCGGGCCTCGTGCTGCTTGCGTTCTTCGGGCGGCATTCTTTCGATTGCAAAAGCCTGCTCAAAGAGCATATTTTGCGGCGCCAGCTCAGGGTTGAAGGAAACGACCACATCATCCACTACCGCGCCGCGCTCCGTCAGGGTCTCTCGCACAATACGCTCAAACAGATCGTAGGGCAGGTTGTAAGCGAAATAGAAGTCGGTCATGTGATCGCGCACGCGCGACAGGCGCAGTTCCCAGATATCGGCCGGCTCTTCGGCAAAGGGATCGTGCAGACCTTCGAGCGCCTGTGAGCGGATCGCCTTCTCGCGCACTTCTGCTTCCAGCGCCTGCGGGGTGATCACCCCGCGGCGGTATAGCTCCCGCCGCATTCTGGCCCGGATCTGCGTGCTCAGGATGGGATACTGCGCCAGCGACAGGTAAATATGGAGCGTGCGGTCGGATGAGGCAGGAGGCAGGGTCATGGCATCGTCTGAAACGAGAGTGGAGTGATTGAGCTTTTACTGGCTCGCACACTCCACCGCAAAAGATAATCTGAACCTATAGCCAGATGAACTTTTAATCATCGCAAATGCTGAAGGTTTTTGCTTTAGATCGCCCTTAACCTCTCTGACAGGATGAGGCCGAATTTTAGCTTCCCAGGTGCATGGGCATAATTACATGCAGAAATTCATTATCCGTAGAGGGACCGCCAATGGGGCGAACAACACCCGGGCTTGTTTCAGTTGTGGTCTCCAGTGCGACGTTCGGTGTCTTAATCACATCGAGTACTTCTCGCAAAAAGCGCACGTTGAAAGCGATCAGCAGCGGGTCACCTTCGATGTTGGCCTCGACCACGTTCTGGTTGTACCCGGTTTCCTCAGACTGACCGGAAATCTCCACGACGCCGGGCTGCAGCTCACCGCCGGGCTTAATATTGATGCGGGCGATATGCGACCCCTCGCGGGCGAAGATCTCGGCCTGGCGGCAGGCTTTCAGGAAAGCACTGGTGGAGATCACCGCGCGAGTTTCGCAGCGGCGGGGGATAATCTGTTCATAGGGAGGGAAGGTGCCTTCAATTAACTGCGAGACCAGTTCAACATCGCGCATGCGGAAGATGACCTGCCCGCGGCCTGGCGGCAGGATCATGTGGACCACCTGATCGCCGTCTCCGGCGATGCGTGCCAGTTCACTCAGGGCGCGCGCGGGTATCACAGCATTGACCGGTTTGGGAGCTGGCGAAGAGAGCTGGGCTTTGCGCACCGACAGGCGGAAACCGTCTGCAGCGGCCATGGTGATGCCGGTTCCGTCCACGGATACCAGCACGCCTGTCAGAATGGGGCGCGCCTCATCGTTGGATGCAGCAAACACCACCTGCTGGATCATTTCCTTGAGGTCGGCCACATTGATCTGAACGCTCTGCTTGATATCCGCCACCGGCATCGGTGGGAATTCCTGAGCGTCGATGCACTTGATGTCGGTATTGGAAGCGCCGCAGCGTATATTGAGGGTCTGGGTGCGAACATTCAGAGAAATATCCACCTGCTTGTCATAGAGCGTGCTGACCAGGTCTGTAAACGTTCGCGCCGGGACAGTGGTCGATCCTTCCTCCTCCACTTTCGCGCCAATCCAGCAGGTGATCCCCAGCTCCAGATTGGTGGCCGAAAGCCGGAGGCGTCCCTCATCCGTAGCGACTAAAACATTCGACAGTACAGGAAGAGTGCTTCTGGGTGACACTGCGCGCGATACGATGCTCAGACCGTGAGCAAGGTTCTCTTGCAAGACGGATACTTTCATAGTTCGCAGTCCTCTCTTACAATGGATTCTTCATACCAGAGTATACATCGAGTAGATCATTTTTGCCAATTACAATTTCACTTCGCCAATGGCAAGGTGACGAACGGTTTGTGCAGCTTTGCGAGCCAGGGCTGGCAGGCTGCGAGAGGTTCCGCTGATCCAATACCAGCCGTCCATCGCTTCAGGCACGACAATCCGGACACCTGGAAAGCCCTGCAGCCAGAGGCGCAGGGCTTCTGACGGCCGGGTGACCAGTTCAACGGGCAGGATCACTGCTCTGGCGGAGGACAGGGTCTCATCCGGCGTGCCTTTCTGATAAGGGTGGACGGCGACCGGCACCTCGGGAGCGTACTGTTTCAATGCTTTCACGATTTCAAACGCGAACTGGCTGAACGGTGTGGTATCGTCCTCGTCTTCACCGGCGGCAAGGTCTGGTTCGGCCAGACCGGGAGCCAGCACCAGCACGGGAAACTGGGCCAGTTTGCGCGCTGTGACGCGCTCTGTCCGGCGGACATCCACCCGGATGATGTGCACATGGTAAACGGTTAACAGCCCAAAAAGCACCAGGGAGCTGAATTCCTGCAGGCTGGCGAGCAGCGGTCCCTGCGATGTTTCGCCCAGCAGGTAGCTGAGCAGGACAAAGAGCAGGCGCAGCAGACTGGCGAACGCACCGGCGGCACCGATGAAGGATATCAGGTACAGGTAGGCTTTGCGCACCGGAGAGCGGCGGGCGGCATCTCCCGCATCACTGTCCGGACGCGAGTATTCCAGTAAATAACGCCAGGCCAGGAACCAGACCGGAATGCCGGTTGTCAACGCAGCCAGGCTGCTGGCCAGCAGATCTCTGGGGATCAGCCCCCATACATTCCCAGCTCCAATAGTGACCGCTAGCAAGAAGCTTACAAGCTGGTGAACACCGGAGAATCCGGCCGTCAGGCCGAATAGAGCCAGGAGGTAGCCATACAGGCGGATCAGCCCGGCGCGCTGCGGATCTTCATGCGGCTTTTCGCGCAGCCAGAAGCGCTTCAGCCGGATGAAAGGGATTTCACCGGTCGGCACCGACCGGCGGTAAAAGGCCCACGCAGTCCCCAGTGGGATGACTGCAGACAGGGGCCGGCCCAGCCGCAGCGCAAATGAGGAGAGTGACCATGCCTCGCCCAGAACCTGACGCCAGACGATATAGAGCGCCAGGCCTGTGAAAGTCATCAGGCTGCCCAGACTCAGGAAAACGATCGTATAAAGGGCGGTTGTACGGATTAGCGATCCCTGTTCCTCCGGATACTTTAGCACAGTGCGGGTGATTTGCTGGAGAGTCAGCCAGATGGGAAGCCCGACGATCAACAGCGCCAGGCCGTTCGCCAGTAAATAACCGATCTCGTTGCCAACCGTGCTCCATACCTCAACGAAAAACAGCAGCAGGAGAGCCGCTCCCAGAATCACCATCGCCAGCCCGGCAGTCAGCCAGGCGTAGCGAAACAGGCGTTCCCCTTCTTTAAAAGGTGTTTCGTCTCCCGGGAGAGTTTCTTCCTGTGATTCCGTTTGGCTGGCCGCCAGCCGATCTTTCCTCAGGGTCCAGAAGCATAAGGCTGCTGCCAGCCCATTGAGAGCCAGCACCACAAGCGGCTGGGTCCATTCCGCAGCGGCGGGAGAACTGGCGACGCCCAGGCCTGTCAGAAGCAGGCGGTTCACCAGGGCGAGCAGCCCCAGAACGGCCGGCAGCAGCAGGGCGAACAGCAGCGTATAAAGAGAGAACACGTGCAGGCGCGAGGAGAGCTCCTCGGGTGCGTTTTTTAACCTGCGCTGGATCAGACGCCAGTGCAGCGCAAAAGACAGGATCCCCAGCAGGCTCAGAGAAAGCGCACCGGCGATCGAAGGCGAGGGAAAACCGGGCCGGCCACGGTCAGGCAGATCCCTGATCAGAACGATCATCCCCCAGAGCGCGGTTTCCAGGCTGAGGAATGAGGCCAGGTAAAGATAAATTCGTCGAAAACTGGGCATAGGTGACTGCCTGTGCAATCAGGCTTTCACAAGTCGGGCTCGTCAGCGGCAGCATCTCCGGTTTGCTGGAGGGCCGTACCGTATCCGAAAGGATACGGCATTTCCATGATTTTCCAGGCTCCGCTTTGATCCCGTATGAGCAGCGCCTGCTGGGCTTCGCGCTGCATGTCTCCGAGAAAACGACTGTCCCTGCGAATAATGTTTAATTCGATGATCGCCTGATCGTCGAGCAGACGCACTTCGCCAATTTGCAGGCCGGTGTTGAGAATTTCGTTATCCTGGGCCAGGATATCGAGCCGGAAGTTCTCAAAATCCGGTCTGTCTCGCTGCTCGGCAATGTAGGTGTACGCCCGGTCGTAATCCTGCTGCTGCAGTGCAAGCACGTAGTTGCGAACCACACCCTCTGGTGTGTCTTCCGCCCCGTAGGTTTGAGAATTCATGTGGATGAAATATATTGCCAGTGCAGCCGCCGCCAGAAGTCCTACAGCAGCAAGGATGGCCTGTAGAAATCGATCGTGTCTCACGGGGCAGTCTCACTCATTTTCCATTTGCCCGGTCGGGCAAGGATCACCAGAAAGGGCCCTAAAAAAGGAACCAGAAAGATCAGCAGGCTCCAGACAAAAAGTGACCACAAAGGAACCCTGCGCCTGCGCAGGTAGAAAAAAGCCAGCGCTGCCATCCCCACAAGGCTGAACAGCAGTGAGCCATACATTAAATCAGGAGTTACAGGCATCAGTAAAAAGGAGGAGACCTTCTCAGATAACCAATATATCCAATAATTATTCGATTTTAAGGCGATTGTATAAAAAAACCAAGCTGCCCGGTGGAATGTTAAAAAATAGAGGGCGCAGCAGGTTTGCTGGCCCTCTACGAGAACGCGGTTTTCTGTCTGCTGCGCCGGACCTTACAGCCAGCCGCGCAGCTCCATCGCTTCGACCACGCGACCGATGGCTACCATATATGCCGCATCGCGCATATAGACTTTTTCACTCTCCGCCATCTGGAGCACGCTGTTGAATGCCTGAGTGATTTTGATATCCAGGCGCTGGAGGACTTCCTCTTTGGTCCAGTAATAGTTCATATCGTTCTGTACGCCTTCGAAGTAAGAGACGGTCACGCCTCCAGCGTTGCACAGAAAGTCGGGGATCACAAAGATGCCTCGTGATTTGAGCACCTCATCTGCTTCTGGCGTGGTCGGCCCGTTGGCGCCCTCTGCAATAAGGCGCACCCTGTCGCTGATGCAGCGCACAGTTTCGGCGTTGATCTGGCCTTCCAGCGCGGCGGGAATAAGCACATCGACATCTTTTTCGATCCAGGCGTTCCCGTCTTCAATCATGTAGCCAGCCTCACGCGCCCGGTCCTTGTCGATTGATCCATAGACATCGGTGATCGAAATCAGATAACGCACATCGACACCCTCAGGGTGGTAAACCGTGTAAGCGGTCCGGTCAGCGCGGTCCCAGTAAGAGACACAGACCACTTTTCCACCCAGCTGCTCGGTAAAGCCCAGGGCAGCATACTGCGCTACGTTGCCGAAGCCCTGCAGCGAGGCCAGTGCCCGGGTCGGTTCGATGTTAAGGTGACGCATTGCTTCGCGTATGGTGTAAATTACCCCGTAGCCGGTGGCTTCTTTGCGTCCCTGGGAACCACCATTGCCCACGGGTTTGCCCGTGATCGCTCCCGGCGTGTACTGACCGACCAGTTTTGAATATTCATCCACCATCCAGCCCATCATGCGTGGGTTCGTGCCAACATCAGGAGCCGGAACGTCCTGGCGAGGCCCGATATTGCGCCATATCTGGTCGATGTAGCCGCGGCAGAGCTTTTCCTGTTCAGAAATAGAGAGGGAGGCAGGGTCAACAGCCACACCGCCTTTGCCACCGCCCAGAGGAATATCAGCGACCGCCGTTTTCCAGGTCATCCACATGGCGAGGGCGCGTACCGTGTCCAGGGTTTCTGATGGGTGGAAGCGAATGCCTCCCTTGGCAGGGCCGCGCGCGTCACTGTGCTGCACCCGGTAACCGAAGAACACACGGATGGAGCCGTCGTCCATCCGCACCGGAATCTGAAATTTAAATTCACGAGTTGGCCAGAGCAAAATTTCAGCCACCTGGGGGTCGAGCCGCAGTTGTTCGGCTACATGACGAAACTGGGTCTGCGCCATCTGGAAGGCATTAATCAAATCGGCCATTCGGAAGTCTCCTTTATTGAAAACCCTCGTTTAAAAAAATATAAGCGGGCCCAACGGTATGGAGCCCGCTTTACCTGCCGGAGCAGTAACGGTGAAAAACAAAACGCTCATAAGCGCATGAAACCTGTGGCCTGGGATTGACCTTGCTAATATAGATTAGCAAATGTCTGACAAATCGTCAAGATAGAAGATTGTCAAAAGCCACCTAATGCGACGCCTCTTTCAAAGCTGCAAGCTGGCGGTCCAGCTCCTGCTGGACGACATGGGGGTTCGCCTGTCCGCGGGAAAGGCGCATCACCTGCCCAAACAGCCAGCGTGAAACGGTCTCTTTTCCTTTCAGGTAAGTCGAAACCTGTTCAGGATGCTGGTCCAGGGTCTGGCTGACCAGGCTGGCGATATAGTCGGCATCGGATATCTGGCTGAGCCCGCGCTCGCTCACAATATCCTGCGCTTCCTTACCAGTATTAAACATCTCCTCCAGCACGGCCTTGGCCGTATTCTGGTTAATCTTGCCCTGGGTAACCATCTGTAACAGCCGGCCGAACGACTGCGGAGAAACCCGTATCTCTTCGATAGGAAGCAAAGACTGGTTGAGCAGGCTGAACAACTCACCCGACAGCCAGTTGGCGACCATTTTTGGCGTGGTGTCTGGTGCGGCGTTTACTGCCTGCTCGTAATAGTCAGCCACCGCCGGCTCGGCCACGAGAACATCTGCATCATATTCGCTCAACCCATACTGTTGGCGAAAACGCTGCACTTTCGCGTAGGGCAGCTCCGGCAGCGAAGCGCGGATTTCTTCAATCCAGGCAGGTTCGACGACCAGCGGCGGCAAATCCGGTTCCGGGAAGTAACGATAATCATGCGCATCTTCTTTGCTGCGCTGCGGCACGGTTTCACCGCGGCTTTCATCCCAGCCGAGCGTTTGCTGGATCACAGGTTTTCCCTGTCGTATTCGTTCAATCTGGCGCCGGATTTCGTAATCGACCGAGCGCTCCAGGGCACGGAAACTGTTCAGGTTTTTGATCTCGGTCCGGGTCCCAAAGGTCTCGCTGCCCACCGGCCGCACAGAGACGTTGGGCTCAATCCGCATCACGCCTTTCTGCATATCACCGGAGTTGACCCCCAGGTAGCGCAGAATACTGCGCAGAGTCTGGGCATACGCGCGTACTTCTTCGGCGGACCGCAGGTCCGGTTCGCTGACGATTTCCAGCAGAGGCACTCCGGCGCGATTGAGGTCTACCAGCGAGTGGCTGTGACCGTTTTTCATCACATGCGTAAGCTTTCCGGTGTCCTCTTCCATGTGCACGCGGCGGATGCGGATCGTTTTCTCGCCTTTGGAGGTGAAAATTTTCAGGCTGCCGTTGACTGCAAGCGGCTGTTCGTACTGCGAAATCTGGTATCCCTTGTGAAGATCCGGGTAGAAATAGTTTTTTCTGGCAAAGATGCTCGTGGGTGCGATTTCACAATTTAAGGCCAGCGCCACCCGGATGGCATACTCCACTGCTTTCTGGTTGACCACAGGCAGCACACCGGGCATCCCTGCACACACCGGGCAAACGGCAATGTTCGGCTCGGCCTCTGTGGGGTCGACCACCGGGCAGGCGCAGAACATTTTCGATTTTGTCTGCAGTTCGGCATGAATCTCTAAACCGATTACGGGTTCAAATTCCATTGGTTTCGTTCCTCGATTGCTCTCCTTGCGGGTATCCTCCTATTTAACCATGCCGCTGCACAAAGCGGTAGATGCGCTGCAGGGCTTCTTCAATTTGCGGGTATGCTGTTGCATACGAACAGCGCACAAAACCTTCCCCACCGGCTCCAAAGGCAGAGCCGGGAACCACAGCGACTCGCTCTTCCTCCAGCAGCTTCTGGGCAAATGTTTCATCATCCATGCCGGTGACGGCAACATTGGGGAAGGCGTAAAATGCGCCGCGGGGTTCAAAAGTGGGCAGCCCCAGTTCATTCAGACCGTTCACAATCAGCTTCCGGCGGCGGTTGTATTCCTCCCGCATGGCTTCGACGTGAGGTGCACCACCGGTCAGCGCTTCCAGAGCCGCTTTCTGTGCCACCGTCGGCGCAGACATGATCGTGTACTGGTGGATGCGCACAAGGCCTTTAAGGAGTTCTGCCGGCGCGGCGGCATATCCAATACGCCAGCCGGTCATCGCGTAGTTCTTGGAAAAGCCGCCCAGCAGAATGGTGCGCTCTTTCATCCCGGGGATGCTCGGGAAACTGATGTGCGGTACGCCGTATACCAGCTGGTCGTAAATCTCGTCTGAGATCACAACCAGGTCATGCTCCTCAGCTACCCGGGCAATATCGACCAGCGCTTCCCGGGTGGGAACTGAGCCGGTGGGATTGCTCGGGTACCCAATCAGGATCGCTTTCGTCTGCGGAGTTACAGCAGCCTCGAGCGCAGCCTTCCTCGGTATGAACTGGTCTTCCACACAGGTCGGCACCTCCACTGCCTTTCCACCGGCCATGATCACCTCAGCCTGATAGGAGATAAAGCAGGGGGTGGGGATGATCACTTCTTCGCCCGGATTTAATATGGCCGTGGCTGCCAGGTACAGGGCTTCGGAGACACCGACGGTGATAATAATTTCCGTTGCCGGGTCATAGTGAAGACCATAGCGCTGCTCTAAATGCTCAGAAATCTTTTCTCGCAGTTCGTAGAGGCCCAGATTGCTTGTGTAGTGTGTGGCTCCCCGCTGTAGAGCCTGGATACCCGCCTGGATAATAGGGTCGGGCGTGTCGAAATCTGGCTCACCGATTCCGAGGGATATGACATCGGTCATCGTGGCAACGATGTCGAAGAACTTTCGGATACCGGACGGTTTGAGGTTTACGATCCTGGATGCGAGGTATTTCTGGCTCATAAAGTCTCCTGTGATCAAGATCCCAATAGGGTGTGGTTTGAGCCAGGCAGTGGTTTTTGCATCGCGGTCAGGGTCAGTTCCTCTTAATCGCTCACCAAAAACCACTTACCTGCTGCTGCCCACCTCGGGGAGATGGTGCTTATGGTGGGCAGCAGCTTCCCCCTGGGGCGGGCCGGTCTTCCTGGATTTGTTAAAGATTTACGATGGTATTGTCACCGGCATTGATTACCGCCGGACGTCTGATCAACTGTGCTCGACGTCCGACAAGCGAGCTTTCGAGGATGACCCATTCCGCCTGTGCTTCATCCTCCAGGATGGAGTCCTGAATAATGGCGTTCTGCACTTTACATCCGGCACCCAGCGAGACATTCGGCCCAATAATGGAATCGCTGACCTGAGCGGAGGGGTGGATGAACACAGGAGACTTGATGACGACGTTATTATAGGGTTTTATCTGGCTGCTGTTGTCCAGGCCGTGGGCCAGGAGATAGCGGTTGGTTTCCAGCAGCGCTTCGGGTGTCCCGGCATCCAGCCAGATGTCGACTTTTTCGGTCCGCATCTTCAAACCGTTTTCAAGCATGATGTTGATGGCGTCGGCCAGGTAATATTCGCCTTTTAACTGCACATCCCGGCGCATCTGTTCGTCGATGGCATCCAGAAGATCTTCTGCATTCTGGAAATAATAGAATCCAACGACAGCCAGGTTATTGCTCATATCGGCAGGTTTTTCAACCAGCCGCTTCACCCAGCCATCCGAACCCACTTCGGCCACGCCAAAGCGACGGGGATCGTCAACCGGTTTGACCCAGGCTACAGCCTCTGCTGTTTCGTTCAGCAGAAATCCAAGCTGGGTTTCAATCAGCGTATCGGCGAAAACAATCAACATCGGCCCGTGCAGATATTCCCGGGCGAGCTGAACGGCGTGAGACTGGCCGCGCGGGTTTTCCTGCACCACTGTGTGGGCTTTTAAGTGGGGATAATTCTCCTGGATGTAGCATTCAATCTGCTCGCCCAGATAGCCGACAATGTTAATTAACTCGACCTCCATTTCCTTCGGAATGGAGGATAGTGTGTCGATCACGTGGTCCAGTACCGCTTTTCCGGCTACACTAACGAGCTGTTTGGGTTTGCTCCATGTTTGGGGTCTCAACCGGGTGCCAAGCCCGGCCATTGGTATAACAACCTTCAAAGTGCGGTTCTCCATGTTGGATTTCCCCTCGTCTTGTTAAATATCGATCGTGAAATTTATCTGCGTGCGTATTATACCCTTTCTCCTGCCGGCCGCTCTGCCACACCCTCTGATGGCATTCTCCGGGCAAATGGTAAAGAAAAAGCGGCTCGAATGGAAACATTCGAGCCGCAGCAGGTTAAACTGCAGACAGGCTTAGTGAGGCCTGGTTGATGCGTACACAGCGCCGGCAAGTGCGCCGAGAGCAGCCGCGATTACAACTCCGACCGAACAGCACAGGAAAGAAAAGATCCCGATCGTCGCAACTGCACCTGGTCCAACGAACATATCTGGCGAGATGCCAGAGTCTGCGAGTTGATCCAGAACCTCGGGAGGAATCTGGCTGTAAACGGTGGATGCATCCATCAGTGTAGACTGGATAAGGGTAATGATGACGCTCACAAGACCACCGATTACAGCAGCCAGTCCAGCCGCCAGTGCGCCCTGGCCCGCTCCGGCGCTGCCTGTGCGCGGCGGCAGCATGTAATATGCGGCCAGTACACCTGCAGCAACATAGGCCACCAGCGTAAGCGGCAGAGTCAGGCAGCCCAAAATGGGGATCAGGGCGATGAAGTCCAGTACAATCAGTATTCCGGCTCCTATCAAACCGGCTTTGAGCCAGGCGGGCATGGTTTCCTCCTTCTAGTTAACTTTCTAATAAAAATTAAATGAAAATGAGAATGCGTACTGCCATTTTATACCCTTTTTCGCGTCCGTCAACTGGCAGTTTTTGCCAGCGCTCAATCACTGGTGTTTGATGGGGCTGTTCTCCAGTTCCGTAATTGTGTTTTCCACAAGAGTTACGGCCGGCTGCAGGGTTTCGACATCAAACGCGAATTTCGCTCCCGCTGCGGCGTACAGCTCGGGCAGAGAAACGGTTCCGCCCAGCCGCAGGGCAGCCCTGTACTGCCTGAGCGCCCGGGCCGGATCCTGCAGGGCATTGGCCCAGACCTGCACAGACCCAAGCTGTGCCAGGCCGTACTCGACGTAATAGAACGGGCTGCGGTGAATATGCTGTTTGCGGTGCCATCCGGTCATGGCCTCGTCTTCCAGCCCGCTCCAGTCCACGCCCGGAATAAACCGGTTCCATAGTTCCAGCCACTTTGCGTCGCAGTTGGATGGATCGCTGGCCAGATCGGGATGCTGGTAAACCCAGTGCTGGAATGCGTCGACCACGGCCATGTACGGCCAGAAGATCAACAGGTGCTCCAGTTGGACGATCTGTGCGGACTTCGCATCTTTCGGACTGTAAAATCCGCCCTGCTCCTCGCTCAGGTAAGGGGCAGTAAGCAGCTCCATCGACATCGAAGCGACCTCTGAAAACTCCAGCCCCGGGCTGCGCTGCGCGGCAAAGGGGAGCTGGAAGCGCTCGAAATTATGGAAGGCATGACCTGCCTCGTGCAGCAGTGTGCGCACATCAGCCGGCAGGCCTACTGCGTTCATGAAGATAAAGGGCCGTTTGCTGACAGGGAATGCAGTGCAGTATCCGCCCGGGGCTTTCCCTTTGCGGTTTTCCAGGTCCAGCAGTCTTTCGCTCTGCATGACCTGGAAATACTCTCCTAACTGCGGGTCCAGGCGCCGGAAAATTTGCCCAGCAGTGTTTACCAGCACCTCAATGCTCCCGTAAGAGGGCAGCGCAGGGATGTGGATAGGGTAAAGATCCAGGTCTAAATCCCAGGGACGCAGGCGGTCGACGCCCAGCCGCCGGCGGTGCTTCTCATAGATCCGGGTAGCAGCCGGGACTGCTACCTCTTCGATGGCACGGTGGAACTGGAGACAGTCCTCCGGGGTGTAATCCAGGCGCAGCATCTGCTTCCAGCGGTACGCACGGTAATCTGGCTTCCCCGCGTTCCTTGCCAGCTCCTGGCGCAGGCGCAGCATCCGGGTCCACAGGGCGTTAATGGCCTGGCGATCTTCTAACTGGCGCGCGGCGATCAGGCGCCAGACCTGCTCCCGCACGGAGCGATCAGGGTTTTGTGCCACCGCGCGGAGCTGCAGCAGAGTTTTCTCTTCTCCCTGCCATATGACCGTTTGCGCTCCGATGATCCGGTTGTACTCGGCGCCCAGCTTGCGCTCTTGCGACAGCAAGGGCAGGTTCTCCTCGCAAAAGATCGACGCTTCGGTCTGCATCCGCTTCAGCGGGATGTCGAACCCCTCAGGATGTAACCCGCTGGCCAGCAGCTTTGCTTTTAACTTCTGATCCCAGGCCCGGTAGTGGGGCAGAATCTGATCCAGAAAGTTGTTGAAAACAGTCTCTGCCCGTTCGTCTGTGGTATCCACCGTCACGGCCACATTTAACCGCGCGTAGCAGTCGCTCACCAGGTCGTCCAGGCGTGTCCAGTCAGCCAGCCATGATTCGATGTTCTCCGCGGTCAGTTTGCGTTCATACAGATCCTGGAAGTAGGGTTCGATCTGGTTCCAGGAGATGGATTCAATTTCGGCGGGGCCGGTAGGGAGCGAGTTGAACAAAACAACCTCCTGTTTATGGGTGAATTTAAAAATGAAACCAATCCGCAGCGTGACGGGTGCGGATTGGTTTCGAAGGCTTATAAGAATTGTTCAAGTTCTTCGATCGTCTGCTCGGCAAGCTGCACCGATTTGCTCAGCGTCTCAGCGTCGAAGGCCAGCTTTGCCCCGGCTGCCTGGAAGAGCTGCGGCAGCGGCACAGTTCCACCCAGAGAAAGCGCCCGGCGGTAGGTTGCCACGGCGGACCGCTGGTCCTGCAGCGCATTGGCCCAGACCTGCATAGCGCCGAGCTGTGCCAGGCCGTATTCGATGTAATAGAACGGATACCGGAAGATATGCAGCTTGCGATGCCAGCCGGTGACCTTTTCTTCTTCCAGGCCATCCCAGTTCACGCCGGTGATAAAGCGATCCCACAGTTCTCCCCAGCAGGCATCGCATCTGGCAGGATCAACGGCCTCCTCCGGGTGAGTGTAAACCCAGTGCTGGAAAGAATCGACCACTGACATATACGGCCAAAAGAGCAGATTCTGCTCCAGATGCTGGATGCGTGCCCGGGCGGCTTCCCGTGGTTCGTAAAATCCACCGTGTTCGCGCCCCAGGTATGGCCCGGCAAGCAGCTCCATCCCCATGGAGGCAACTTCCGAGAACTCCGATCCAACCTGCTGCTGCTGGAAATAGGGCAGGTGATTGCTCTCAAAAACGTGGAAGGCGTGCCCGCCTTCGTGCAGAAGAGTCTGGATATCATCGTGCACGCCGACTGCATTCATAAAGATGAACGGACGCTGCGCAACCGGGAAATCGGTGCAGTAGCCGCCAGGAGCTTTATTTTTACGGTTCGGCAGGTCCAGCAGCCCCTCGTCGCGCATGGTCTGGAAATATTCCCCCAGTTTTGGATCCACCTGGTAAAAAATTCGACCTGTGGTCTCGATCAGGTTATCCACACTCCCGTAGGATGGCAGCGGGGGCTGGTAGAGTGGATAGAGATCCTGAAAGAGATCCCAGGGACGCAGTTCATCGACACCCAGCCGCTGGCGGTTTCTCTCATACACCCGCTGTGCGGCAGGCACGACGACCTGCTCGATAGCTTCGTGAAAACGCAGTGTGTCTTCAGGTGTGTAATCGAGGCGCAGCAGCTCCTGCCAGCGGTAAGCCCGGTAATCCGGTTTATCTGCGTTTCTGGCGAGCTGGAAGCGTAGATTCAACAGCTTTATCCACAGCTCATTAACCGTCTGGCGGTCCTGGATCTGGCGTTTCATCGCCAGGCGCCAGAGCTGTTCACGCTGGCTGCGATCCGATTTCTGCATCAGGGGGGCGATCTGTGGAATGGTCAGTTCCTGTCCCTCCCACTCGACGGTCTGCGCACCGGCGATCTTATCGTACTCTGTGCCGACCTTCATTTCCTCACTGATGAGCGGCAGGTTTTCGGCGCGAAACAGGTCAGCCTCTGCGCGCATGTTGCGCAGCGGAATTTCAAATCCTTTGGGCTGCAGGCCGCTTTCAAGCAGTTTTTCTTTGAGCTTCTGCTCCATGGCCTGCGCGCGTGGGAAGATTTCGTCCAGGAAATCCGTATACTGCTTTTCGGCATCCCTGTCAGTGGTATCGACCGTTACCGCAACCTCGATACGTTGAAACCTTTCGTAGATCAGCCGGGACAGATGTGACCAGTCCCTTAACCAGCCATCGACGTTCCCGGCATCGATGGAGCGGTCGCTGAGCTCCTGGTAGAACGGCTCGATTTCTTCCCAGCGCCAGCGCATAAAATCCTGCGCAGTTGTCGGAAGCGAATTAAACAAAGCTCCTCCTCTTTCGAAACCGCCGCCAGATTAACCGGCCGGCGGCAGGTCTGCAGCCGCAGAAAGTGGCGCTTTCTTTTTTTGTGAAGACGCTCCGCCAGGTGGATCCCTTAAGATACCTGTTCGAGCGCCTGCGGCCGGCGGGTGTGCCAGTCGGTCTGCTGCTGGTAGATGTGAGCGGCGCGAAGCAGGACCTCCTCCTGGAAGTGTGGGCCCATTAACTGCATACCGATCGGCATCCCCTGGCTGTCAAATCCGACCGGGAAGGACAACCCGGGCACGCCGGCCAGGTTGGCTGGCAGTGTGAATACATCTTCCAGATACATGGCCAGCGGATCCTCTGTATGCTCGTTGAAGCGGAAAGCGGTTGACGGCGCCACGGGAGCGGCGATGACATCCACTTCCTGGAAAGCCAGCTCGAAATCGCGCTTTATCAGAGTGCGCACCTTTTGAGCCTGTCCATAATAGGCATCGTAGTAACCCGCGGACAGCGCGTACGTGCCCAGCATGATGCGGCGCTTTACCTCGGAGCCGAACTTTTCTCCGCGTGTATTGCGGAACACGTCCCACATGGTTTCCGCATCGACGCGCGGCCCGTAGCGGATGCCGTCATAGCGAGCCAGGTTGGCTGAGGCTTCTGCAGGGGCGATCAGGTAATAAACCGGCAGGGCATATTCGGTGTGGGGCAGGCTGACGGATTTGACCTCCGCGCCCAGAGACTCGAACACACGCACGGCCTGCCTGACGCCGGCCTCCACTTCCGGCTGGATCCCCTCAATGAAATATTCCTGCGGTACGCCGATGCGCAGGCCGGAGAGATTATCAACGTCATCCAGCCTGATATCAGGCAGCGGCAGATCCACCGATGTGGAGTCAAGCGGGTCGGGGCCGGCCATCTGTGTGAATACCGCGGCCACATCGCGAGCGCTGCGCCCGAAGGCTCCTACGACATCCAGCGAGGAACCGTAAGCCACCAGCCCATAGCGAGAAACACGGCCGTAAGTAGGTTTCAGGCCGGTGACGCCGCAGAAAGATGCCGGCTGGCGCACGCTGCCGCCGGTATCCGTCCCCAGAGCTGCCGGCGCCATACGTGCGGCCACTGCAGCGGCGCTGCCGCCGCTTGAGCCGCCCGGCACGCGATCCAGATCCCAGGGATTGTGAGTCGGGCCGTAGGCGGAGTTCTCGGTTGACGAGCCCATGGCGAATTCGTCGGTGTTGGTCTTTCCCAGAATCACCATGCCCCGGGCCAGCAAACGCTCTACTGCGGTGGCGTTGAACGGGGGCCGGAAGCCCTCCAGGATGCGTGAGCCGCAGGTGCAGGGTACGCCGGCAACGCAGAGGACATCTTTTACCGCGATGGGAATTCCAATCAGAGCCGGAAGAGGGCTGGATGGATCCTTCCTCCAGGCTGCCAGGGCCGCATCGGCTTTTTCTGCCTGCTGAAGGGCCAATTCTGGGGTCAGGGTCAGGAATGCATGCAGATCTCCGTCCAGGCGGTCAATCTGGTCCAGAAAGGCCTTTGTCAGCTCACGGCTGGAAAAATCGCCGCTGCGCAGCCCTCGCGCGGCTTCGAGTACTGTCAAATCGATCAGATTGGTCATGATCCCTCACCTGGATTGGTCAAAGAAAACGGCGCGGAACTGAGAAACCGAAACTCCCCGGGCTTCCGCGCCGACGATATAACCCATTTGAAACCGGTAACGAAAAGAGGTTATTGCAGGCGATTATTCCAGAACAGGTGGAACACGAAACTGGTCGTCTTCAGCTTCCGGGGCGTTCTGCAGCAGTTCTTCAGGCGTGAGGCCGGGACGCGACTCATCTGGCCTCAGCACACTCCGTTCCGGTAAAACACTGGACGTCGGCGGGATATCAGCGGTGTTCAACTGCTGCAGACGGCCCGCGTAATCCAGAATGGCCGAGAGCTGCTCGCGGTAGCGCTTCTTTTCGTCATCGCTGAGCTTCAGCCGGGCAAGTTCTGCAATATGTTCTACTTCTTCAATTGTCAGTGCCATGGCGGAAATTATATCACGCACACTCTTTGCTGGAAGCAGGCGGGTCGGGTGGCGGTGAATTTACCACTCCTGTGCATACCAGCGGATATACTGCTCAATATGCGATGCCCAGTAGGCTTCTTCGTGATAACCGGAGAATAAATACCACTCGTGAGGGATGCTTTTCTCGGTTAAAAGTTCTTCAAACCAGAGAGTAGAGCGGATCAGGTAATCTTTCTCACCCGTGTCCATGTAAATGCGCGGCAGGGACTCGCGTGGGATGGTGTCCAGCCAGGTGCGCAGGTAGCGGGTGTCCTCCCAGAATACCGGCAGGCTGTGGGCGCCAATGGAGCCGAACAGCTCCCACCGGGACAGCCCCAGGTGAACGCTCCAGGCAGCCCCACGGGAAAGACCGCCGACAGCCCGGTATTCGCGCTGCGGCAGTGTGCGGTAGTTTTCGTCGATGAAGGGGATCAGTTCTTCAACCACGACCTGCCCGAAAGGATCCTGAGAGGGCTGTGCCCAGTTTCGGTCGCGCGGCATGACGATAATAAAAGGTGAGACTTCCCCCTCAGCCACCAGCCGGTCGACAGCTTCGTCTGCCCCTAAGCGGTCCCACTGGTCATCGGTGTAACTCTGTCCATGGATCAGATACAGCACCGGATAGCGCCGCTCGGGTTCTTCCTGATAACAAGGGGGGAGATATACCCGGTACTCCAGCGGCAGGGGCAGAAGTGAAGTGCGCAGCTGGTCAACAACCATCTCGCCTCCCTCCTGCCAGCAGCTCAGTGGGGTGGGGGTTGGGCTGGATGAAGGCGCAGCCGTTGGTGTTGGAGATGGAGTAAAGGTGGGAACGGCTGTAGGGATGCTGGTGGGGGCAGCGGTGGGCAGGACGACCTGTGAGATGGGTGCAGGCGTCAGTGGCTGGAATCCCTGTGCCTGGCTGCAGCCAGCAATTAGACCGCTCAGGAGCAGCATTAAGACGAGCCGTACTGCAGAGACTGCAGGAAACAGCAAAAACTGAAGGCCGGGTTTGGCAGAGTTTTGTCTCTGGAAACCGGCCCCCTTTATTCTGGCTCTATCATGTTGTCTCGAGTGAACGACT